>NZ_JAQGLK010000053.1 GCF_028292925.1 Sphingomonas bacterium
TCCAGCGCGATCAGTTCGGCCTCCATCGCCCGCCCGGCAAAGGCCGGCAGCACCCGCGCCAGCCCCTCGGTCGAGGCATGCGCGCGGTGGGCGGCCGAGAAGGCATCGTTGACGTAGAGATCGCCCAGGGCAGCGAAGCGCGCGATCACCGCCGGATCGTTCGTCTCCTCGCCCCCGAAGAAGCGCGTATTCTCGAGCAGGCCGATGTCGCCGGGGCGAAGCGACGCGACGGCCGCTGCGGTGTCCCCCTCCCAGTCGATGAAGCGAACCTCGCGGCCGAGCACCCGCGCCAGCGGCATGGTGATCTGCGCCAGCGAATATTCGGGCGCAGGCACCTTCGGGCGGCCGAAATGGGCCAGAACCAGAACGATGGCCCCCTTGTCGGACAGCTCGGCGATGGTCGGCGCGGCGGCGCGCAAACGGGTATCGTCCGTCACCCGCGCGCCGTCCATGGGCACGTTCAGATCCTCGCGGACCAGAACGCGCTTGCCGGTCACCTCGCCGATATCGTCGAGCGTCTTGAAGGCAGTCATCGCATCATCCCGTTCGTCATCGGCCCGCGAACGCGACGATCAGAGCAGCTTCGCCATTGCCGACGCGGTATCGACCATGCGGTTGGAGAAACCCCATTCGTTGTCGTACCAGCTGAGCACGCGGACCAGCTTGCCCTCCAGCACCGCCGTCTCGAGGCTGTCGACGGACGAGGAGTGCGGGTTGCCGAGGAAGTCGATCGAAACGAGCGGATCGGTGACATATTCCAGCACGCCCTTCAGCGGGCCGCTCTCGGCCGCCGCCTTCAGCACGGCGTTGACTTCCTCGACGGTCGTGTCGCGCTTTGGCGTGAAGGTCAGATCCACGACCGATACGTCCGGGGTCGGCACGCGGATCGACGAACCGTCGAGCTTGCCCTTGAGCTCGGGAAGCACCTCGCCGACGGCGCGCGCGGCGCCGGTGGTCGTCGGGATCATCGACATCGCGGCGGCACGGGCGCGGCGCATGTCCGAATGGATCTGGTCCAGGATCCGCTGATCGTTGGTGTAGCTGTGGATCGTCGTCATCAAGCCGCGCTCGATGCCGATCGCGTCGTTCAGCACCTTGGCGATCGGCGCCAGGCAGTTGGTGGTGCACGAGGCGTTGGAGACGATCTTGTGCTCCGCCGTCAGCTTGTCATGGTTGACGCCGTAAACGACCGTCAGATCGACATTCTTGCCCGGGGCGGAGATCAGCACGCGCTTGGCGCCGGCCGACAGGTGCTTGCCGGCGGACTCACGGTCGGTGAAGAAGCCCGTGCACTCCAGCGCGATATCGATGCCGTCGGCCGCGTGCGGCAGGTTGGCGGGATCGCGCTCGGCCGTCACCTTTATGCGCTTGCCGTCGATGATCAGGTCGGTGCCGTCGGCCGAAACGTCGCCCTTGTAGGCGCCGTGGACGCTGTCGCGCTTGAACAGCAGCGCGTTCGATTTGGCATCGGCCAGATCGTTGATCGCAACCAGCTCGAGCCCGCTGTCCGGATTGGCCAGCACGGCACGGGCGACGAGGCGCCCGATCCGCCCGAAACCGTTGATCGCAACCTTGACCGCCATCTCTACTTCTCCTGCAGTTCGCGAAGCGTCGCCTGGATCTTCGGCGCGATCGCCTGGGCCGTCAGCCCGAAATGCTCGTACAATGCCTCGATCGCCCCCGACGCGCCGAACCCGTCGACGCCGAAGCGCAGGCCGCGCGTCATCGTGTAGCGCTCCCAGCCCATCGTGCTACCCGCCTCGATCGAGACGCGGAGCAGCTGCTCAGGCTGGAGATCGGGGAGGACCTCGTCGCGATACGCCTGCGGCTGCGCATCGAAGCGCGACCAGCACGGCATCGATACCACGTCCGCACCGATGCCGTCCGCCTCCAGCAAGTCGGCGGTGGCCAGCGCGATCTCGACCTCGGATCCGGTGGCGATCAGCAGCACCCGGCGCTCGGCCGTCGCGGCGCGCAGGCGATAGGCGCCGCGCGCGGTCAGGTTCTCGCTCACGTCGGTGCGCACCTGGGGCAGGTTCTGCCGGGTCAGCGCCAGCAGCGACGGACCGTCGGCCTTCGCCAGCGACAGCGCCCAGGCCTCGGCCGTCTCGATCGTGTCGCACGGCCGGTACACGTCGAGGTTCGGCATCAGCCGCAGCGACATGAGGTGTTCGACCGGCTGGTGCGTCGGGCCATCCTCGCCCAGCCCGATCGAATCGTGCGTCATGACGTAGACGACGCGCGCCTGCTGCAACGCCGACAGGCGGATCGCCGGGCGGCAATAATCGGAGAAGACCAGGAAGGTGCCGCCATACGGGATCACGCCGCCGTGCAGCGCCATGCCGTTCATCGCCGCCGACATGCCGAACTCGCGGATGCCGTAATAGACGTAGCGGCCGGCATAATCGTCCGACGTGAACGCCTTTTGCGCCTTGGTCTTGGTGTTGTTCGATCCGGTCAGATCGGCCGACCCGCCGACCGTGTCCGGCAGATCCGCGTTGATCGCTTCCAGCGCGATCTCGGATGCCTTGCGGGTCGCCAGCTTCTGCGGCTTGGCGATCAGATCGGCGAGGTGCTTGTCCAGCGAAAAGCCCTCGGGCAAGTCGCCGCGCATCCGCCGCGCGAATTCGGCGCCGTCGGCATGGGCCGCGGCGCGCGCCTCCCACTCGGCGCGAAGCGGTGCGCCACGGTCGCCGGCGGCAGCCCAGGCGGCAGTGACGTCGTCGGGCAGGACGAACGGCTCGCTGGTCCATTCCAGCACCTGCCGCGCCGCCTTGATCTCGTCCGCGCCGAGCGCGGCGCCGTGGGTGGCGGAGGTGCCCTGCTTGTTCGGCGCACCATAGCCGATGATGGTGCGGCAGGCGATCAGCGACGGCCGGGGATCGGCCAGCGCCTCCTCGATCGCGCGGGCGACATCCTCGGGATCGTGGCCGTCGCATGCCACGGTATGCCAGCCATAGGCGGCGTAGCGCGCGGCGATGTCCTCGCTCGTGGAGAGCGACGTCGCGCCATCGATGGTGATCTGGTTATCGTCCCACAGGACGTTCATGCGGCCAAGCTTCAGGTGCCCGGCCAGCCCGGCGGCTTCGTGGTTGATGCCCTCCATCAGGCAGCCGTCGCCGGCGATCACCCAGGTGCGGTGATCGACCAGATCGTCGCCGAACTGCGCGTTCAGGTGCCGCTCCGCCATTGCCATGCCGACGGCCATCGCCAGCCCCTGGCCGAGCGGGCCGGTCGTCGCCTCGACGCCTTCCAGCTCGAAATTCTCCGGGTGGCCGGCGCAAGGGCTGCCGAGCTGACGGAAGTTCGCCAGATCCGCCATCGTCGGCCGGTTGTAGCCGGTGAGGTGGAGCAGCGCGTAGATCAGCATCGAGCCATGGCCGGCCGACAGGACGAAGCGATCGCGATCGGCCCATTTCGGCGCCTTCGGATCGAACTTCAGGTATCGCGTGAACAGCACCGTGGCGACATCGGCCATGCCCATCGGCATGCCGGGATGGCCGCTATTGGCTGCCTGCACGGCATCCATGGCCAGCGCACGAACGGCATTGGCGAGCTGCTTGGGGGCGATCGTCATGGCTGGCGGCAAGGCTCGTGTTCGGGGTGCGAAGGATCGATTGTTTCGACCCTGGCTGGATGGCCGCCCTATTGTCCCGCGCGGCGCGGATCGTCAACCGCGAGGGGCTGCGCGACGAGCGGTTCGCCCCGGAACGGCACGGCGTCATGTTGCCGCCTTCGCCAGCCATGCTATGCCCCCGCCAATGTCTGATGAACGAATGATCCGGGCCCTGGGCCGATTGGAACAGGCGCTGCTGCGCGCCGAGGCGGCGGGCGCCGCGCTGGCGCAATCGGCCGGCGAAGGCGACGCCGCACGCGACTCGCTGGCCCATGAACTCGCCGGGCTGCAATCCCGGCACGAACGGCTTCGCGCCACCGCCGGCGCCGCGATCGAGCGGCTCGATGCGCTGATCGAGCCCGCCGCGGCGGAGACCGCGCATGGCTGAGGTCGAGGTCCGCATCGGCGGGCGCAAATACGAACTCACCTGCCGCGACGGCGACGAGGACCGGCTGCGCGTGCTGGCCGACATGGTCGACAGCAAGGTGGCGGAGGCGGCGCGCGGCATGGGCGGGCTGAACGAGGTGCGCCAGCTCCTGTTCGCCGCCCTGCTGCTCGCCGATCAGTTGAGCGAGGAACTGGCCAAGCCGGCGCCGCCGCCACCGCCACCGGCGGTGATCGACGACGAAGTGGCGATCATGGTGGTCGAAGAACTCGCATCGCGCGTCGAATCGCTCGCGACGAGGCTTGAGAACGGCGGCGTGCGGGCCTAGGTTGGGGGTGGCGGGCACTGCCCGGTACGAGCCACGATAATCCCTGAGGCTATTCATCATCCTAGGGAGCTGTCCCTGCCCGGGCCCTGGCCCGACGCACATGGTTCCCACCTGACGTTACAGGCGTCAGAGGATAATCAGGCAAACGGCCACGGCGGTCCCGCCACCCCGCCCCGTTGCGCATCACTGTCAAGGTCAGGATCCGATGGAGAACGCGCCCACCGGCGAGGCTGCCACGGACCGCACTTTCCTTGACAAGGCGGCGCTTCGCCGCGCGCTGCGCGCCCGCCGCCGGGCGTTCCTCGGTTCGCTGGATCCGCGCCAGACCGCCGAATTGTACCGCGGCCTGGTGCTCCGGCTGCTCCCCCACATGGAAGGCGCGACGATCGTCTGCGCCTATGTCGCGACCGGCGGCGAGATCGACCCGCTGGAGATCCTGCTGCACGCGGCGGGCATGGGGCTGCGCACCGCCCTGCCGCGGATCGAGAGCCGCGAGGAGCCGATGACCTTCCGCAGCTGGATACCGGGCGAAGAACTCGTCCCTGGCCCACTCGGGCTTACCCAGCCGACGGCCATGGCGCAGATCTGCCGGCCCGACCTGATACTCACCCCGCTGCTCGGCTTCGATCGCACGCTCGGCCGGATCGGCCAGGGTGCGGGCTTCTACGATCGCGCCTTCGCGGCCAATCCGGATGCGCGGCGAATCGGGCTCGCATGGTCTGTGCAGGAGGTCGATCTTATCCCGACCGACCCGTGGGACATGCCGCTCCACGGGATTGCCACCGAACGCGAATGGATTGCGCCATGATGCCACCCCCCTCCGAACCGAGTTGGCGCAAGCCGGCGGGCATGCTCCTGATCCTGGTACTGATCGTCGCATGGACGGTGCTGATCGCGTCGGCGTCGCGAATCGTCGGCGTCTGGCCGTGGTACGCGCAGGCGGTGTTCTACACCGTCGCCGGCGTCGCCTGGATCTGGATCCTGCCGCTCAAGCGGCTGCTGCACTGGATGGAACTGGGCCGCGGGTCGTGACGGCGAACCCCTGAGCGGCGGCGCCACCACCCGCAAGGGGATGGCGCGAGTGACGGGGCTCGAACCCGCGACCTCCGGCGTGACAGGCCGGCGCTCTAACCAACTGAGCTACACCCGCTTGGGAGCCGCGCCACTAAGGGAGGGTCCGTGGGCTGTCAAGCAGTCCGCTGCGGCGATCCGTCGCTTCTTGGTTCGGTAACCACCAGCGGCTCCTCGGGAGCGGCGGACGTGAGCGTCCCCTCGTCGAACAGGAAACCCGCAATGTCGGGCTTGCCCGCCGCATCCAGCACCGTTTTCAGGATGATGAGCAGCGGCACCGCCAGCAGCGCCCCCGTCGTCCCCCACACCCACCCCCAATAGCTCAGCGCGACGAGGATCAGCAGCGGGTTGATGGTCAGCCGCCGGCCGACCAGCGTCGGCGTGATCAGATTGGCCTCGATCAGGTGGATGCCGACGAACAGGGCGGCAGGCACGAGCGCGTACCAGACATCGGGATAGGTCATCAGCCCGCCCAGCGCGAGCAGCAGGGCGACCGCGATCGGGCCGAGATAGGGGATGTAGTTGAGCAGCGTGGCGATGCCGCCCCACATCAACGGCGTCGGCATGCCATAGGCCCACAACGCGCCGGACAGCACGATGCCGAGCGAGACGTTGATCAGCGTGATCATCCCCAGATAGGCGGACGTCGCGTCCACCATCTCCTGAATTACCCGCGCTGTCGTCATCGCGCTCGAAAAGCTTGCGCGGCCGGTGATCGTCCGCCGCCGCATCCGCGTCCATCCGGACAGGAAGAAGAACACGACGAGGATCGCGAAGAAGAACTGGATCAGCGCGGCCGGGGCGGAGGTGGCGATCAGATCGAGCAGCGAGTTCGGCGTCTCCAGCGCCACCGTCCGCGGCGCGGTCGCGGGGTGCCGCGCCATCGTCTTCAGCGCCTCGTTCAGGAATCGCTCCGCGGCCGCATATATGTCGATCAGCGGAGACAGGTTGCTGCGGATCAGGCCGATCCGCGCCGGCAGCAACGTCGCCCAGTCCGCCGCCGGCACGATGATCGCCGCGACCGCCACGTTCGCCGCCACGAGGAACAGGAGCACGCAGACCAGGGCGGCCAGGTGCGATGGCACGCGCCGCCGTTCCAGCCACTCCAGCAGCGGGACGAGCGCGATGGCGATGACCAGCGCGGCGGTGACCGGCAGGAAGAATTCGGCGCCGGCCCGCAGCGCGAACGGCAAGGCCAGCATCAGCCCGATGCCGGCGATCAGGACGAGCGCGGCAAGCAGGCGATCGCGGCGAAAGGCGATGGTGGCATTTTCCACGAGCGCCTCGTCGATGGACGATGCCGGGCCGGGCGCTGACCGCGCTGCTGGTTTCTCCACCTGAACGTCCACGCAGCCCCCAATGCCCGATCACGGCGCCGCCGGCCGAGTCGCACAGCCGCCCCTCGCCAACCCTGACGAGCAATCGTGTGACAGGTTCCATCGAATCATTCGAGCCGTCCCGTCGCCGAAACGACTCGTCGTCGCCCGTTTGACCGATCCGCCCGCCCGATCCAGAGGGAGCGCATCCGGTCGTCGGGGGACGACTTTCCTATCAGCCCCCTTTGGCAAGTCGTGGAGACATCCGCGTCCGCATCTTTCGTGGCGGACGATGGACAAGCTTTGCGCATCAAGCGGAGTTCTAGATGTTTTCAGTCGGCAAGCCTTTCGTTGCGTTGGCCACCCTGTCGTTGGTCAGTGCCGCCATGATGGCGCCCGCGACGACCTTTGCCGCTGAATTGCCGGCCACCCTGTTCCAGCAGGCGGCCTATACGATGTCCTCCCCGGCCGATCCGGCCCGGACGATCTGGGATGAGACGCTCACCGCCGTCGATCTCGCCATTGCGATGCAGCCCGGTGCGGGCGAAGCCTCCGCCAGCGCGGAGATCGCCGCTGAGGATGCCGACGAGACCGCCGCCATCGATCCCGAGCTGGAATGCATGGCCAAGGTGGTCCACCACGAAGCCGGCAACCAGAGCCGCCGCGGCCAGCTGGCCGTCGCACAGACGATCCTGAACCGCATACAGTCCGGCCGCTTTGCAGACACGATCTGCGGTGTCGCCAACCAGCCCGGCCAGTTCTTCCGCACCGCCGCCTACGATCCCGATCGCAGCGGCGCGCAGTGGCAGAGCGCGCTTTCGGTCTCGCGTCAGGCCCGTCGCGGCGAGGCGGCGGACGTCGCGCCCGGCGCGCTATTCTTCCGCGCCTCCTATGCGTCAGCCAACCGCTTCTTCCGCAGCCGCCAACAGGTCGCGACGCTCGGTGACCACGTCTTCTATCGCTGAGACGCACGCGGCGCGGCACAGCGCGCCGCCTTTGCCCGGCGCGGCACCCATTGCCCCACCGCCCTGCCGGATTCTCAACCTGCCTGCGGCGCGCCGGCTCGGACCGGCCGCGGCTCCGCCGGGCACCATTCCCGCAAGATGCGGCACATCATCGTTCCCAGTCGGATCGTCGCCGGCCGCGCGCGGATTGCGGAAGCGGGCATGCGCCCCCTTCCCGCCGCAATCGCTTGGCATTCGCGCCGAACCGATATTAAGGACCCAACGATGAGCGAACGCGACGAAACCTTCGCCAAGGTGGCCGGGCAGATCGAGCCCTTCAACAAGAAGGGCGTGGCGCTGGGCGAGGCGACGACCTTTGCCGGCGATCTCGAATGGGACAGCCTGACCGTCATGGACTTCGTCGCCTCGATCGAGGACGAGTTCGACATCATCATCACGATGAACATGCAGGCGGAGATCGAGACCGTCGGCCAGCTCGTCGATGCCGTCGAGAAACTGAGGGCCTGATCGCCCGTGTCGCTGCCCGTCGACACCCGGGCCACCGAAGCTGGATGACAAGATGACCGAAGCCGCACAGACCGCCGACGATACCCAGCCGCTCTCCCCCGCGATGCCGGAACGCGATCTGTTTTCCAAATTCGACCCGCTGATCGCCGAGCGCGAGGCGCTGTTGGCGACCGGGGTGCGCGATCCGTTCGCGATCGTGATGGATCAGGTCACCTCGCCTACCGAGGCGATGATCCAGGGCCGCAAGACGATCCTGCTCGGCACCTACAATTACATGGGCATGACCTTCGATCCGGACGTGATCGCCGCGGGCAAGAAGGCGCTGGACGAGTTCGGAGCCGGGACCACCGGCAGCCGGGTGTTGAACGGCACCTACGATCCGCACACGGATTGCGAGGCGGCGCTCCGCGAATTCTACGGCACGAAACACGCAATGGTGTTCTCGACCGGATATCAGGCCAATCTCGGCATGATCTCCACCCTCGTCGGCAAGGGCGAGTATGTCATTCTCGATGCCGACAGCCACGCCTCGATCTACGACGGCTGCTGGCTGGGAAATGCCGAGATCGTCCGCTTCCGCCACAACTCGGTCGAGGATCTGGACAAGCGGCTTGGCCGCCTGCCCAAGGAGCCCGGCAAGCTCGTCGTCCTCGAGGGCGTCTATTCGATGCTGGGGGATGTCGCGCCGCTGCCGGAGATGGTTGCCGTCGCCAAGAAGCATGGCGCGATGATCCTGTGCGACGAAGCGCATGGCATGGGCTTTTTCGGTGAACATGGCCGCGGCGTGTTCGAGGAAATGGGCTGTTCGGACGATATCGACTTCGTCGTCGGCACCTTTTCCAAGTCGGTCGGCACGGTCGGCGGCTTCTGCGTCTCCAACCATCCGAAGTTCGAGGTTCTGCGCCTCGTCTGCCGGCCCTACGTTTTCACCGCCTCGCTGCCGCCGAGCGTCGTCGCCACCGCGGCCACCTCGATCCGCAAGCTGATGCATGCCGGCGAAAAGCGGGCCCACCTGTGGAAGAATTCGCGCCGGCTCCACCAGGGGCTGCGCGATCTCGGCTTCACGCTCGGCACGCAGACGGCGCAGTCGGCGATCATCGCGGTGATCCTGCCGGAACAGGATACCACGGTGCGGATGTGGCAGGCGCTGCTGGAACTCGGCCTGTACGTCAACATGGCACGTCCGCCGGCCACCCCTGCCGGCACATTCCTTCTCCGCTGTTCGCTGTGCGCCGAACATACCGACGATCAGGTCGGCGAGATCCTGGAAAAGTTCGCCGCTGCCGGCCGAGCGGTGGGCTGCCTCTCCTGACGCGGGCCAGCCGCGATCCATTTGGCCGGCGAGGTGGCAGAACGTAGGTGACGGTAGGGCACGACGATCCGATCGGCGACGATCTCGATGGCCTGCCGCCCTGGCGTCTCTGGCTGGCAGGCGCGGCCGCCGTCGCCGCCGCGGCGCTGCTGGTCGGGCTCGTCCTGCTCGTCTCCGCCTCCAACAGGGATCGCGATGCCGATCTGACGCGCGAACGTCAGAGCTACGATACCGTCATTATCGCACGTGCGCTGGATGCCGGCATGGCGCGGGCGGAGGCGGCACTCGGGCGTTTCGTCATCAGCGGCGATCGCGATACCGGCGTCATCTACTACCGGGAATGGCAGCGCGCCGGTCGTCTCCTTGCCCGGTTGAAGCATCTGACCGCCGCGAACCCGGATCAGGCGGCCCGCGTCTCCGAGCTTTCGGCCCTGTACCGCACCCGCAGCGGCGAACTCGCCGCACCGGCGCTCCGCGCGACATACCGCCAGGGATGGACCGCGCTGTCCATGTTCAACGATGCCGGCAACGCGCCATCGATCGCACGGATCAACGCCCTTCTCGATCGCGTCGCGGAGGAGGAGCGCGGCATGCTGGCCGCCCGCGCGCAAACCTCGGCGCGCTCGGGCGAGCGCGCCAACACGCTCGCCTGGCTGCTCTCCCTGCTCGGGTTGCTACTGGCGGTCGGCGCGGCGGGTCTGGCCTGGGCGGTGATCCACGCGATCGGCCAGGGCCGCCTGTCCGATCGCGCCGCGCGGTTCGCGGCCGACCGCGCCGGCCTGCTCGAACAGGCGGTTGCCGATCGCACCCGCGAACTGCGCGAGACGAACGCGGCGCTGCGGGACGAGGCGGAGACGCGGGCCGGCGCCGAGGCGCAGCTGCGCCAGGCCCAGAAGATGGAGGCGGTGGGGCAACTTACCGGCGGGATAGCGCACGATTTCAACAACATGCTGGCGGTTGTCGTGGGCGGGCTGGATCTGGCCAAGCGCAGGCTGGCGCTCAATCCGCAGGATGCCGGCCGCCACATCGACAATGCCATGGAGGGCGCCAACCGGGCCGCCGCGTTGACCCGCCGGCTGCTCGCCTTCGCCCGCGCCCAACCGCTGCTGCCGGAACTGATCGCGCCGGCCACCCTGATCGCCGGAATGTCCGACCTGATGGACCGCACGCTGGGCGAACGGATCCGGGTGGAGACGCAGCTCGCCGGATCGTCGTGGCGGATCTGGTGCGATCCCGGACAGCTGGAAAACGGAATCCTCAACCTTGCCGTCAACGCCCGCGATGCGATGGACGGGGAGGGACGGCTGACCATCACCATCGGTGACGTGACGCTGCGCGACGGCGAGGTGGGCGAGATCAGCGGCGGCGATTACGTGCGGATCGCCGTGACCGACGATGGCTGCGGCATGACCCCGGAAGTGATGGAGCGCGTGTTCGAGCCGTTCTTCACCACGAAGCCGACCGGCAAGGGCACCGGATTGGGGCTGAGCCAGGTGTTCGGCTTTGCCCGCCAGTCGGACGGCGAGGTGGCGATCGCCTCGGCTCTGGGCGCGGGCACGACGATATCGATCTACCTCCCCCGTGGCCACGCCGGGGATGCGCCCCCTCCAGACGATTCGGCCGCTCCGCCTGCCCAGGCAAAGGAGGCGAGTGCCGTGATCCTCGTCGTCGAGGACGATGCGCGTGTCCGCGCCGCGACGATGGAGGCGCTGGCCGAACTCGGCCATGCGCCCCTGGGCGCCTCCGGCGGCATCGAAGCACTGGAGATGCTCGACGCGCGGCGCGACATCCGGCTGATCCTGACCGACGTGGTAATGCCGGAGATGACCGGGCCGGAGCTGATCTCCCGCGCCGCGCCGCTCTACCCGCATGTCGGCGTGCTCTATGTGACGGGCTATGCCGGCGAGGCGGCGGATGGCGGGAAGCTTGCCGGCTGCGACGTGTTGCGCAAACCATTCACCATCGCCGCACTGGATCGTGCCACCGCCACCGTTCTGGCGGTCGGATCCAGCCCACCGATCGCCCGCGCCTAGCGGACCGCGCCCTTGCGCCAGAGGCGTGGCAGCAGGCTGATCGCGCCGATCAGCGGATGGCGGCGCTGCCACGGGCGGATGGCGATAGCGGTGCCGGCATGCCGATTGATCTTCCACGCCAGGTAATCGATGCCCCCGGCGAACGTGGCGCTGGCCTTGGCGAGCCTGGCAAGCGTCAGCAGCTTGCCTTCCAGGCGCCGCCGCGCCCATTCGCGCGCGCCGCGACGGCGGTCTTCCTCCATAAGCGGCCGCACGAAGCGCACCCGGCCATCGCGCCCGATCGTCGCCGGCTCGCCCGCCGCCATCAGCGCGGCGCCGGTGAAGCGGCGATAGCGTTCCGGATCGAAGGCGACGACGGATCCGGCGCGATCCCGCCGCTCGGCCCGCAGTTCGGCGCCGTAGGTCAGCGCAAACGCCTGTTCCCACAATTCCATCGTGCCGACACTGTCCGCCAGCATCGGCCGCGCTGCCGCGATCAATGCCGGAGCCGCCTGCGCCACCGCAGCTACCGCCCGTCGCCGCGCAATCTCGTTGGCCGACCAGACCAGCCGGGACGGCTGCGCAAACCGCGCCCACACCGCCACGTTGCGCGTCCGCGACGATGCCAGCCGGGCAAAATCCGCCTCGCTCAGCACCGCATATTTGGCGACCAGCCCATCGGCCTCGAACGGGAAGACATTGGGCGGCAGCAGGCGGTTGGCCAATGCCAGCCCGCGGTTACCGTAGGCATGGCCGTAATCGGAGACGATCAGGTAGAAATCGAGCATCAGCCCGTCGAGCTGGCTGGCGCGCAGGCACGAACCGTAGAACAGCACCGCCGTGGCGCCGCGGCCATGCGCCGCGGCGATGGCGGCGGCCATCCGCGCCACCCGCGGATCCACCGCCTCCGCGAGTTCGTCGGCGACGAGCGAAGCGAGCAGACTTTCCACCTGGTGATGCGATCAGGCGGCCAGGCGCAGGAACGGCACCGGCGCGGTCGGCGTCAACACGATCGGCCGCCCTTCGGAGGCGCGGAAGATCTCGCCATCCAGGATGACGCTGGGGCGGGCGCCCTCGATCCGGATCTCGTCCCCGCGCTCGACATGGATGCCGGACATACGCTGCCGACCCAGCCGGCCCATCACGCCCGCTGCGATCGCCCGCACCAGCGAGAATGGCCGGTGATCGACAAGCATCAGCTTCAGCACGCCATCCATCGGCCGATGCGATGCCGTGGTGCGGGTGCCGATCAGCAGCCGTTCCAGCGTGGTGACGATCAGAACCGAGAAATGCCCCTGCAACTGCCCCTGCCGCAGCAGCGACACCTTCACATGGCTTGGCCGCGGCGGCAGAAATGCCGCCCGTATGCCGAACACCAGCGACAGGATCACGGCGAACGCGGTCAGCACGTGGCTGAGCCCGTTGGGCCAACCGAGCGGATAGACCTTGTTGCGGCAGAACAGGATCGAATCGGCCAGCCCCGCGCCGCCCAGGAACATGCCCAGTACCGGGCGCGCACCGGCCTGCCCCGCCTCTCCGTCGGAAAGCGAGATCAGTTCCCGCGCCACGATATGATCGGCAAGCCGCCCCTCGCGCGTCAGTTGCATAACTCGGGCAAGCGCCCCCAGCGGATCGCCCGCGGCACCCAGATCGAGCGCGATCAGGTTGGTCTTGCCGTTGGGCAGCACCGCAACCGGCGGCGGCGTATCGCCGAAATGGCCCGAATGGTAGATCTCGGTCAGAGCAGTCTGCACCGTTCCGTCGCCGCCGTTGATCACCAGAACGCTCGGCTGGATGCGGGCGATGGTGCGCATCGCCTCCCCGATCTGGTCGACATCCTCTACCTCGTAATGGAAGATGTCGGGGTGCTGGGCGCAGAAACTCCGCACCGCCGGCAGCAGCGCGCGATTGCCCGTGGATCGGGGATTGGAGAGCAAGGCGACGCGCGGCATTCTTTAAATTCCCATCGCGAGCGGCTTGATCGACAGCCCCTGTCGGTAGTTCAGTACGACGTCGATCGCCTTGGGCGCCGGGCCGACACCGATCACCACATCCTGGAAACGCGGCTTGAGCGACGTGATCGAGATGTGCGGGTTGCGCGAGAAGCCACCGCCATCGTTCCAGCCGGATTTTCCGCTGCCGTCGATATCGTGGCGAACCGCGATCGCGTAATTGCCGGGACGCGGCAGCGCGACGCACACGTCCATCGGCCCGGAACGGCTCACCGGCAGGTCGATCCGCTTGAGCTTGCGCCCCTTGGCGAGGAAATCGCCGGGCTCGTCGCCATAGACCTGGACGCGCAACATGCCCGTCCGCGCCTTGAAGCCGAACACACGGACGAGTACCGCCGACGTGTCGACGCCCGGCCGGCAGGCCGCCGCATCGGGCCCGACCGCCGCCTGCACGCCACCCGCCGGGGCGACGAGCGCCAGGGTGGACGCCGCAAAGAGAGCAATCAGTTTCGACATGACCTCAACACCTCCGGCAGCTATAGCGGCCGCGCCCGAACGGCGCGGAGCCGTGCCCCGTTATTCACGATGCCAAAGTCGGCTTCGTTTGCGGCCAAAACATGGTGATGAGGCGTCCGAATCTTGAGAATTGGCAGCCTGATCGATCGCTACCTCGCCCGGCTGATCGCGGTGCCGTTGCTGGGCACGCTGATCGTCGCGGCCATGCTGCTGATTCTCGACAAGATGCTCCGCCTGTTCGACTTCGTGGCATCGGAAGGGGGGCCGGTCAGCGTCGTCTGGCGGATGCTCGCCAATCTCATCCCGGAATATCTCTCGCTCGGCATCCCGATCGGGCTGATGCTCGGGATCCTGCTCGCCTTCCGCAAGCTGGCGCTCTCGTCGGAACTGGACGTGTTTCGCGCGGTCGGCATGGGCTACGGCCGGCTGCTGCGCGTGCCCTATGCCTATGCAGCCGCGCTGGCGCTGCTCAACCTGGCGATCGTCGGCTTCGTCCAGCCTTATGCGCGCTACGCCTATGAAGGGCTGCGGTTCGAATTGCGCTCCGGCGCGCTCGGCGCGTCGATAAAGGTCGGCGAGTTCTCGCGGCTGGGCAAGCGGATGACGCTGCGGGTCGAACAGAGCCGCGACGGCGGGCGCGAGTTGACGGGGCTGTTCGTGCGTACCGAGACGGCCGGCGGCAAATCCGTCGCGGTGACGGCCGAGCGCGGCCAGTTCCTGGCGACGGACGATCCGAACACGATCATCCTGCGGCTGTCGCAAGGCGTTCTCGTCAACGATGCGCCGGGCTTCCGCACGCCGCGGGTGCTGAGCTTCGTCGCCCACGATCTGCCGATCGATCTGCCGCAAAGCGAGGCGTTCCGCCGGCGTGGCGGTCGCGATGCCGAACTGACCATGCCCGAACTGGTCCGGGTCGCGCGCCAGAAGGAAACCACCCAGGAAACCCGCAACACGCTGCGCGCCAATTTCCACTTCCGGCTGGTGGAGGTGGCGACGATGTTCCTGCTGCCCCTCCTGGCGGTCAGCCTGGCCGTACCGCCGAAGCGATCCTCGTCCGCACTGGGCGTGTTCCTGTCGATCGTGATCATCGTCACCCAGCACAAGATCAACGAATATGCCGAGGCGCTCGGCGCGCGCGGCGGCGTCGATCCGGCAATTGCCTTGTGGGTGCCGTTCGTGGGGTTCGCGGCGCTCACCTGGTGGATGTACCGCACCCTCGCCCACGTTCCCGGCGGACAGCCGATCGGCGCGCTCGAACGGGGCGCCGCCGTGATCGGCTCCGCCTTCCGGCGCTGGATCGGCCGCCGCCGTCGATCCATACAGGCATCCGCATGATCCTCGGCCTGCTCTCCTCCCCTACGATCACGTTCTACATGGCGCGCACCTTCCTGGTGCGGACGCTGGCCGTGCTGGCCGCGCTGGTGATCGTCCTCCAGGCGCTCGACCTGCTCGGCGAATCCGGCAACATCCTGGCCTATCCGGGCAATGGCGATGCCCAGCTGTGGCAATACGTGGCGCTGCGCGCGCCGCAGATCATCGCCCGCTTCCTGCCTTTCTCGGTGCTTCTCGGCACGCTCGTCACGCTGGCGACGCTCAACCAGAACAGCGAGATCATCTCGATGAAGGCGGCGGGCATCTCCGCGCACCAGATCCTGGCGCCGCTGATCGTCGCCAGCATCGGCGTGGCGGTCGTCTCCTTCATGTTCAACGAACGGATCGTCGCGCGGGCGACGGCAACGCTGACCGCGTGGCAGGCGGCCAGCTACGGCCCGCTGCCGCCCGACCGGGGCATCGCCAGCAACGTCTGGGTGCGTGACGGGGACGATCTGATCCACGTCGATCAGGCATCGGGCCGGGGCGCCGGGGTGCGGCTGTCCAACGTGACCGTCTACGATCGCTCCGGCGGGACGCTGAAGACGATCGTCGATGCGCCCGCTGCCCGGCAGGTCGGCGCCGCGTGGCAGTTGCAGCAGGCCCGCAGCTTCGACATCGCCTCCGGCAAGGTGACGCGGGTGCCCACGCTGATCTTCGGCCGCGGCATCACCCCCGATCGGTTCACCCTGGCGGATGTCGATGCGGACGAACATTCGTTCGCATCGCTGCGCGACAGCATCACCGAACTGCACGAGGCGGGCCGCCCGACCGGGCCGCTGGAGGCAGGATTGTGGCACAAGATCTCCGGGCCGATGTCGGCGATCCTGATGCCGTTGCTGGCCGGCGTCGCCGCCTTCGGGCTGGCGCGATCGGGGCGGCTGTTCATCCGCGCCGTGATCGGCATGGCGCTCGGCTTCACCTATTTCGTGGCGGACAATTTCGCGCTGGCGATGGGCAATCTGGGCGCCTACCCGCCGCTTCTGGCCGCCTGGGCGCCGTTCGTGCTGTTCCTGCTGATCGGCGAGGCGGTGCTGATCCGCACCGAGGAATAAGCCGGCGACGGCGACGGCGCCGCGCGCCACCGGCGGCCTTGCTCAGCTGATATAATGCGCGGTCGTCTTGGCGGCCACCTCGTCGGCGGTGACGCCGGGGGCGAGCTCGACCAGCTTGAACGGGGTCTGGTGATCGGGCCGCTGGAACACGCACAGATCGGTCACGATCATGTCCACCACATTCTGGCCGGTCAGCGGCAGCGTGCACGCCGGGATGAACTTGGCTTCGCCGTTCTTGGCATTGTGCTCCATCACGACGATGATCTTCTTTACCCCGGCGACGAGGTCCATCGCCCCGCCCATCCCCTTCACCATCTTGCCGGGGATCATCCAGTTGGCGATGTCGCCATTTTCCGAAACCTCCATCGCGCCCAGCACGGTCAGGTCGATATGGCCGCCGCGGATCATCGCGAAGCTGTCGGCCGACGAGAAGTAGCTCGACGACGGCAGCTCGCTGATCGTCTGCTTGCCGGCGTTGATCAGATCGGGATCAACCTCGTCGTCATACGGGAACGGCCCGATGCCCAGCATCCCGTTTTCCGACTGGAGCGTCACCTCGACCCCGGCGGGGATGTTGTTGGCCACAAGCGTCGGGATGCCGATGCCCAGGTTGACGTAGAAGCCATCCTGCAGCTCGCGCGCGGCGCGTGCCGCCATCTGGTTGCGGTCCCAGGGCATGTCAGTTCGGCTCCTTGCGATTGCTGTCCGCTGGATCGCGCCAGCGCTTGTCCGCGGGAAAGATGTCGTCAATGCCCCCCGCCAGCGCCGGGCCATAGACCGGGTTCGGCAGCACGAACCAGCCACGCCCCCACAGCCGATCGACCGGCGGGCTGCCGGTCGCCACCCGCCGGGCGGTGACGCTGCCGACGCTGCGGAACAGATCGCTGAAATCGCCGAGCTGATCGCCGCCCAACGCCATCACGCAAAAACGCGCCGCGATCCGCGCACGGCGCATGTCCTTGCGCGATCCGGTAGCGTCGTCGCCGGACAGGAACAGGGTTTCGCCGTGCACCGCAGGCCCGAGCCCGGCCGCTTCGATCGCCGCCCGGCTCTCCGCCGCGTTGGCGGCCTTGCGATTGCTGTTGAAGATCACCGTCAGCCCCATCGCCCGCAGCCTGGCCAGCGCCTCGGCGGCGCCGGGTGCGGCGACCGTGCTGGCACCGCCGGTCTTCTCGAACCGGTCCCACCGCGCTTCGTCGAAGCTGTTGGCGCCGCGGGCGAGATCGTCTGCCTCGGCGCCCAGGTTCAGAAGTACCGTTTCGTCGACGTCGAACACCGCAGCGGGCGGTTTTCCCGCGCACGACACGAAGCGCGGCGCCGCCAGCGTGGCGTCGTCAGCCAGCACGACGCCGCTGCGATCCTTGCCGGCCAGCCGCGATGCCACATGGTCGATCACCGCGTTCCACGTCTGCCGGCTGATCGCCGCGCCCTCGCCCGAGCCGTAGAGATACTGCATGCCGCGCAACTGCGGCGGCTCCGCACGCAGCGCCTGGGCCGGGGGGACGGACACGCGGCGCATCTCGACCGGGGTGCACCCCGCCAGCGCAAGGCCCGCCGCCACCAGCGCGACCGGACGCATCACACCTCGCTGCCGGCCGTCGCTGGCCCCGCATCGCGCTGCCGGACGGTGCGGAACTCGATCTTCTTGTCGTAGGGGGCGCCGAGGACGAGCCGCTTGATGTAGATGCCCGGCACGTGGATCGCATCGGGGTCGAGGCTGCCGACCGGCACGATCTCCTCGACCTCGGCGACGGTCATGTAGCTGGCGGTGGCGGCGGGCTGATTGAAGTTGCGCGTGGTCTTGCGGAACATCAGGTTGCCGCTCTCGTCCGCCTTCCAGCCCTTGATGATCGACAGATCGGCACGGATGCCGCGTTCGAGGACGTAGGTTTCGCCGTCGAACTCCTTGGTTTCCTTGCCCTCGGCCACGATCGTGCCGACCCCGGTCTTGGTGTAGAAGCCGGGGATCCCCGCGCCGCCTGCGCGCATCCGCTCAGCCAGCGTGCCCTGCGGGCAGAACTCGACCTCCAGTTCGCCGGCCAGATACTGGCGCTCGAATTCCTTGTTCTCGCCCACGTAGGAGGAGATCATCTTGGCGACCTGCCGGGTGCGCAGCAGCTTGCCGAGCCCCTCATTGTCGATCCCGGCATTGTTCGACGCGACCGTCAGCCCGGTGACGCCGGAGGCCTGGATCGCATCGATCAGCCGTTCGGGGATGCCGCACAGCCCGAAACCCCCGGCGCAGATGGTCATGCCGTCGAACAGCAGCCCGTCCAGCGCGGACCGGGCATCGGGATAGACTTTCTGCACGCATCGTCTCCACGATCTTCGTGCGCCAGATAGGCGCCCGCGTTGACGCGCGTCAATCGCATGGGGGCGTTGGCGATTGCACGTCCGCCAGCACCATGGCATCTTCGTAACGAACGAGACGATCCCGGAAGATGCCGGGACGTGTGCGAGACGATGCGAGGAACATGACGATGGCAGCGCGCGCCTTCCCCCCCAGCCTGCACTATCAGGGCCTGAATGCGCCGGTGCGGATGGAGATCGACATCCGCGACCTGCCTGTGGAGGGGGAAATCCCGGCCGAGATCGCCGGTGCCTTCTTCCGCGCGGTGCCCGATCCCGCGCACCCGCCGATGCTGGGGGAGGATGACAACGTGCTCTCCGGCGATGGCATGGTCGGCCGCTTCCTGATCGAGGACGGCCATGTCGATTATACGACCCGGTACGTCCGCACCGAGCGGTTCGAGGCGGAGCGCAAGGCGCGGCGGTCCCTTTTCGGCAAGTATCGCAACCCCTTCACGGACGATCCTTCCGTCGCCGGGGTAGACCGCACCGTCGCCAACACCACCCCGATCTGGCACGCGGGCCGGCTCTACATGACCAAGGAGGACGGCCGCGCCTACCGCGTGGATCCGATCACGCTGGAAACGATCGGCCGCTGGGACTGGAACGGGGCGCTGAAATCCGAGACGATGACGGCGCACGCCCGCATCGATCCGGAGACGAACGAGATGTTCGCCTATGGCTATGAGGCCGCCGGGCTCGCCAGCCGGCAGATCGCCTATTTCATCGTCGGCCCGGACGGGGAGCTGCAATCCGAGCAGTGGTTCGAGGCGCCATATGCCGCGATGGTCCACGATTTCGCGATCACCGAGAAATTCGCCATCTTCCCGCTCTTTCCGACCACCGCCGATCTCGATCGCCTGAAGGCCGGCGGGGCGCACTGGGTGCATCAGCAGGATGCACCCAGCTGGATCGGCATCATGCCGCGCTATGGCAAGGTGGACGAGATGGTGTGGATCGAAGGGCCGGCCGGGGTCCACGCCTACCACTTCATGAATGCCTTCGACGATAACGGCGCGATCCAGATCGACGTCTGCCTGTCGGACACCAACGCCTTCCCGTTCATCCGCAGCGCCTCCGGCATCGATCGCCACCAGAGCACGGTCCGCAGCTCGCTCAGCCGGTGGACGATCGATCTCGAGGCGAAGGCGATCACGGAACGGGTCGTCGGCCCGCCCGGCGACCTGCCGATGATCGAGCGCAAGGATCAGGCACGCCCCTACGGCCACGGCTGGTACATCACCTACGATCCGAACCAGGGCCCGCCGATCCCCGCCGGCCCGGTCGAGACGGCATGCAACACGCTGTTCCGGATCGAACCCGGCAACGGCCGGCTGGAGGCGCTGGGCCTCGGCCCGACGCGGGCGATCAACGAACCCGTCCACGTCCCCTCCTCCGATCCCGGCCATGGCGGCTGGCTGTTGGCGGTGGTGGACGAGCGCGCGGGCGACGGCTTCAAATCGGCCTTGTGGGTGATCGAGGCGAGCGACATCGCCAAGGGCCCGATCGCCACGGTGCCCGTGCCCGTGCCGATGCGCCCGCAGGTCCATGGCTGGTGGGTTCCGCAGGCGGAGCTTGAGGCAGCCGCCCGGGCCTGACCCCCGATCCTGCCGCCTGGGTCGCGGGCATCAGCCCGGATAGGATCGCATCCTCAGCCATAGCTGCGGCAGGCGGCGCCCTTCCGGCACCACCGCCTGCGCGGTCTGCTGGCTCATGCCGGATCGCACCGCTGCGGCGATCTTGCTCTGGTCGGTTCGTGCGCAGGCGACATCGATCGCGTGGCTATAGGCGAAACGGTTGAGCAGGCGCGACGTCACGCCCGGCCGGGCATGCTCGTGCAGTTCCACGATGATATCCGTGCGGCGCAGCGCGGGCACCCTGCCCGGATCGAGCAGGCCGTTCTCATATCCTTCGATGTCGACGATCAGCAGCGCCCGGTCGACGCCGGACAATCTTCCCTCCAGCTCGGAATGATCGCACCAGCCGCCGATCGTCACCCTGCCCGCGACCCCGTTCTCCGCGGCGAGGGCACGGACGAACTCCTGCGATTTCGGATCGACGTCATAGGCGAACACCGCGGTATCCGGGCTGCCGACGGCGAACCCGACGGCATAATAGCCCTCGGCCGAACCGACATCGACGACGGCATCGTAGCGGGCCGCCAGCGCTTCGGAGATCCAGGGTGCGATTTCCTCCTCATAGCTTCCCAGAAGCTTGGGGCCGAGCAGGCTCCCGGTGGAGCGGGTGAAGTAACGCATCCCGGCGAACGGCCCGGTCGCAAGCCGGGCCACGCCGGGATCGATCCCGAGGGCGGCCATCGCGGCGGCATTGCGCCGATCCGTGCCATGCGCCGCCGAATCGTTCGCGCCGGCGGCCTTGCGCCGTCCGATGCCCGTGACGCCCCAGACCTGCTTGAGAAGCGCCTCGGCCACGGGAGAGACGAAATACAGCCGTTCCGTCCACGTCTGCGCCCGTCGAACGTCCGTGATCGCGTCACCAATTTCGCTCATGCCCCGACTCCCGCACATCGATCCGGAGACGGGATTTACCTATCGTCGGGCCGCGGGAGCGGGGAACCTCATCCGATGTGACTTCACTCGGACGGTCGGCTGGCTCCCCGCCCGCGCGCGTGGGATCAGGTAAGATCGCCCAGCGCGATCTTCGTGCCCGCCGCGGCCGCCTTGTTCGCTTCGCGGCGGAGGTGCTCGATGTGGAGCCGCCCCTCCGGCACATCGCCCTGGGGCAACGCGGCCATCGTCATTTCGTATATTTCCTGAATGTCGGGGCCATGCTCCGGGTGGGTGAGGATCAGGCCCTTGTTGTCGCGGATGCCTTGCACCGTCTTCTCGCCGACTTCCTCGGGATCCATGCCCAGATCGAAGCCGGTGCCGAATTGTGCCAGTTCCGCCTCGTCGACCTTGCCGAGCCCGCTGTCGGCAAACTGATCGGGCCGTTTCAGCGCCGAATCCCAGGCGTTGGTGCGGGTGAGGCCGGGGCACATCAGCGAAACGCCGATATTATGCGGCGCCAGATTATAGCGCAGGCATTCGGTGAGGCCGCGGACGGCGAACTTGGACGCGGTGTAGATCCCCGCCTGCGGCCCGGCGATGAACGCGGCCATCGATGCGACGTTGACGATGTGCCCGCCCTCGCCATGCGCCTTGATCTTCGGGATGAAGCTCACCTGGCCGTTGACGACCCCGCCGAAGTTCACCCCCATGATCCAGTCGAAATCATCGTAGGTCGCCTCGTCGGTCGGCCCGAACACGCTGACCCCGGCATTGTTGACCAGGATGTGCACCTTGCCGAACGCATGCTCCACCTCGTCGGCGGCGGCGGCAAAGCCGGCCCGATCCGACACGTCGAGTCGGATCATCAGCGGCGCGGGAAAGCCTGCCTGCGCAAACCATTCGATCGCCGCATCGCGGTGGGTTTCGTTGCGATAGCTGAGCGCCAGTTCGCATCCCGCCCGTGCCAGCGCCTTGGCGATGCCGAGGCCGATGCCCGATACGCCGCCGGTGACGAACGCCGTCCGCCCCTCGAGATCCTGCATCCTTCCCTCCCCCTGCCATTGTGGTTCGCTGCTGCGGCTGCGCGCAGTTCGATTGACATGGCAAAGCAGCGGGGCATGGTGAAGCGAAATCACGGAGAGGATCGGGATTGAGCGGTCTTGAGGGCGAGGTAGCACTGGTTACCGGCGGGGGACGCGGCTTCGGTCGGGCGATCAGCATGGCGCTTGCGTCGGCAGGCGCATCGGTGGGCGTGATCGCGCGCAGCCGCGACCAGATCGACGAGGTGGCCGGCGCGATCGAGTCGGCGGGCGGGCGCGCGCTGGCCGTCACGTGCGACGTCACCGATCGCGCGCAGGTCGCCGATGCCGTGGCTGCGGTCTCCCGGCGGTTCGGGCCGGTCTCCTTTCTCGTCAACAATGCCGGTATCGCCGGCCCCTACGGCCCGATCGCGGAAACGGATCCCGATGCGTGGTGGCAGGCACAGAAGATCCATCTCTATGCGCCGCTGCTGTTCTCCAGCGCGGTGCTGCCGGGGATGCTGGCGCGGGGCGGCGGCCGGATCGTCAACATCGCCAGTCGCGCCGCGATCATGTTCCAGCCGGGCCTGTCCGCCTATGTCGTCGGCAAGTCGGCGCAGGTGAAGTTCACCGAGCACCTCGATGCCGAGACGCGCGACAAGGGGGTGCGCGCCTTCGCCCTCCAGCCCGGCGACGCGCCGACCGAATTTGCCCACGCGACGATCAACGATCCCGGCGCAAAGGAGCATCTGCCGGGCATGCTGGAGATCCTCGGCAAATGGGTCGATGAGGTCGATCCCCGGCCGGTGCTCGACAAGTGCGCCGAAAAGGTCGTCGCGATCGCGGAAGGACGCTGGGACCGGATTGCCGGCCAGTATCTGGATGTGGACTGGGACTGGAACACCACCGCCGCGACGGAACGGCAGACCCGCCACGATTGACGGCGCAGCACTGCTGCCGAAACCCTGACATTTGAATGGAGAGACGAGTTGGCCGAAGGCTATGACACCGAACTGAAGCTCTTCATCGACGGCGAATGGATCGGCGCGGAGGGACGCGACACCCACATCGTCGTCAACCCGGCCACGGGCGAGGCGCTGGGCGCGCTGCCGCTGGCCAACGCCGACGATCTCGATCGGGCGCTGGATGCGGCGGCGCGCGGCTTCAGGATCTGGCGCGCGGCGCCGGCCGACCAGAAAGCGGCGGTGCTCTCCGGCGCGGCGCGGCTGCTGCGCGAGCGGATCGACCGGGTCGCCCGCATCGCCACGATGGAGGAAGGCAAGCCGCTGCCCGAGGCCCGCGGCGAGGTGATGATGGCCGCCAACCTCTTCGATTTCTACGCGGGCGAGGTGAAGCGGATCTATGGCCGCGTCCTCGTGCGCCCGGCGGGCACGCTCAGCCGGGTGATGAAGGAGCCGGTCGGCCCCATAGCGGCCTTCTGCCCGTGGAACTTCCCGATCGGCAATCCCGCGCGCAAGCTGGGTGCGGCGGTGGGCGCCGGCTGCTCGATCGTCGTCAAGCCGCCGGAGGAAGCGCCGGGCTCCGCGATCGAGGTGCTGAAGGCGCTGCTGGATGCCGGGTTGCCGAAGGAAGTCGCCAGCATGGTGTTCGGCGTGCCCGACACCGTCTCGCGCCACCTGATCGCCTCGCCCGTCACCCGCAAGGTCAGCTTCACCGGATCCGTGCCCGTCGGCAAGCACCTGGCGAAGCTCGCCGCCGAGCAGATGATGCGCACCACGATGGAGCTGGGCGGGCATGGCCCCGTGCTGGTGTTCGACGATGCCGATCTCGATCGCACGCTCGATCTGCTGGTGCCGCACAAGTTCCGCAACTCCGGCCAGGTGTGCGTGTCGCCGACCCGCTTCTACGTGCAGGAAGGCATTTACGACCGCTTCGTCCGCGAGTTCGCCGAGCGGGCAGGCAAGCTGAAGGTCGGTGACGGGCTGGACGCGGCGTCGAACATGGGGCCGATGGCGAACCCGCGCCGGCCGGATGCCATCGAGGCGTTCGTCGAGGATGCGGTGAAGGTCGGCGCACGTGTTGCCGCCGGCGGGACGCGGGGCGGCGGCACCAGCGATGGCGGCTTCTTCTTCCGCCCGACGGTGCTGGCGGACGTGCCGCTGGAGGCGCGGATCATGAACGAGGAGCCGTTCGGCCCGATCGCGCTGATGCGCCCGTTCAAGACGTTCGACGAGGCGATCGAGCAGGCCAACCGCCTGCCCTATGGCCTGGCCGCTTATTGCTTCACCGAGAATGGCCGCCGTGCCCTTCTGCTCGGCGATGCGATCGAGAGCGGGATGATCGGCATCAACACCGTCGGCATCGGCGGCGCGGACTCCCCCTTCGGTGGCGTCAAGGATTCGGGCCACGGATCCGAGGACGGACCCGAGGGGCTGGAGGCCTGCCTCGTCACGAAGGCCATTCACCAGGCCTGAGCGTACAGGAACCTATTCGGAGCGAAGACATGACCGAACTGAAGACCGGCGGTGCCCAGGGCTATCTGCGCATCGCCACCGAGGAAGCATTCATCACCCAGGGCGTACTCGACGCCTATATGCGGCTCGTCGCGGAAGGGTTCGACGATCCGGGTTTCGCCAGCCTGTGGGGCTTCTATTCCAGCTCGCCTTCCGCGCGCGGCGTGCAGATCCGCGACGGGCTGCTCTCGCTCGGCACCAAGCGCCTGGCCGATATGGATGCGGCGGGGATCGACAAGGGCATCATCGCCCTCACCGCGCCTGGCACCCACGTCTTCCAGGCGGACGAGGCCAAGGCGCTGACGACGGATGCGAACGACCAGCTGGCGGAGGCGTGCCGCGCACATCCCGACCGTTTCGTGGGGATGACGGCGATCGCCCCGGCCGATCCGGCATGGTCCGCGCGGGAGATCCAGCGCGGCGCGGATCTTGGCTTCAAGGCGGTGATCCTGAACGGCCACGTCAACGGCGAATATACCGATCACGAAAAGTACTTCCCGATCTTCGAGGCCGCCGAGGCGCTCGGCACGCCGATCTACCTGCACCCGCAGGGGCCATCGAAGGGGCTGATCGCGCCGCTGCTGGAACGCGGGCTCGACGGAGCGGTGTACGGCTTCGGCGTCGATACCGGGCTGCACCTGCTGCGGCTGATCGTGACGGGCGTGTTCGATCGCTTTCCGAACCTGAAGCTGATCGTCGGCCATGGCGGTGAGGCGCTGCCTTACTGGTCGTACCGCCTGGATTACATGCATGCAGCGGGTGTGAGGTCGAACCGGTACGAGTTCCTGAAGCCGCTGAAGCTCGGCGCGATCTCGGCCTATCTGAAGACGAACGTGTTCGTCACCTTCTCGGGCATGGCGTTCCCGCCGGCGATCCGCTTCTGCAAGGAAGTGCTGGGGATGGAACGGATCATGTACGCCATGGACTACCCGTACCAGTACGAACCCGACGAGGTTTCGGCGCAGGACGACATGGAGCTGAGCCCGGAGGACAAGCGCGCCTTCTTCCAGACCAACGCCGAACGCATCTTCAACCTCTGATGGCCAGCGAAGCGCCCGTCGCGCCCGTCGCGCATCCGCAGCTGGCGATCACCGGCGCCAAGCTGGGCGGCGGGCGCAGCTGGTACGTCCTCATCCTGCTCACGCTGGTCGCCTCGGTCAGCCTGCTCGACCGCCAGATCATCACGATCCTGGCGGTCGACATCAAACGCGATCTCGGCCTCAACGACAGCGAGGTGGGGCTGATCTACGGCACCTTCTTCGCGATCTTCTATGCCCTGTTCTCGATTCCGCTCGGCCGGCTGGCGGACGGCTGGGTACGTACCCGGCAGGTCGCGCTGGCCCTCGGCGGGTGGTCGCTCGCCACGATCGGCTGCGCCTTTGCGGGCGGCTTCGCATCGATGTCGGCCTGGCGCGTCGGCGTTGCGATAGGCGAGGCGGGAGCCGGCCCGGCCGCCTATTCGCTCGTCGCGGATCTCTTCCCCAAGGCGAAGCGGGCCACCGCGTTCGCGATCTACGGATCGTCCTCGGCGATCGGTGTCGGCCTGTCGATCGCGATCGGGGGCATCGTCGTCGATGCCTGGAACCGCGCCTTCCCCGGCGGTGTCGGCTGGTTCGGGCTGGTCGGCTGGCAGGCGGCGTTCATCGTGGCGGCTCTGCCCGGCTTCGTCCTGGGTGTGCTCATCCTTCTCGTCCGCGAACCGCTGCGCGGCATTTCGGACGGCATCATCCAGCCGCCCGAGGCGCATCCCTTCCGCAAGGCAGGGGGCGAGCTGATGGCGCTGGTGCCGCCTTTCTCCTTCCTCAATCTGCAGCGGATCGGCGCGGGGATCGGCGCGCGCCGGCGCAACCTCGGCTATCTGGCGCTGGCCGTCGCCTTCGTCGCCGGGATGACGGCCGCGGTCCACGCGATGATCCCGCCGGACAAGCTCAAGATCTACACCACGGTCCTCGGCATCCGCGTTACCAGCCACCTCGTCCAGTGGGCGATCGTCGGGTTCGGCGGCTATGCCGCTTTCTCGTGGATACAGGCGCAGCGGGTCCGGGATCCGGTGGCGGCAAAGGTCATGTGGTCCAGCCCGACGTTCATCGCGATGATCGTCATCGCCTCGTTCAACCTGCTGCTCAATTACGGCTATTCGGCGTGGATGGCGCCCTATGCCGTCATCACCTTCCATGCGCCGATGGCCGAGGTCGGCATCAAGCTTGGCCTTGCCGCGGGCGTGGCGGGCGGGGCCGGCACGATCGTGGGCGGCGTCGTCGGCGACTGGGCGCGCAAGCGTACGCCCACCGGGCGGATGTGGGTGCTGCTGTTCTGCACCTTCGTGCCGCTGCCGATGGCGTTCATCACCCTCAGCCAGACGACGCTCGATTCGTACCTGGCGTGGCTGCTCGCCTCCAGCTTCATTCTCACCGGCTGGTTTCCCTGCTGCACGGCGACGCTGCACGATCTGGTGTTGCCGCGGATGCGTGGCACCGCCACCGCGATCCTGTATCTGGGCATCACGATCATCGGCATGGGCACCGGGCCATACGTCGTCGGCACCGTCAGCGACGTGACCGGCAGCCTCAGCCGCGCGATTCTGACCGGCTATTCCGCCTCCGTCGTCGTGTGGATCGCGATCTTCGTGGCGATGCGCCATCTGGCCCGCGACGAGGCGACCCTGCTCGACCGCGCACGCTCCGCCGGCGAGCCCGTCTGAATACCGGCGCCTTACCGAAGCACCCAAGCCCCCCCAAGCACCCAAGCCTCAGGAGAGAAACCCATGGCCACCCTCGCCCCGCAGCCCGACTTTTCGGAAAAGGTCCGCGGTTTCCTCGATCGGGAGACCAAGCTGCTGATCGACGGCAAGTGGGTGGCATCGACCGGATCGAAGACGGTCGAGACGCACGATCCCTCCACCGGCAAGTCGATCGCGCATTTGATCGATGCGAGCGACGAGGACGTCAACCGCGCCGTGGCCGCGGCCCGCCGCGCCTTCGATGACGGTCGCTGGTCGGGCCTGCCTGCCGCGCAGCGCGAGCGGATCATGCTCAAGTTCGCCGATCTGATCGAGGCGCATGCCGAGGAACTGGCCGAGCTGGAATCGATCGACAACGGCAAGCCGCGCTTCTTCGCCGCCCATGTCGATATCCCCGCGGCGATCGCGCAGTTCCGCTACCAGGCGGGTTGGGCGACCAAGCTGCACGGCAACCACCACGCACCCTCCAGCGCACCCGAGGGCGCCTTCCACGCTTATGTCCGGCGCGAGCCGCTCGGCGTGGCGGCGCTGATCGTGCCGTGGAACTTCCCGCTGCTGATGGCGGCGCTGAAGCTCGCCCCCGCGCTCGCCGCCGGCTGCACGATGATCCTGAAGCCGGCCGAGCAGACCAGCCTCAGCGCGCTGCGGCTGGGCGATCTGTTCCAGGAGGCGGGGATCCCCGACGGCGTGGTCAACATCCTGACCGGCCTGGGCGAGACGGTGGGCGACGCGCTGGTGCGCCACCCCGATGTCGACAAGGTGGCGTTCACCGGCTCCACCAACGTCGGCAAGATCATCACCCGCACCGCCGCCGACACGTTGAAGCGGGTCACGCTGGAACTGGGCGGAAAATCCCCGGTCATCATGATGCCCGATGTCGACATGGAGCAGGCGACCGGGGGTGCGGCCAACGCGATCTTCTTCAATGCGGGCCAGGTCTGCGTCGCGGGATCGCGGCTCTATGCCCACAAGAGCATCTTCGACAAACTGGTCGAGGGGGTGGCGGATGCCGCGTCCAAGCTGAAGCTCGGGCCGTCCCTCCACGCCGAGTCCCAGATGGGGCCGCTCGTCTCGTCGGAACAGCGCGACCGCGTGCTGTCGTACATCGAGAGCGCGCGCACCCAGGGCGCATCGATCGTGACAGGGGGCGAGGGGCATGGCGATGGCGGCTACTTCGTCCAGCCGACGGTGATCGCCAATGTCGACCGCGACATGAAGGTGATGCGGGAGGAGATATTCGGCCCCGTCGTCTGCGCGACCCGCTTCGACGATCTCGACGAGGTGGCGCGCCATGCCAACGATACCGAATTCGGGCTCGCGGCATCGGTGTGGACCAAGGATGTCAGCACCATGCACAAGCTGGCGGCGAAGATCAAAGCGGGCACGATCTGGGGCAACTGCCACTCGATGATCGATGCATCGCTCCCGTTCGGTGGGTACAAGCAGTCGGGCGCCGGCCGCGAGCAGGGTCTGGAAGGCGTGCTCAACTATACCGAGACCAAGACGGTGATCATCGCGCTCTGATCCGCGCCGCGCCCCCTTCGCCTTTCCGGCCGGAGGGGGCGCATCGCGGCTGGCGATCATTGAAACAATCGTTATGATCGGGGGAAATAGACGAGAGGACCTGGCGTGACCGACATCCTGCTGCCCGAGGGCGTGACCCTGGCCCACCCCGACAGGCTGTTCATCGGCGGCGAATGGGTGTTGCCGCAGGGCGGCGGCCGCATCGAGATCGTCTCCCCGAACACCGAACAGGTCGTCGCCTTCGTGGCGGAGGCGGGTGAGGCAGACATGGACGGGGCCGTCGCCGCCGCCCGCGCCGCCTTCGATCGCGGGCCGTGGCCGACGATGCCGCCGGCCGAGCGCGCCGCGCGGATGCAGGCGATGCTCGATTGGCTGAAGGCCCGACATGGCCAGATGGCGCTCTGCCAGACCGCGCAGATGGGGGCGCTGGCGACGATGGCGCCGTTCCTGGTGGCGGGCGGCAGCGAGACGCTGGAGCGCAATATCGGCTATGCCGCCAAGTTCGACTGGGTGAAGCGGCGCGAGACGAACGTGCCGGGCAAAACAGCGTTCATCGCCCACGAGGCGGTCGGCGTGGTCGCCTGCATCGCGCCCTGGAACGTTCCCTATTCGACGATGATGGGCAAGGTCGCGCCCGCGCTGATCGCCGGCTGCACGATCATCATGAAGCCTTCGCCCGAAACCCCGCTGGAGGCCTATTTCATTGCCGAGGCTGCCGAGGCGGCCGGGATTCCCGCCGGCGTCGTCAACCTCGTCCCTTCGCACCGCGATGCTGCCGACTATCTCGTCCGCCGCTCCGGCGTGGACAAGATCAGCTTCACCGGATCGACCGTGGCCGGCCGCCGCATCGCCAGCGTCGCGGGGGAGCGGATCGCCCGCGTCACCCTCGAACTGGGCGGGAAATCGGCGGCGATCGTGCGAGACGACATGCCGACCGAGCTTGCCGCCAAGATCCTCGGCCGCACGATCACGATGCTCTCCGGCCAGATCTGCGCGACGCTGAGCCGCGCCATCGTTCCCGCCGCCCGCCACGACGAGATCGCCGACGCGATCGCAGCCGAGATGAAGCTGGTGAAGATCGGCTATTCGGACGATCCGGCAACCGAAATGGGTCCGGTCGCGATGAAGCGGCAGCTCGACCGGGTCGAGGACTATATCGCCAAGGGCAAGGCCGACGGCGCCGACCTGCTTACCGGCGGCACCCGGCCGAGCCACCTCAACCGCGGCTACTTCATCGAGCCGACCCTGTTTGCCAATGTCGACAACAAGTCGGCGATTGCGCAGGAGGAGATATTCGGGCCGGTGCTGGCGCTCATCAAGGCGGACGATGAGGATCATGCGATCGCGCTGGCCAACGACACGATCTACGGCCTGAACAATTCGGTGCTGACGCAGGATGCCGACGCCGCCTACCGGATCGCCCGGCGGCTACGATCCGGCGGGTTCAACCAGAATGGGCTCGGCGCGGATTTTTCCCTGCCGTTCGGCGGGTTCAAGCAGTCCGGCATCGGCCGCGAGGGCGGGCCGGAGGGGCTGCACGCCTATCTTGAATCCAAGACGATGCTGCTCGACGCTGCGCCCGCCGGGCTCTGAGCTTCTGGCCGCTCGGCGCCTCGTGGAGCCGGGCGGTCGTCCCATGCAAAAACGCCGCCCCGTTGGTACGGAGCGGCGTAGCATGCGACCCGTTATCGGGGTTGGTAAGCGTTAGATGTTGTCGCCAAGCGCGCCCTTCACGGAGCCTTTGACTTTCTGCAGATCGCCCTTGGCTTCCTGCGCATCGCCCTCGGCCTGGATGTCGGGACGATCCACCGCGTCGCCGACAACCTGCTTCACCTTGCCGGCGGCTTCGTTGGCGTAGCCCGCGGCCTTGTCGGTCAGTTCACCCATGGTGGTACTCCTACGCTGGTGCGCCGGACGGGGATCGTCGTGGCTGCATCTGTCGGGGAGTTAAACGGAAACCGGACCGATAGGGTTCCATTTTGTTGATTCAGATCAATCCGGCCAGCGGGCTCGAGGGATCGGCGTAGCGGCGCTTGGCCATCCGACCGGCCCGGTAGGCCAGCCGTCCGGCCTCCACGGCGGCGCGCATGGCATGCGCCATCAGGATCGGATCCTTCGCCTCGGCGATCGCCGTGTTCATCAGCACGCCGTCACAGCCAAGCTCCATCGCCGCCGCCGCATCGGAAGCCGTGCCGACGCCGGCATCGACCAGTACGGGCACGCCCGCGCCCTCGACGATCAGCCGGATGGTCACTTCGTTCTGGATGCCCAGGCCGGAGCCGATCGGCGCACCCAACGGCATGATCGCCACCGCGCCGGCATTTTCCAGCCGCTTCGCCCCGATCGGATCGTCGGCGCAATAGACCATCGGTTCGAACCCCTCCTTCGCCAGGATTTCCGTGGCACGGAGCGTCTCGATCATATCGGGGTACAGCGTCTTGGCCTCGCCCAGCACCTCCAGCTTGACGAGGCTCCACCCGCCCGCCTCGCGCGCCAGCCGGAGCGTACGGATCGCCTCGTCGGCCGTGAAGCAGCCGGCGGTGTTCGGCAGATACGTGATCCGCTTGGGATCGATATAGTCGGTCAGCATCGGCGCATTGCGATCGGCGATGTTGACCCGGCGGACCGCCACGGTGACGATCTCTGCGCCCGATGCCTCCACCGCTGCCGCATTCTCGGCAAAGCTTTTATACTTGCCGGTGCCCACGATCAGCCGTGACCGGAAGCGCCGGCCGGCCACCGTCCACCCATCGTCCGCCAGCGTCGTGGCATGATCCCCGCCGCCAACGAAATGGACGATCTCGAGCTCGTCGCCATCTTCGATCAGCACATCCGCCAGCGTCGATCGCGGCACCACCTCCAGGTTGCGCTCCACCGCCACCTTGGTCGGCTCCAGGCCGAGCTCGCTTGCCAGGTCGGCAATGGTGATCCCACCCATCACGCGCCGATGTTCGCCATTGACGCGGATGCTGATCGTGCCGTCGGTAGTCATGCCGTGCTATTCTCCGTAGGAGATCGCCAATATAGATACGGTCAACCGAACGGAACCCGCTTGTGAGCGATCAGCAGACCATCTTCGTCCTCAACGGCCCCAACCTCAACCTGCTCGGCACCCGCGAGCCCGATGTTTACGGCCGCGACACGCTGGACGACATAGCCGGGCGGCTGGAGGATCAGGCGTTGCCGCTGGGCCTGTCCATCGACATGCGCCAGTCCAACCATGAGGGCCACCTGATCGATTGGCTGCACGAGGCGAATGCCGCCGGCGCGAAGGCGGTGATCCTCAATCCGGGGGCCTATACCCACACCTCGATCGCGCTCCACGATGCGATCAAGGCGATAAAGGTGCCGGTAATCGAGGTCCATCTGTCGAACCCGCACGCGCGTGAGGCGTTTCGACACAAGAGCTTGGTCGGGCAGGCGGCCAAGGGAACGATCGCCGGATTCGGCGCGATGTCCTACGCGCTCGCGCTGGACGCCGCTGCCAAGCTCTGACACTAGCGCGCACATAAGGGATAAAGGGACAAAGATATGCCCGACCAGACCAATGGCGGCATGCAGGTCGATCCGGCGCTCGTCCGCACGCTTGCGGAACTGCTCGATTCGACGCAGCTGACCGAAATCGAAGTACAGGACGGCGCCCGCCGGATCCGCGTGGTGCGCAACATCGCCGCCCCGGTGCAGGCCGCGCCGCAAATCGCCGCCGCCGCTCCGCCGGTAGCCGCCGCCCCGGCCTCTGCGCCGGTGGCGACGCCGCCGGTCGCCGCGCCCGATCCGGATGCCGCGCCGACCGCCGAACATCCCGGCACGATCCGCTCGCCGATGGTCGGCACCGCCTATCTCTCGCCCGATCCGGCGGCCAAGCCGTTCGCCTCGCCCGGTGACAAGGTGGCGGCCGGCGATACGCTGCTGATCGTGGAGGCGATGAAGGTCATGAACCCCATCGTTTCGCCCCGCGCCGGCACCGTGCGCGCCGTGTTCGTCGAAAGCGGCCAGCCCGTGGAGTTCGATCAGCCGCTCGTGATCGTCGAGTAATCATGGCCATTCAGAAAGTATTGATCGCCAATCGTGGCGAGATCGCGCTGCGCATTCACCGCGCCTGCCACGAAATGGGGATCAAGACGGTCGCGGTGCACTCCACCGCCGATGCCGATGCCATGCACGTGCGGCTGGCGGATCAGGCGGTGTGCATCGGCCCGCCGCCCGCGGGCGAGAGCTATCTCAATATCCCGAACATCATCTCGGCTGCCGAGATCAGCGGCGCTGACGCGATCCATCCGGGTTACGGCTTCCTGAGCGAGAATGCGCGCTTTGCCGAAATCGTCGAGCTGCACAACATCATCTGGATCGGGCCGAAGCCCGAACATATCCGGACGATGGGCGACAAGATCGAAGCCAAGCTGACAGCCGCCAAGCTCGGTCTGCCGCTGGTGCCCGGTTCCGACGGGCCGTTGAACGACATCGCCGAGGCCAAGCGCATCGCCACCGTGATCGGCTATCCGGTGATCATCAAGGCGGCGTCCGGCGGCGGCGGCCGCGGCATGAAGGTGGTCACATCCGAGGACCAGCTCGAATCGCTGATGAGCCAGGCCGGATCCGAGGCGAAGGCGGCGTTCGGCGACGCGACCGTCTACATGGAAAAGTATCTCGGCGACCCCCGGCACATCGAGTTCCAGGTGTTCGGCGATGGCAACGGCAATGCCATCCACCTGGGTGAGCGCGATTGCTCGCTCCAGCGGCGCCACCAGAAGGTGCTGGAGGAGGCCCCCTCCCCGGTCATCACCGCCGACCAGCGCGCGCACATGGGCGGCATCGTCGCCCGCGCGATGGCCGACATGGGCTATCGCGGCGCGGGGACGATCGAGTTCCTGTACGAGAACGAGGAATTCTACTTCATCGAGATGAACACCCGCCTGCAGGTCGAGCATCCGGTGACGGAGATGATCACCGGCGTCGATCTGGTGCGCGAACAGATCCGCATCGCGGAGGGGCGCCCGCTGTCCGTCACGCAGGAAGATCTGCAGTTTCGCGGCCACGCCATCGAATGCCGCATCAATGCCGAGGATCCACGCACCTTCGCGCCGTCGCCGGGGCTGGTGAAGGGCTTCCATGCGCCGGGCGGCATGCACGTCCGGGTCGATAGCGGCCTCTACGCCGGCTACCGCATCCCGCCTTATTACGACAGCATGATCGCCAAGCTGATCGTATACGGCACGACGCGCGAGGGCTGCCTGCGCCGCCTGCGCCGCGCGCTGGAGGAGTTCGTGATCGAAGGGGTCAAGACGACGATCCCGCTGCACCAGGCCTTGCTCGACGATCCCGAATTCCAGCGCGGCGAATATACGATCAAATGGCTTGAGGAGTGGCTGGCGGAGCAGGGGGCGTGAGGGCGACGATCTGGCACAACCCGCGCTGTTCCAAGTCGCGCGAGACACTGGCCATCCTCAATGCCGAGCCCGGTGTTGAAGTCGACGTGATCGAATACCTCAAGACTCCGCCGAGCCTGGCCGATCTGTCGCGCCTGATCGGGCTGGCGGGATTGCGCCCCGGCGAGGCGCTGCGCCGCAGCGAGCCCGGCGCCGCCGATCTTGCCGATGCCGGGCAGGACGACATGCTGGCGGCGATGGCGCGCGATCCGATCCTGATCGAACGGCCGCTCGTCGAAACCGCCAAGGGGGTGCGCCTGTGCCGCCCGCCGGAGAAGGTGCGCGAGATCCTCTAGGCTGGGCCGTTCCGGCCGCGGCCGGACGCGCGCGGCTTTGAAAAGCAGCCGCGCTGCGCTACCTCGCCAACGTGTCACCGCTCGATCCCGATCTGCTGCTGCGGGCCTATTCGATCGGCATCTTCCCGATGGCGGACAGCCGCCGCGCGCGCGATATCTTCTGGGTCGAGCCCAAGAAGCGCGGCATCCTGCCGCTGGACGGTTTCCGCCTCTCCCGATCGCTGGCCAAGACCTTGCGGTCGGATCGGTTCCGGGTAACGGCGAACCAGGCCTTTGCCGCGGTGGTGGCCGCTTGCGCCGAAGCCACGCCGGATCGCCCGGATACGTGGATCAACGATCCGATCGAAAACGCCTATTTCGCGCTGCACGCGCGCGGCCACGCGCACTCCGTCGAATGCTGGGAGGAGGACCGGCTCGTCGGTGGTCTGTACGGGGTAAGGCTGGGTGCCGCCTTCTTCGGCGAAAGCATGTTCAGCCGCAGCCGGGATGCATCCAAGGTCGCGCTGGCGCATCTGGTGGCGCGGCTACGGGCCGGTGGCTTCCGCCTGCTCGACTGCCAGTTCCTCACCCCCCACCTCGCCTCGCTCGGGGCGATCGAGATCGGGCGGCAGGATTATGTCGCGTTGTTGGACGGCGCGCTCGGCGGCGGGACGGGCGCCGCAGGAGCCCTCGCGGGGCCGGCCGACTTCTTCGCGCTGGACCGCGCGGAGGCCGGCTCCGGGGTGGCGACCGACACCGTTTCCGGCCCCATATCGGGATGGCGCATCGCGCAGCTCTTGGGCCAGACATCGTAGATCGGGTGCTCGACGACGTTGAGTGACGGCGACTCCTTGAAGACCCAGCCCGAGAAGATCCGCCGCCACCGCTGATCGCGCCCGCGCACGTCGGCCTGGAGGAAGGCGCCGGTCAGCTTCTGCGGCTCCCACGGCGCGGTCGCCTCGCAGGCGCGCAGGCGGACGATCAGATCGCCGATGCGCACCCCCTGCCCCGGCTTCAACGTCACGTCGCGCCAGAGCCCGTTACGCTTGTTGAGGATGCCGACGATCGCCTGCCGCTCCGCCATCGGCGTATCCGCCATTGCCGCGGGAGCAGCCGGCCGGGCCGTTGATCCGGCGGGCGGTGGAACGGCCCGCCCGCTCGCGGGGGCCGGCGCCGCGACGGGCACCGCAACGGACGCCGCGGCCTGTTCGTTCTGAAGCGCCAGCGCGCCTTGCCAGGCAGCTATGCCGGCGAGCGCGGTAAGCGCCAGCGCGGCGAGCGGGTGCTTCACGGCGCGGGCGTCGCCGCGGTGCCATCCGGGGATGTGCCGCCGGTGCTGCTGTCCGTACTGCCGCCGCTACCCGACTTGTTGATGAACTGACCGATCAGCCCCATCATGTCGAGAGATCCTTGCGTGTCGATGATCGTATCGCCGCTCTTCAGCGGAGTTTCCGAACCGCCGGGGACGAGCGCGACATACGTGCCGCCGAGCAGCCCTTCCGAGGTGATCGCGGCGCTGCTGTCCGAAGGGAACTTGATCGCCGGATCCAGCGCCAGCGTCATCGCCACCTGGAAGCTCTGCGGATCGAGCTTCTGGCCGGAGACCGAGCCGACCTTCACGCCGGCAACGCGCACGTCCGTACCCGCGCTGACGCCGACAGCGTTGGGAAACAGGGCGGTCACGTGCACCGCGTCCCCGCTGGTGCGCCCGCCGGTACGCTGCAGCGCGAACAGCACGAACCACGCGGCAAGCAGCACGACCAGCAGGCCGACCAGCGCTTCGGCGCCATTTTCCCGGATCAGGCTCTTCATGGCTTAGTTGGGGCTCCAGGCCTCATAGTCGCCGGTCGCAGCGGCGCGGCGGCCACCCTGCTCCAGCGCGCCGGCGGGCCGATACGCCTCGGGCGTGCCGGTGCGGTTGGCGACTGCGGGTTTCTCCCACGCGCGGGGGGCGGGCAATGCCTCGTCCGGCACGGCATCGATCGTGTTGTGCAGCCAGCTATGCCATTCGGGCGGCACGCGGCTGGCATCGTTCGATCCGTTGTAGATCACCCAGCGGCGGCTGCCCTTCTTGGCCTGGAAATAGACGTTTCCAAGCGAATCCTCGCCCACCCGGCCCCCATGACGGCGGGTGAAGAGCGCGGTGCCGATGGTGGCGCCATCCCACCAGGTGAAGATACTTTTTAGCAGGCCCATGCCCGTCGCTTAGCGCCGAAGCCCGCCCGGACGCAACAACTCTCGCCGCGGATCGACCGGCAGCGCCAGCGCGTGTCAGCCCCTTGGCCCGCCCGGCCAGCTGACCCGATCGTTCGGAGCGATGCCCTGCGCCGCGGCGGCACCGCCGGCAAGCTCCAGCACAGCCACCACCGGCTCGCCCGAATCGACCACGTCGAGCGACTGCGGCACGGTGTTGGCGGCGATCCGCGCGATCGTGCCGTCGGCGCGGATGAAGATCATGTCGAGCGGGATAAGCGTGTTCTTCATCCAGAAACCGGCTTCGCGCGCCGATGCCATCGGGAAGAGCATGCCCGTACCCTTGGCCACCTTCGTGCGGAACATAAGCCCGCGCGCCTGCTCGGCGTTTGTCCGCGCCAACTCCACCGTGAAGCGGCGCACCCCCTGCGCGGTCGTGATGCTGAGCGGCAGCCGCTGCATCGCTGCCGGCTTTGCTGCAACCGCGTTCGGCTTCGCGCAGGCCGACACACCCGCGGCGGAGGCAGCCGCGATCGCCAGCCCCGCCAGCAGCCCGAAGCGACGCATCACTCGCCGACCGCGACGACGACGGCCAGCGGCCCCTTGCGCCCGTCCGCGATGCGGGCGAGCAGACGTTGATCGGGAAGGAGATCGGTGATCCCGGCGCGGCGAATGGTTTCCATGTGGACGAATATATCCTGCGTCTCGCCCACGCGCACCAGGAAACCATAACCCTTCAGCCGGTTGAACCACTTGACGGTCACCGCTTCGAATTCGCCCGCTTCGTGGATCAGGCGGACGGGATCGACCCGCTCCTCGCAACGGACCGGCTGCGCATCGGCATCCGGGCCGGTGGCGCTGCTGAGGTCGATCGTGACGACGCGGCGGCACTGCAGCCCGCGATCCCGCCGCACCGCCAGGCATTCGACCCGCGCACCCTCGGGCAGGGTGCGGCGGCCATGATCGCGCAGGACGGAGAAGTGGAGGAGGACGTCGCCTTCGTCATTGTCACCCGTGACGAAGCCGAACCCGCGTGTGGCATCGAACCATTTCACCGATCCGGACACGCGCTCGAGCGGCTCGCCGCCGGCATCGACGAGATCGGCGGAGATGCCCTCGCCGTGCGACGCCTGCCGCGGCAGATCCAGATCGAACGTGGTCGATAATGGCTGGTCGAGCTTCATTCAGGCCAACAACCCCCCTGTTATCCTGTTAATCTAGCATAAAGATTACGCCGCCCGAAGATCAATTCGGCTCGCCGTCCTCATCCGGGACAGGACTGATGCCGGGATCGGCATAGGCGAAGGCCCGCGCGACGTGGCTCGGGTGGCCGGCGCGGAGCATCGCCGCCAGCGACTTGTGCCGCTGCTCCCGATCTCCCGCCTCCCTCGCGAACGGCCCGATTCGCCGCCGCCGGGCAAATGCCTCGCCTGCCGCCCACGGCGACTCGGCCGCACCCTGCAGCGCCGCTTCGCTGTCCTCGCTGTCGATCCCCGCCGCGCGCAAGGCGGCGCCCACGCGGTGGGCACCATAGCCACGCCGGCCGAGCGAGGCTGTGCGCGCCTCGGCAAACGCGCGATCGTCGACAAAGCCGGCCTCGGTCAGCCGCGCGATCAGCGACTCGATTGCCGGGGGGTGGTCGCCCGCCCAGCCCCGCTCGGTCAGCTTGCGGCCGAGATACGCCCGGAGCTTGGCGCGACTCGTGGCGTAGCGCGCGACATAATCGATCGCGAGCCGCTCGATGGCGGCCGCGTCCAGCGGCCGACGGTTGCGATCTGATCCTTCACGTGCCACGCGCCACGATTGTGCCACAGTAGGGCCGGATTGAGTAGTTTTTAGCTCCGTGAGCGGAGAGATGGGAGCCGCCGAGGGTGCTTACAGAGGTTTCAGGGGCGGCAATCGATGGCGCGGGCACCCGCGCGACGACCGCTGTTGCCCCGACGCCCACGCGGGACGAACTGTCGCGGCGCTTCTCGGACTTCGCCACGCTCGGGCAAGCGATGGACTATGCCGCCACCGGTAAACGCGGCCTCAATTTTCACGACCCGCGCGGCAATCTCGCGCGGGTCTATCCGTATTCGGAGCTGCGCGCCGACGCGATCGCCTGCGCCTATCGCCTGATCGGCCACGGCCTCGTGCCGGGGGACAGGGTCGCACTCGTCGCCGAGACGGGAACCGAGTTCGCCGCCTTGTTCTTCGGCTGCGTCTATGCCGGCGTCTGGCCGGTCCCGCTGCCCCTGCCGACCTCGTTCGGCGGGCGCGACAGTTATATCGACCAGCTCTCCGTCCAGCTTGGCAGCTCCGATCCGAAGCTGCTGCTCTACCCCGCCGAACTGGCCGAGCTTGCCGGCGCGGCGGCGGCCTCGTGCGGCGTGGAGGGCATCGCCTGGGAGGATTTCGCCGGCCTGCCCGCGGCAGCGGCGGCGCTGCCCACCCCCGATCCGGACGACGTCGCCTACCTTCAATATTCGAGCGGATCGACGCGCTTTCCGCACGGCGTCGCCGTCACCCACCGCGCGCTCCTCAACAATCTGGCGGCGCATTCCCACGGCATGGAAGTGATCGAAACCGATCGCTGCATTTCATGGCTGCCCTGGTATCACGACATGGGGCTGGTCGGCTGCTTCCTCTCGCCGGTCGCCAACCAGGTCTCCACCGATTACCTGAAGACCGAGGATTTCGCCCGCCGGCCGCTGGCGTGGCTCGACCTGATCAGCCGCAATGACGGCACGACGCTCAGCTACTCGCCGACGTTCGGCTACGATATCTGCGCACGGCGCATGTCGAGCCAGTCGAAGGTGTCGGAGCGATTCGATCTGTCGCGCTGGCGGATCGCCGGCAACGGCGCGGACATGATCCGGCCGGACGTGATGCAGGCCTTTGTCGATGCCTTCGCCGATGCCGGGTTCAGCGCCTCGGCCTTCCTGCCCAGCTACGGGCTGGCCGAGGCGACCCTGGCGGTATCGATCATGCCGCCGGGCGAGGGTATCGTCGTCGAGCTGGTCGAGGAGACGCAGCTGTCCGGCGGGGGCGATCGGGTCGGCCGGCCGCAACGGTATCGCTCCATCGTCAATTGCGGCAAGCCGGTGCGCGACATGATCGTGCAGATCCGCGACGAGGACGGCGCGGTTCTTCCGGAACGTGCCATCGGCAAGCTGTGGGCCAAGGGGCCCTCGATCATGCAGGGCTATTTCCGCGACGAGACGGCCACCGCGGCGTGCATGTACGACGGCTGGCTGGATACCGGCGACATGGGCTATCTGTCCGATGGCTACGTCTACATCGTCGGCCGCGCCAAAGACATGATCATCATCAACGGCAAGAATCACTGGCCGCAGGATATCGAGTGGGCGGTCGAGCAGTTGCCCGGTTTCAAGGCGGGCGACATCGCCGCCTTCGCGATCACCACCCCCGGTGGGGAGGAAACTCCCGCGGTCCTGGTCCAGTGCCGGACCTCGGACCCCGCCGAGCGCACCCGCCTGCGCGACAAGATCCGGGAGAAGGTGCGGTCGATCACCGGCATGAACTGCGTGGTCGAACTGGTGCCCCCGCGCACCCTGCCGCGCACCAGTTCGGGCAAGCTCAGCCGGGCCAAGGCGCGCAACCTGTATCTCTCCGGTGAGATCCAGCCCTACGATCTCGCCGCCTGACCCGCCTGCACCCTTGCGCTGGCAGCGACCGGCCGCTATGTGCGCCGGTCTCCGATCTGGAGGAGTGTAGCTCAGTTGGTAGAGCATCGGTCTCCAAAACCGAGGGCCGTGGGTTCGAGTCCCCCCACTCCTGCCATCTGCTGAAAGGCAGAAGCGGCGCAGATCGGTAGACAGGATCGGGCCAGGGTCGCGCCGGTGGATTTCCGGATGCGGCCGCTGGCCCTGTCCGGTTTGTTTTGAAGCGGAAGGGCTGCGAAAACGTGTCGGCGGTGTCAACAGGCGGGTTCTTCGGAAAGGTCGGCGACCTCGTCCGCAGCGTGCCCGAATTCATCCAGCAGGTGAAGGCGGAGACGCTCAAGGTCTCTTGGCCCACCCGGCGGGAAACAATCGTCACCGCGATCATGGTCGTCATCATGGCGTTCACGCTCGGCATCTTCTTCTTCGCCGTCGATACGGTATTCAGCCGGATCGTTCAGGCGCTGCTTTCGACCCTCGACTAATTCTGGGTTGGACTGAGTTTTAGGATCGCTTCCATGTCGCGCTGGTACATCATCCACGCCTATTCGGGCTTCGAGAACAAGGTCCGCGACGCCATCATGGCGGACGCGACGCGGCTCGGGCTCGATGCCCTCGTCGAATCGGTCGAAGTGCCGACCGAGAAGATCACCGAGGTCCGCCGCGGCAAGAAGATCACGTCGGATCGGAAATTCTTCCCCGGCTACGTGCTCGCCAAGCTCGAGATGAACGACGACGTCTATCACCTCGTCAAGAACACGCCGAAGGTGACGGGCTTCCTCGGTTCCTCGGGCAAGCCGCAGCCGATCACCGAGGCCGAGGCCGCACGCATCCTGAACACCAAGGACGAGGCCGCCGCCGCTGCGCCGAAGCAGAAGGTGAAGGTCGACTTCGAGATTGGCGATCAGGTGAAGGTGCTCGACGGTCCGTTCGCCAGCTTCAACGGGCTGGTCGAGGAGCTCGATTTCGATCGCAGCCGCGTCAAGGTGTCGGTGTCGATCTTCGGCCGCGCCACCCCGGTCGAGCTCGAGTTCGAACAGGTCGAGCGCGTCAAATAAAAAGGTTTCCGGTTCCGGCCGGATCAGTCGCGGGAGGCGGGCTTCGGCCAGCCGCATGGACCGCTAAGCCATAGGAGTGAAACATGGCGAAGAAGATTACCGGTTACATCAAGCTGCAGGTGCCGGCCGGCAAGGCCAATCCCAGCCCGCCGATCGGCCCCGCTCTGGGTCAGCGCGGCGTCAACATCATGGAATTCTGCAAGGCGTTCAACGCCTCGACGGGCGACCACGACGTCGGCACGCCGCTGCCGACCGTGATCACCGTCTATGCCGATCGCAGCTTCTCGTTCGCGACGAAGACGCCGCCGGCGACGTACCTGATCAAGAAGGCCGCCAACCTGAAGTCGGGCTCCAAGGAGCCGGGCAAGGTGTCCGCCGGAACGATCAAGCGTTCGCAGCTCGCCGAAATCGCCCAGGCCAAGATGAAGGACCTGAACGCGAACGATATCGAGGCTGCAACGAACACGATCGAAGGCTCCGCCCGCGCGATGGGCCTCGAAGTGGTGGAGGGCTGATAACATGGCCAAGCTCAGCAAGAAGGCCAAGGCGATGGCCGCGGCAGTGGATACCCTGAAGCTGCACGGCGTCGACGAGGCGATCGGCCTCGTCAAGGCGAACGCCACGGCGAAGTTCGACGAGACGATCGAGGTCGCGCTCAACCTGGGCGTCGATCCGCGTCACGCCGACCAGATGGTCCGCGGCGTGGTCACGCTGCCCAGCGGCACCGGCAAGACGGTTCGCGTCGGCGTGTTCGCCCGCGGTGCGAAGGCGGACGAAGCCCGCGCGGCGGGTGCCGATGTCGTCGGCGCCGAGGATCTGCTCGAAATCGTTCAGGGTGGCACGATCGAGTTCGATCGCTGCATCGCCACGCCCGACATGATGGGTCTGGTCGGCCGCCTCGGTAAGGTTCTGGGTCCGAAGGGCCTGATGCCGAACCCGAAGCTCGGCACGGTGACGATGAACGTCGCCGCCGCTGTCGAGGCTGCCAAGGGCGGCCAGGTCGAGTTCCGCGTCGAGAAGGCGGGGATCATCCACTCCGGCATCGGCAAGGCGAGCTTCCCGGCAGCTGACCTGCGCGCCAACTTCGACGCGTTCGTCGATGCGATCCTGAGGGCCAAGCCGACGGGCTCCAAGGGCAAGTATCTGAACAAGATCTCGGTCAGCTCCTCGATGGGGCCGGGCGTGAAGGTCGATGTCGCGGAAGTGAACGTCGCCTAACCACATTCCTGCCGCCCTTCGGGGCGGCACGAACCCCTCCCCGCGCCGCTCCGGCGGCCGCGGAGGTATCCGTCCGAGACTGCGGGTGGGCGTCAGCCCTTAATCTCCCGCAATAGACGGGGAAGCGTTTTCCGGTGGCCCGTGCAAGCGGGCATACCGGGTCTGCCGGCGGGGTCCTTCCCGCCCGCGTCAGGCAACCTCCCCCATCACTCCCGGACGAACCGCCGGGCCGTACATCGTGTGCGGCCCGACGGCTCAAACGCCTGCCGGGCTGTCCGGCGGGCAGTGCAATGGAGTGAGGCATGGATCGTACTCAGAAGTCTGAGGTCGTATCCGAACTGACCCGCACCTTCTCCGAGACCAGCGTGGTTATCGTCACGCGCAATCTCGGCCTGACCGTGGCGCAATCCACGGTGCTCAGGAACAAGATGCGGGAAGCCGGTGCCGCCTACAAGGTATCGAAGAACAAGCTGGCCCGGATCGCGCTGGAAGGCACGACCTACGCCCCGCTTGCCGACCTGCTGACCGGCCCGACCGCGCTCAGCACGTCGACCGATCCCGTCGCCCCGGCGAAGGTGATCGTGGACTTCGCCAAGACCAACGACAAGCTGGAGATCGTCGGCGCCGTAATGGGGACGACCGTCCTCGACGTTGCCGGGGTGAAGGCGCTCGCCGAGCTGCCGTCGCTCGACGAACTGCGCGCCAAGATCGTGGGCCTTATCCAGGCGCCCGCGACCAAGATCGTCCAGATCGTCCAGGCTCCGGCTGCTCAGCTCGCCCGCGTTCTTTCGGCTTATGCCGAGAAGGACAAGGAAGCGGCCTGAACCTTTCTACCCTGACGTGACTAATGGGGTTCAGCCCCGAAACGGAGACTTACCATGGCAGACCTTCAGAAGATTGTTGACGACCTCTCGGCGCTGACCGTGCTCGAGGCAGCCGAGCTGTCGAAGATGCTCGAAGAGAAGTGGGGCGTTTCGGCCGCCGCTGCGGTTGCCGCTCCGGCAGCAGCCGGCGCCGCCGCTCCGGTTGTCGAAGAGAAGACCGAGTTCGACGTGATCCTCACAGGCGACGGTGGCAAGAAGATCAACGTCATCAAGGAAGTCCGCGCGATCACCGGCCTGGGCCTGACCGAAGCGAAGACGCTGGTCGAGTCCGCTCCGAAGGCGATCAAGGAAGGCGTGAGCAAGGACGAGGCCGAGAAGGTCAAGGCCCAGCTCGAGGGCGCCGGCGCGACCGTCGAACTCAAGTAAGCACACGGCTTCGGCCGATCGGGGTGGCGCGGGTTCGAACCCGCGGCATTACGGGGATGGGGGGCGGTCCGGCAACGGGCCGCCCTTTTCTCGTTTGGGCCGGCCGATCCGTACATCCCTCCCGGCCCTCGCAGCGGATTGCAGCCGGGCGGCGTTGCGATACTATCCGCCCCGAGGCCGCCGGTGCGACGCGGCGTATCGCAACGAGGGGATAGAATGATGCACACCAGGCTCCTGCTGATCGCCGCCGCCACGCTGGCCACCGCTGCCGGCGCGCAGACCGCCCGGACCGCCGACACCCCGGCCGCGACACGGGCTGTCGCTGCGCCCGACCGGCCGGCCGCGGACAAGGCCCGTGATGCCGATCGCAAGCCCGCCGCCATGCTGGCCTTCGCCGGCATCAAGCCGGGCGACAAGGTGGCCGACCTGATCCCCGGCGGGGGTTATTTCACCCGCCTGTTCGCCAAGGCGGTGGGTGCCAACGGGCACGTCTACGCCGTCGTGCCCCCGGCCATGGTGGCGCGCAATCCGAAGGCTGCCGACGGGGTGAAGGCGATCGCCGCCGAGCCCGGATACAAGAACGTCTCGGTAAACGTCGCGGCGATGAGCGGCATGGCGCCCGCCGGCACGCTGGACGTGGCGTGGACGTCGCAGAACTATCATGACGTGTACAACAACATGCCGTCGGCAGGTGCCGATCTGGCGCGAGCGGTATTTGCGGCGCTGAAGCCGGGGGGCGTGTTCGTGATCGTCGATCATGCTGCGGCGGCCGGCACCGGAGACGAAGCTGCCAAGCCGCTCCACCGCATCGATCCCGCCAAGGTCCGCGCCCAGGTGACCGCGGCCGGCTTCGTCTTCGAGGGCCAGAGCGACGCGCTGGCCAACGCGGCGGACACGCACGACAAGCCGGTGTTCGATCCGGCGCTCCGCGGCAAGACCGATCAGTTCGCGCTCAAGTTCCGCAAGCCGCGCGGCTGATCCGCCGCGCTGCTCCGTCCCAGGGACGATGGAGCAGCGCGGCCGCACCTAGCGGGTGATCGACACACCCTTGGGATCGACCCCGGCGGAAACCCCGGTGCGCGGCGCGGCTGCCGGTGCCGGCGGCGAGAAACGCTGCCAGCCGGTCGGGCCGAGCCGCTCGATCGGCTGGAACCGCGTCTTGTATTGCATCCGCGCCGAACCCTCGACCCAGTAGCCGAGATAGACGAACGGCACGCCCGACGTGGCGGCGCGGAGGATGTGATCCATGATGATGTAGGTGCCGAGCCCGTCGCGCGCGCCTTCGCCGGTATCGAAGAAGCTGTAGATCATCGACAGGCCGTCGCTCTGATGATCCGTAAGGCACGCCCCCACCAAACGGCCGGGCACCCCGTTCACCGTCGTCATGCGATACTCGACGATGTAGGTGTTGACTGGCGTCTGCTCGACCATGTCGGCAAAATCGAGCTCGTCCATGTCCGCCATGCCGCCGCCGGGGTGACGCGATGCCAGATAGCCGCGCAGGAGCGCGAACTGCTCCTCGGTGGTCCAGGGCTTGCAGGCGGTGACGACCAGATCGTCGTTGCGGCGGAGCAAACGGCGCTGCGTGGCGCTCGGCTCGAACTCCGCGGCAACCACGCGGACCGATACGCAGGCCGTACAGTCCAGGCAGCTCGGCCGATAGGCGACGCCCTGGCTGCGGCGAAAGCCGATACGCCCCAGCGCATCGTTGAGCTCGCCGGCATTGTTGCCGGACAATTCGGTGAAGACCTTCCGTTCGGTCTTGCCCGGCAGATAGGGGCACGGCGCGGGCGTCGTGACGAAGAAGCGGGGGAAGCGGAATTGTGCGCTCACCAACGATCCTCCTCCACGCGGCCAAAGCGGCCCGTGCCACCGATCAGGACTATGGCGACTGCGGGAGGCAGTGAAAAGTGCGTTAACCAACGAAAAAAGGGTTAAGCGCCGGCCGCGACGGGCGCGCCGGCGATCAGGCGAGTTCGACTGGTGTGGCCTCATAGCCGTTTTCCGCCAGCGCCTGCATCAAGCGCGCCAAATGGAGCTGATCGCGCGTCTCACATTCGATATCGGTGATCAGCCCCTTGGCCGGCAGCGTCGAAAAGACGCGCTGGTGATAGACCTCGATGATGTTGACCTGCTGTTCGTCGAACACGCGGGCGACGTGGTAGAGCGCGCCCGGCCGATCCTGCAGCTTGATGCGCAACCGCGCCAGCCGCCCGGAACGCGCCAGATCGCGCAGCAGCACGTTGGCGAGCAGGCGCGTGTCGATGTTGCCCCCGCACAGCACGATCCCCACGTTGCGCCCTGCGATCCTCTCCGGATGCCCGAGCAACGCGGCCAGCCCGGCCGCCCCGGCGCCCTCGACCACCGTCTTCTCGATTTGCAGCAGCAGCGATACGGCCCGCTCCAGATCGCGCTCGCCCACCAGCAGGATCTCGTCGACCAAAGCCCGGACGATCGTGGAGGTGATCGCGCCGGGTTCCTTGACGGCGATCCCCTCGGCCAGCGTGTCGCCCGAGCACGGCAGCGACAGCCCCTTCATCCGCGCATACATGGAAGGATAGAGCTCGGCCTGCACGCCGATCACCTCGATCGGGCGGTCCTGCGCCTTGGCGACCGTCGCGCAACCGGAAATGAGCCCGCCACCGCCGATCGGGATGACGAGCGTGTCGATCTCCGGCGCGTCCTCCAGCATCTCCAGCGCGACCGTACCCTGGCCGGCGATGATGACGGGATCGTCGAACGGGTGGACGAACGTCAGCCCGCGTTCGCGCGCTACCTCCAGCGCATGTTCATAGGCGTCGTCGTATCGCTCGCCGTGCAGAATGATGGTCGCGCCGTGGCTCTCCGTCTGGGCGACCTTCACCTGCGGGGTCAGCACCGGCATCACGATCGTCGCCGGGATGCCGAGCCGCGCAGCATGATAGGCAAGGCCCTGCGCATGATTGCCGGCCGACGCCGCGATCACCCCCTTGTCGCGCGCCGCCTGATCGAGCTGGCACAGCTTGTTGAGCGCGCCCCGCTCCTTGTAGGCGGCGGTGAACTGCTGATTCTCGAACTTCAGCCAGACCTTCGCCCCGGTCATCGCCGAAAGCGTTCGGCTATGAAGCGTGGGGGTGCGGATCACGGCATCGCCGATCCGCGCCCGCGCTGCGCGCACGTCGTCTAGAGAAACGGGCAGACCGGAGTCCGTCGCATTGTCCTTGGGCAGGGTGGCCATCCGCCAGCCCTATCGCAAGCGTCCGCGTAAATGAACCGCTTTCGCGGGCGCTGGCGGAGATGGGCAAAACTGCCTATTCGCTGCCCATGGCAAGGATCAGCTTCATCGGTCTCGGCGTCATGGGTGGCCCTATGGCGCGGCACCTGCTCGCCGCAGGGCACGACGTGACCGTTTACAACCGCACCCGCGCCCGCGCCGAGGCGTGGGTCGCCGCGAACGGCGGCACGCTGGCCGAGACGCCTGCGGCCGCAGCGGCGGAGGCGGACGCGGTATTCTCCTGCGTCGGTGCCGATCCCGATCTGGAAGCGGTGACTTTGCGCTCCGACGGCTGCTTCCGGGCGATGAAGCCCGGCACGTTGTTCGTCGATCACACCACGGTATCGGCGCGGATCGCCCGCCAGCTGGCAACCGAGGGCAAGGATCGTGGGCTGCTCGTCGTCGATGCGCCGGTATCCGGCGGCCAGGCCGGCGCGGAAAATGGCACGCTGTCGATCATGTGCGGAGGATCCGCCAAGGCGTTCGCCGCCGCCGAGCCGCTGATGCAGGCCTATGCCGCGCGGATGGTCCATGTCGGCGCTGCGGGTTCGGGGCAGCAGGCCAAGATGGTCAACCAGGTCTGCATTGCCGGCACCGCGCAGGGCCTGGCCGAGGGCCTCCGCTTCGCCCAGAATGCCGGGCTCGATCTGGACAAGGTGTTCGAGGCGGTCTCCGGCGGCGCCGCGGCCAGCTGGCAGATGACGAACCGTTGGCATACGATGGCGGAGGACAGCTTCGACTTCGGCTTTGCGGTCGACTGGATGCGCAAGGATCTGGGCCTCGCGCTGGAGGAGGCGCGGGCGAACGGCGCCTCCCTGCCGCTGGCGGCGCTGGTCGATCAATTCTATGCCGACGTCCAGGCGCTCGGCGGCAACCGGCAGGATACGTCCGCGATCGTCCGCAGGCTGCCGCGGTGATGCGCGTTGCCGCAGCCTGGTGCGCCGCCGCTCTGCTGCTCTCGGCGCCTGCGCACGCGGACGGGCTGGTCGATGACGTCAACGGCTATACGACCGACGGCAAGGGCCGGCTTGCCCGCTTCAACGGTCTGCTGATCGGCGCGGACGGCCGCGTGGTGCGGCTGCTCGACCGCAAGGACAAGCGCCCCGACAAGCTCGACTTCAGGCTGGACGGCAAGGGCCGCACCTTGATCCCCGGGCTGATCGACGCGCACGGCCACGTCATGGCGCTGGGCTTCCAGTCGCTCCAGCTCAACCTGTTCGACACCACCACATTGGCCGAAGCGCAGGACCGATTGCGCAGGTTTGCCGCCGGACATCCCAATTCCGCCTGGATCCGTGGCGGTGGCTGGAACCAGGAGAAATGGGGGCTCGGCCGCTTCCCGACGGCGGCGGATATCGATCCGATCGTCCGCGAGCGCCCCGTCGTGCTTGCCCGCGTCGACGGGCATGCGCTGCTTGCCAACTCGGCGGCGATGGCGGCGGCGGGGATCACCGCCAAGACGCCCGATCCGGCCGGCGGCCGCATCGAGCGAGACGCGGCGGGCAAGCCGACCGGCGTGTTCGTCGACAAGGCGCAGGCCCTGATCGAACAGGCCGTGCCGGCGCCGTTGCCGCGCGAGCGGGACGCGGCATTCGCCAAGGCGCAGGAAATCCTGCTCGGCTTCGGCATCACCGCCACGGCCGACATGGGCACGACGGGCGACGACTGGCAGGTGATGCGCCGCGCCGGGGATCGTGGCGATCTGCGGGTGCGGATCGTCAGCTATGCCCACGGCATCGAGCCGATGATATCGATCGCCGGCACCGGCCCGACGCCCTGGCTGTACGACGGCCACCTGCGGATGATCGGCGTGAAGCTGTATGCCGATGGCGCGCTCGGCTCACGCGGGGCGTGGCTCAAGGCTCCCTATGCGGATGCGCCAGGACAACGCGGCCTCCAGTTCCTCGACGACGCCAAGCTGCGCAACCTGATGAGCCGCGCCGCGATGGACGGCTTCCAGGTCGCCATCCACGCCATCGGCGATGCCGCCAACGCGCAGGCGCTGGACGCGATCGACGAGCTTGCCGAAACGTACAAGGGCGATCGCCGCTGGCGGATCGAACATGCGCAGATCGTCGATCCCGTCGATCTGCCGCGCTTTGCCCGGCACGGTACGATCGCATCCATGCAGCCCGTGCACCAGACATCGGACCGGCTGATGGCCGAGGCGCGGCTCGGGCCCGTGCGATTGACCGGGGCCTATGCGTGGGCGTCGATGTTGAAGAACGACGTGCCGCTGGCGTTCGGGTCTGACTATCCTGTCGAGAGCCCCGATCCGTTCGCCAACATCGCCGCCGCGATCAGCCGCGAGGATGCCGGCGGCCAGCCGCCAGGCGGCTGGATGCCGGCCGAACGCCTTACCTTCGATCAGGCGCTGGCCGCCTTCACCTCGGGCGGCGCCTACGCCGCGTTCGCGGAGGATCGGCTCGGCACGCTCCAGCCCGGCCGGATGGCGGATTTCCTGCTGATCGACCGCGACATCGCCGCGGCCACCCCGGCCGACATCCGCGCGACGCAGGTGACCGAGACCTGGGTGGGCGGCAAGCGGGTGTGGGTGCGCAAATAGCACCGGGTCAGGGGAGCCGCACCTAGCTATCGCCGATACGGATCGTTCCGGTCCGCGCCGGGGTGGCATACACGCCGATGCGGCTGCCGAAATCGCGCACCATCGTCCTCGATACGGCGGGGGTACGGATGCCGGCATCGGGATCGATCGTCACCATCCCGCAGCGATAGATCGGTAGTGGCCGATCATCTCGCCAGCCATTGTCCGGCTCAGGTCCGCCCGGTCCCGGCCAGCGCCACGAGCATGCCGGGGGTCAATATCTGCGGCAATTCCTGCGCTTTGCCGCCCGGTGGATAGAATAGATAGAAGGGCACGCCCGATCGGCCATGTTCGGCAAGGAAGCGGCTGATCGTCGCATCGCCCTTCGTCCAGTCGCCGACCAGCACCGCGACCTTGTTTGCGCCGAACGCCTCCGCCACCTCGCTGCGTTCGATCGCCGCCTTCTCGTTCACCTTGCAGGTCAGGCACCAGTCGGCGGTGAAATAGACGAATACCGGCCGCTTTTCCGACTGCAGCGCCGCCAGCCGCGCCTCGCTGAATTGTTCGGACGGCAGCTCGGCCCCGGCCGGCTGCGCCGCGACGAGACCCATCGCGCCAAGCAGCGCCACCGCCGGCGCCAGCGGCCACCATGCCCGCCCGACACCCCGCGCCTGGCGCTGGCCGACCCACCACAAGGCGATGGCGACGATCAGCGCGGCCCCCAGCCCCAGCGTCATTCCATCCACCCCTGCCAGCCGGCCGAGGATCCACGCCAGCCCAAGTGCGGTGGCGAACATCGGCAGGGACAGGATGCGGCGGAACCGGCCCATCCACGCGCCCGGCCGCGGCAGACGCCGCCGCAGCGCGGGCACGAACCCGAGCAGCAGGAACGGCAGCGCCAGCCCCAGCCCCAGCCCGGCGAACACCGCCAGCGCCGCAGCCGGCGGCAGCACGAGCGCCGCGCCGAGCGCCGCGCCCATGAACGGACCCGTGCACGGCGTGGCGACGAAGGCGGCGAGCGCCCCCGTCCAGAACGCGCCCGCCGTTCCGCCCGAGGCGGCAAGCGCCCCGCCCCCGCTCATCGCCGGCAATTCGAACAATCCTGCCAGGTTGAGCGCGATCGCGGAGACGAGCAGCAGCAGCACGACGATGACCCGCGGATCCTGCAACTGGAACGCCCACCCTGCCGCGCCGCCCCCGGCGCGAAGGGCAAGCAGCAGCCCGCCGAGGCCAACGCAGACCAGCATCACCCCCGCCGTATAGGCGATCGCCTCGGTTCGCGCGGTCCGCTCCGCCCCGCCCGTCTTGGCAAGGCTCAGCGCCTTCAGGCTCAGGATCGGGAAGACGCACGGCATGACGTTGAGCAGCAGCCCGCCGAGCAGCGCCCCGCCGAGCGCGAGCAGGAAGGTGCCCGCCCCGCCCCCGCTTGTTCCGGGGGCCACCACGCCCGGCGTGGCGGCAATCGTCAGCCCGCTGCCGTCGCCGATCTTGAGCACGCCGTCGATCCGCTGCGGCGCCACCCCGCCTTCCTTGCCGCGGGTCTCGATCGTCAGCATGTCGCCGCTGCGCGATACGGCCTGCGGCGCCGCGTAATCGATCGCGCCATCGGTCAGCGGGAAGAAATAGGCGCCGTCGGCGGCGATCGAAGCCGGCAGCGGCACGCCGATCCGCACTGCACCGTCCTCGATCTGGAACAGGGCCTGCGCATCCAGCGGGCGCGGCAGCGCCGCCCGCCAGCGATCGAAATCGCCCCTGCGCCCCGCATCCGCCGCACCGGAACCCGCGACCAGATCGAGCGCGAGCTCCCCCTTTTCAGGCACGCAGATCCGGTCGGTGCAGGCCAGCCAGTTCAGCCTGACGCGGATGGGCAACTTCGTGCCCGCCGCCACCCCCGCAGGGATCGTCAGATCGACCAGCTGGGCATAGTCCCTGTCATACACGTAGTTCATCAGGCCGGAGACGATCAGCGTCTGCGGAACCGGATAGGCGATCGAGCCGGCCTTCATCCCCGCCGGCAGCACCCAGTCGGCGGACATCTCCTGCCCTGCGTCGCCCGGATTCTTCCAGTAGCCGTGCCACCCCGGCTGCGGCTGCATGACGATCGCCAGCGTCACCTTCGATCCCGGTGCCGGCTGCGATGCCTCCGCAACCAGGCTGGCGGCGATGTGGTTGGCGGCCTGCGCCGGAGCGAGCGCGAACAGCCCCAGGAACGCGAGGAGCAGACGGAGCAGCGGCGCGGATCGGATCATGGCCGCGACATAGCACGATTTGCCGCGCGCCAAGGATCCGCCGTGTCTCAGCGCGTCTCGAACGCGGTGATGCCCTTGGCCAGCTGGTTGGGGCCGATCTTCAGCGGTTCGTGGCTCCAGTCGGCGACGAACACCGTCGACCATTCCACCCCCGGTGCCAGCGACGCCTTGTTGCCGTTGACGGTCAGCCCGGCGGAGGGGTTGTCGCGCGATTCGGGGGCGACCGTCACGAAGGCGCTGTGGTTTTCCTTGTTCTTGCCCTGGACGAAGGTGTTGCCGCTGATCGTGCCCGTCGAACCGGCGGACAGATCGATCATGTAGTTCGTGGTCTTGCCGGCGGTATCGTCGAAGCTGGAATCGCGCACGTCGATGTTGACCGCGCGGCTCTTCAGGTAATGCCCGCCCGTTCCGCGCTCGAACCGGGATCGGGTGACGATCAGGTTGCCGTAGCGGCCGATGTAGAGGCCGTGCGCGCAGCCGGCGCTGTTCGCACAACTGCCGAGCCCGGAGAAGGTCGAGCGATCGACGCGGATGGTGGAACGGGGATCGTCGGCCGAAAGGATCCCCTGCTCCGAATCGCGGAAGATCGTGTTGAGTACGGTCAGCGGCCCCTTCTCAAGCCGGATGCCGGCGCCGTTGCCGTCGGGCACGCGCATGTTCTGGAACACCAGCCCGTCCACCGCCGCGTCACGGCCGCGCAGGACGAGCGCGGCCTTGCCCTCGCACGTGCCGCCATCGAACACCGCGGTGCCCGGCTGAACGGCGCGGAAGGCGACGCGGCCGGCCTCGACGATCGCGCAATCCTTGTAGCGGCCCGGCGCGACCAGGATGGTGCCGTCGCTGCCGCCGATCGCCTTCACCGCATCGTCGAGGCGGTAGAAGGTGCGGCCGGTTTCCTGAACGGTGAAAGGCGCGCCGGCCTGCTGCGCGGCCAGCGGCGCGGCAAGGACGATCGCCAAAGCGGCAAGGCGGATCTTCATCGGCGGATGGCTCCGAAAGAGGCAGGGAATCGGATCTGCGGCAGCATGCCGATCTATCGAGCCTAATACAAAGTTAGGCCTGTCGGCTAACCATCTTCTCCGTGACCGGGCGGCACCCCAGCCACAGCTTTACCGTCAGCTCGCCGCCGCCAAGCTGGCCGACGTCGGCCACGTCGAGATCCGCGGCAGCGAACCAGTTTGCGATCTGCTCGTCGGCGAAGCCGAGACGGGCGTGGGCATCGCGGGTGCGCAGTTCCTCGCGGTCGTGGCTCGCGAAATCCACGATCAGGAGCCGCCCGCCGGGGGCGAGCAGCCGGGCGGCCTCGGCCACCGCCGATCGCGGCTGCTGGGCATAGTGCAGCACCTGGTGGAGCAGAACGGTGTCCGCCGATCCGCTCGGCAGCGGCAGGGCATACATGTCGCCCTGGCGCAGCTCGGCACGGTCCTGCCCGCTGGCGGCCAGCTTCGATCGGGCGAGCCGCAGCATCTCCGGGCTGCGATCGATCCCCAGCGCACTGGCGGCGGCCGGGCCGAGCAACTCGATCATTCGCCCGGTGCCCGTGCCGATATCGACCAGCCGGCCGATCGCCCCACCGTCGAGCGCGCGGACGATTGCCGCCTCGACCTCGCTTTCGGCGACGTGGAGCGAGCGGATCGCGTCCCACTCCTCGGCGTGGCCGGCAAAGTAGCGTTCCGCGGCGGCGGCGCGATCGGCCCGTACCGCCGCCAGCCGGGCGACGTCCGCCACCTCCCACGGATCGCCCGGCGTGCTCGCGCTCAGCGCGTCGATCGCCGCGAGCAGGGGCGCCACCCGCCCCTCCTCGCCCAGCCCCAGGAACACCCAGCTGCCTTCCTTGCGGCGATCGGCGATCCCGGCGTCGCACAGGATCTTGACGTGGCGCGACACCCGAGGCTGGCTCTGCCCGAGCACCTGCGCGAGTTCGCCAACCGACAGCTCCATCGCCCGCAGCAGCGCGAAGATCCGCAGCCGGGTCGGATCGGCCAGCGCACGAAAGATATCCAGGGCCTGCCGCATCGCCCGAATGCCTAGAGAGGCCGGGGGGCGCCGGTCAACGGCTTGTGCACCGCACTATGCTATGGCAGGCGGCGGGCTCGGCAACGGTAAGGAAATTGAGGCATGCGGGCTTTGGCTTCGGTGGCGGCACTCGCCCTGATCGCGGGGTTGCCGGCGCATGCCAGTGCACAGGATGCCGCGGGCGGGGGCAGCGTCGTCGCGCCCGCGCTGGATACGCCGCCGACGGTGGCGCCGGGCATCGTCGCGGGCGATCCGGCCGATGCCGGCGCCGCACTCGCCGCGGCATCTGCGGAGGACGCGCCGGTGCAGCGCGACCCGCTGGAAGGCTTCAATCGGGCGATGTGGGGCGTCAACATGGCGCTCGACAAGGTGATCATGAAACCGGTCTCGTCCGTATACCGCGCCGTCGCCCCCCGGCCGGTGCGGCGCGGGCTTTCGCGCGTGCTGAGCAACCTGACCGAGCCGTTCTCGTTCATCAACGGGCTGCTGCAGGGCAAGAGCAAGCGCGCGTTCAACTCGCTCGGCCGGTTCGTCGTCAATTCGACGATCGGCGTCGCCGGTCTTGCCGATCCTGCGTCCAGGATGGGGATGCGGCCGACGCCGGAGGATTTCGGGCAGACGCTGGCAAAGTGGGGGGTCAAGAGCAGCGCCTATATCGTGCTGCCGCTGCTCGGGCCGTCGACGATCCGCGACGGCATCGGCACGGGCGTCGCCTTCTTCGCGGACCCGTACCGCATCGGTCTGCGCGAATCCGGCCTGTCGACCTGGGAGCAGCGTGGCGTCAACGCGTTCGAGGTCGTCAGCGCCCGCAGCGACCTGACCGAAGCCGGCGGCGACAGCTTCCTGGCCTCCAGCCTCGATCCCTACGCCGTCGCACGTTCGGCCTATCTGCAGCGCCGGCAGGCCGCGATCCTGGATCAGGACGATGCAGGCGCGGCAAGCACCAGCGCCGCCGCCGGTGCCAGCGGACCGGACGATGCGGCGATGCAGGCGGCGATCGCCGAGATCCAGGACCAGTCGGGCCAGGCCGGCGATCCCGCCGCGGCCAGCGGCGGATCGGTGCCGGCACCCACCCCGGCGGAAGCGGCGATGCCGGCCGACCCGGCGGCGGACGGTTCTTCCGCTCCGGCGGCGGACCCCACGGCCGCGCCGTCGCCGGACGCCTGAATACTACCCGGACTATAGACATTGCAGGTGCCGCTGCTCGGCAGTAAAGGCCACCATCGACTTGCGGCCTGCCGGGCCCACCGGCGGCACGCATCCCAGAACAGGAATATCATCCCATGAAGAAGACCATCGCTCTGTCGTTCGTCGTTGCCGCCGCGCTCGGCCTCGCCGCTTGCTCCAGCCAGAGCACCAATGAAACCGCCGCCGCCGCGGACAACGCCTCGGCCGAAGTCGCGGCAACCTCCTCGGAAGCCGTCAACGACGTCAGCGCCGCCGCCGACGAAGCCGGCAACTCGCTGGGCGACGCCGCCGACGCGACCGGCAACGTGCTGGACAATGCCGGTGACGCGATCGAGACCGCGGCCGAGAACACGTTCTGATCCGATCGATCTGACCCGATCGGCGAGGGGGTCCGTCTCATCCGAGACGGGCCCCCTTTTCGTTTGCGCCGGCTCCGCTACGTCTAGGGTTCAGCGGAACGGCGGGAGCGAAGCGATGAAAAGACCTGGCCTGGAAATTCTTCTGATCGCGGCTGGGCTATCCGTCGCGGGCTGCGGCGAGGGCGACAACCAGACGGTGGGCGGTGTCAGCCCGGAAGAGGCGGCACAGCTGAACGATGCCGCCGAGATGCTCGACGCGTCGGCCGACGGGCTGGCCGCGCCCGAGGGCGAGGCGATCGACAGCGAGAGCAACAGCGGCGACGCGGCGGACGCCAACGGCGCCTGACCCCCCGGACGGCCGCGCGCCTCGTTCGGCGCGGGCCTGCCGGACACTACAGACGCGGAAAGGGCCGGGGATCGCTCCCCGGCCCTTCCTTTCGATCGAGCGATCGACTGGGTAGAGGGACTTAGAAGTCCATCCCGCCCATGCCGCCCATGCCGCCGCCGGGCATCCCGCCGCCGGAGGACTTGTCGTCCGCCGGAAGCTCGCTCACGGCCGCTTCGGTCGTGATGAGCAGGCCGGCGACCGAGGCCGCATCCTGCAGTGCGGTGCGAACGACCTTGGTCGGATCGATCACGCCGGCGGTGACGAGGTTCTCGTACACGTCCGTCTGGGCGTTGAAGCCGACGTCCGGATCGTTGCCGTCGAGCAGCTTGCCCGAGATCACCGCACCATCATGACCGGCATTCTGCGCGATCTGGCGGACCGGCGCGTAAAGCGCCTTGCGGATGATATCGATGCCGCGGGTCTGGTCGTCGTTGGCGCCCTTCATGCCGTCCAGCGCCTTGGTGGCGTAGAGCAGAGCGGTGCCGCCGCCGGGGACGATACCTTCTTCGACGGCCGCACGGGTCGCGTGGAGGGCGTCGTCGACGCGATCCTTGCGCTCCTTGACCTCGACTTCGGTCGAACCACCGACCTTGATGACCGCAACGCCGCCGGCGAGCTTGGCAAGACGCTCCTGGAGCTTCTCCTTGTCATAGTCGCTGGTGGTGTTCTCGATCTGGCGGCGGATCGCCTCGACGCGGCCCTTGATGGCCTCGCCTTCACCGGCACCGTCGACGATGGTGGTGGTGTCCTTGTCGATGGTGACGCGCTTGGCGGTGCCGAGCATCCCGATCGTGACGGTCTCGAGCTTGATGCCGAGATCCTCGGAGATCATCTCGCCCTTCGTCAGGATCGCGATGTCCTCGAGCATCGCCTTGCGGCGATCGCCGAAGCCCGGCGCCTTGACGGCAGCGACCTTGAGGCCACCGCGCAGCTTGTTCACCACGAGCGTGGCGAGCGCCTCGCCTTCGATGTCCTCGGCGATGATCAGCAGCGGGCGACCCGACTGGACGACGGCTTCCAGGATCGGAAGCATCGCCTGCAGGTTGCTGAGCTTCTTCTCGTGGATCAGGATGTACGGATCGTTGAGTTCGACCGTCATCTTTTCCGGGTTGGTGATGAAGTAGGGGCTCAGGTAGCCGCGATCGAACTGCATGCCCTCGACGACATCCAGCTCGAACTCGAGACCCTTGGCTTCCTCGACGGTGATCACGCCTTCCTTGCCGACGCGGTCCATCGCCTCGGCGATCTTCTCACCGACGACGGTGTCGCCGTTGGCCGAGATGATGCCGACCTGCGCGACTTCCTTGGTGCCGGAGACGGGACGCGAACGCGCCTTGATGTCCTCGACGACCTTGCTGACGGCGAGATCGATGCCGCGCTTCAGGTCCATCGGGTTCATGCCGGCGGCTACCGACTTCATGCCCTCACGAACGATCGCCTGCGCCAGAACGGTCGCGGTGGTCGTGCCGTCGCCGGCGATGTCGTTGGTCTTCGAGGCCACTTCGCGCAGCATCTGCGCGCCCATATTCTCGAACTTGTCCTTGAGCTCGATCTCCTTGGCGACGGTGACGCCGTCCTTGGTGATCCGCGGCGCGCCGAACGACTTGTCGATGACGACGTTGCGGCCCTTGGGGCCGAGCGTCACCTTGACGGCATCGGCCAGGATGTCGACGCCGCGCAGAATGCGCTCACGGGCGTCGCGCGAAAACTTGACGTCTTTCGCTGCCATGTTGTGTGTTCCTCTAGCTAGATGATCTTGATTTCAGGCGGAAGGTTCAGCCGACGATCCCGAGGATGTCGCTTTCCTTCATGATCAGCAGGTCTTCACCGTTGATCTTCACCTCGGTGCCGGACCACTTGCCGAACAGGATCTTGTCCCCGGCCTTCACGTCCAGCGGGGTGATCTTGCCGTCATCGGCCTTCAGGCCACCGCCGGCGGCGACGACTTCGCCTTCCTGCGGCTTTTCCTTGGCGGTGTCGGGGATGATGATCCCGCCAGCCGTCTTCTCTTCAGCCTCGACACGACGAACGAGCACGCGATCGTGCAACGGACGAAAATTCATGGGCGCACCTCTTCCAATCGTGCGGGATCCAGGAAGCATTGCGCTCCGGCCACCCGCACAGGTTGATGTAAAACTCTTAGCACTCGCCCGAGGTGAGTGCCAGCACGCATATGTTGCCGGCAGTTACGGCTGTCAACGGGTCGGGATCGTGACCGGGCGCGGTTGCGAATACGGAGCCGAACCGCCACACACCGCGCCGCCATGGCCACCCCCCGCCCCCTACCCCCGCGCGACGACCAGCGGATGCTCGGCATCCGGCTGCGCATCGCATCGATCAGCTGCTTCGCGACGATGTCGGCGCTGGCCAAGCTGGCGAATGGCGGCGGGGCATCCACGCTGGAGATCCTGTTCTTCCGCAACGGACTGGCCCTGCCGGTGATAATCGGCGTGCTGCTGGCCGGTCCGGGGCTTCGCTCGGTCGCCACCAAGCGCCCGGGGGCGCATCTCGGGCGGTCGGTCATCGGCCTCGGCAGCATGTTGCTGACCTTCCAGGGGCTGTCGATGCTGCCGCTGGCGGATGCCACGTCGATCGGCTTTTCCGCGCCGCTGTTCGCGACGATCCTGTCTGCCGTGCTGCTCGCCGAGCCGATCCACCGGCACCGCTGGACGGCTATCGCGATCGGCATGATCGGCGTGCTGATCATTATGCGGCCGGGCGGCGGCCATGCCTCGCTGGCAGGCATGGCGATCGCAGTGGGCGGCGCGTTCACCAGCGCGATCGCCACCGTGACCATCCGCTCGCTGGGCACGACCGAGCCGGCGACGACCACCGTTTTCTGGTTCACGCTGGGCGGCACGATCGCGACCAGCCTCGTCCTGCCGTTCGTCGCGCAGGCGCATGATCCGCTGACATGGTGCGCGCTTGTCGGCACGGGGCTGGCCGGCGGCTGCGCTCAGGTGCTGATGACGACCTCGCTGCGGCACGCACCCGTCTCGGTGGTGGCGCCGTTCGATTATCTCAGCCTGCCCTGGTCGATCCTGTACGGCTTTCTGCTGTTCAGCGCCGCTCCGTCGGCGACGACGCTTGCCGGGGCGGCGCTGATCGTGGCCAGCGGCCTCTACACCATCCACCGCGAACGGCGGCTGCGGCGCGATGCGATCGCCGCGGCATCTACCCCCGTGGAAGCCTAGTCCGGCGAATCAGTCGCCCCGCCCGATCAGCCGCTGGGCGATGCGGTCCGCCACCGTCGCCGCGGGCAGGCCGGTCGCGGCGCTTTCCGCCCAGACCTGCTCCAGCCGCCCCGGTATCTGGCCGACGCGCGCCTCCACTTCGGCGCGATCGCCGTGGCCGAGATATTCCATCCCGACGTTGATGATCCCGCCGGCATTGATCACGTAATCCGGTGCGTAGAGAATATTGCGGGCGTGCAGCCGGGCGGCATCTTCCGGAGTCGCCAGCTGATTGTTTGCGGCGCCCGCCACGATCGGCGCGGCAATCGCCGGGATCGAACGCTCGTTCAGCACCGCACCCAGCGCGCAGGGGCTCAGCACGTCCGCCTCGACACGCAGGATATCCCCGGCGGCAACCGCCGCACCGCCCAGCGCCGCCGCCAGGGCCGCGGCACGATCCGCATCCACATCGGCCAGCGTCAGCCGGGCGCCCGCCGCAGCGAGCAGTTGCGCCAGCCCGCCGCCGACGCTTCCGACGCCCTGGATGGCAACGTGCACGCCGGCCAGATCGTCACGGCCGAGCGCGCGGCGCACCGCCGCCCGGATACCCAGAAACACGCCGAGGGAGGTCATCGGCCCGGGATCGCCGCCCGCGGCCTCCGCTGCGACGGGCAGGCCGGCGACGTGCCGCGTCTGCCCACGGATCGCGACCATGTCGGCATCGTTCATGCCGACATCCTCGGCAGTGACGTAGCGGCCACCCAGGCTGTCGATCGCGCGGCCGAACGCGGCCAGCAGCGCCGGCGACTTCAGCCCGTCTTCCGGTGCCAGGACGACGCCCTTGCCGCCGCCCAGCGGCAGCCCGGCCATCGCGTTCTTGTAGCTCATCCCGCGCGACAGCCGCAACGCATCGACCAGCGCCTGATCGCCATCGGCGTAGCGCCAGAACCGCGTGCCCCCCGCCGCGGGCCCGAGTGCGGTGGAGTGGATCGCCACGATCGCGCGCAGGCCGGAACCCGTATCGCTGAACAGGTGGACGCCCTCATGGGCATCGAAATCGGGATAGTCCCATAGCGATGGCATCGCGTGGGTCCTTGCATGGTTCGGACGGGAGGGATGCGGGCCAGGGTGCCGCTGGGGCGATCGACGGGGATTGAACCCGCAACCTCCGGTACCACAAACCGGCGCTCTAACCAATTGAGCTACGACCGCCACGGCATGCCCCGTGGACGGGCCGCACATAGGATCGAGAAGGGGGAAGCGTCAAGGATTGCGGAGCGGCTGCACTAGCCGCCCGCCAAGAATAACTTTCTGGCGGTTTGGCCGGCTCCGGGCGAACGGCGCCGCATAGAGGGGGCGCGGGAACGCGAGCACCGGGGGTTGCCGTGGACGCCATGAACGGACAGAAGACGGCCGGTGCTATCCCAGCGAACCCGCTACGCCATCCGTGCGCTCCTGCACCTGGCCGATCGCTATGGCGGCGGGCCGGTGCAATTGGGCGAAATCGCCGAGGCGCAGAACATTCCCGCCAAGTTCCTTACCGTGATCCTGTCCGAAATGAAGCGGGCCGGGCTGGTGGAAACGATGCGCGGCAAGGTCGGCGGCTACTGGCTCGCCCGCGCGCCGGGGGAGATCACCTACGGGCAGATCGTCCGCCTCACCCGCGGATCGCTGGCGCTGCTGCCGTGCGCCGCGCGGCTGGCCTACACGCCGTGCGAGAACTGCATCACCGAATCGCAGTGCCGGCTTCATGCCGTGATGCTGAAGGTGCGCGACGAGACCGCGCGGCTGCTCGACACGATCACGCTGGCCGAGCCGCTGGCGGATCTGGCCGAGGTGCAGCTGGCGCCGGTCGATCTTCCCCAGGCGGGGCTCCCGTCGTGATCGCGCGCACGCGCCAGCCCTCAGCGTCCCGCTAAGCCATGGCGACGCACGCGGCGATGCCGCCCTCCGCCCGCTTGCCCGCCGTGAGGCGCCGGCGCTTCTGGAAGCGGCGATCGGTGCTGCCCGGATTCGGGCTGACCTTCGGGTTCAGCCTGCTCTACCTGTCGCTGATCGTGCTGATCCCCATCTCCACGGTGTTCGTACGGACCGCGGGCATGGGCTTCGGCGATTTCCTCGCCGTCGCCTTCTCGCCCCGCGCGCTGGCCGCCTACCGCCTGAGCTTCGGCGCATCGCTGGCGGCGGCGGGGATCAACGCTGTGTTCGGGCTGCTGATCGCGTGGGTGCTGGTGCGCTACGATTTCCCCGGCAAGCGGGTGGTGAGCGCGATGGTCGATCTGCCGTTCGCGCTGCCTACCGCAGTCGCCGGCATCGCGCTGACGGCGTTATACGCCGATACCGGCTGGATCGGCGGCTATCTCGCCCCGCTCGGTATCAACGTCGCCTACACGCCGCTGGGTGTGGTCGTCGCGCTGATCTTCATCGGTCTGCCGTTCGTGGTGCGATCGGTGGAGCCGGTGCTGGCCGATCTCGGTCGCGACGTCGAAGAGGCCGCCGCGTCGCTTGGCGCGGATCGCGGCCAGACGTTCCGGCGGGTGATCCTGCCCGCGATCCTGCCCGCCCTGCTCACCGGCTTTGCGCTCGCCTTCGCGCGTGGTGTCGGCGAATATGGATCGGTGATCTTCATCGCCGGCAACCAGCCGTTCCGATCCGAGATCGCGCCGCTGCTGATCGTCACCCAGCTCGAACAATATGATTATCCCGGCGCCACCGCGATAGCGTGCGTGATGCTCGTCATCTCGTTCCTGCTGCTCCTCCTCATCAACCTGATCCAGATCTGGAGCAGGCGGCGGATGATCGGCTGATGGCAAACAATCGCGCCGCCCGCAGCGCCCGCCGCGCCACCGCCGAATCCCCGTGGGTACGCCGTGGGCTGATCGCGCTGGCGCTCGGCTTCCTGCTCGTCTTCCTGCTGATGCCGCTGATCGCGGTGTTCGGCGAGGCGTTGAGCCGTGGGCTCGCGCCCTTCTTCGCCGCGATGGTGGAGCCCGATGCGCTCGCCGCGATCCGGCTGACGCTGCTCACCGCCGCGATCAGCGTACCGCTCAACTGCGTGTTCGGCGTGGCCGCGGCCTGGGCGGTCACCAAGTTCGACTTTCCGGGAAAGGGCTTCCTGATCACGCTGATAGATCTGCCTTTTTCCGTCTCACCCGTGGTCGCCGGGCTGATCTACGTGCTGCTGTTCGGCAGCAATGGCTGGTTCGGCCAGTGGCTGATCGATCATGATATCCGGATCGTCTTCGCGGTGCCCGGCATCATACTGGCCACCACGTTCGTCACCTTCCCCTTCGTCGCGCGCGAACTGATCCCGCTGATGGCCGAACAGGGGCGTGACGACGAGGAAGCGGCGCTGTCGCTCGGCGCGAACGGCTGGCAGACCTTCTGGCGCGTCACCCTGCCGAACATCCGCTGGGGGCTGCTCTACGGCGTGCTGCTCTGCAACGCGCGCGCCATGGGCGAGTTCGGCGCGGTCTCCGTCGTCTCCGGCCACATCCGCGGCGAGACGAACACGATGCCGCTTCACGTCGAGATCCTCTATAACGAATATAACTTCGTCGCGTCGTTTGCGGTGGCATCGCTGCTGGCGCTGCTCGCCCTGGTCACGCTCGTCATCAAGAGCGTGCTGGAATGGCGCTACAATTATCACGGATCGGGGCGGCACTGATGGGCATCCAGCTCACCAACATCGGCAAGGCGTTCAGCGGATTCACCGCGCTGAACGATGTCAGCCTGGAGGCGCGTTCCGGCGAGTTCCTGGCGCTGCTCGGGCCGTCAGGCTCCGGCAAGACCACCTTGCTGCGGATCATCGCCGGCCTCGAATTCGCCGATAGCGGCCATGTCGCCTTCGACGGGGAGGACGTGACCGATCGCGCCGTGACCGATCGCGGCGTGGGCTTCGTGTTCCAGCAATATGCCTTGTTCCGGCACATGACGATCGCCGACAACATCGCCTTCGGCCCCAGCGTGCGCAAGCGGCGCGACCGGCCGGCCAAGGCGGAAATCGCCCGCCGGGTGGAGGAGTTGCTCGATCTCGTCCAGCTTTCCGGCCTGGGCAAACGCTACCCGGCGCAGCTCTCCGGCGGCCAGCGCCAGCGGGTCGCCCTCGCCCGCGCTCTGGCGGTCGAGCCGCGCATCCTGCTGCTCGACGAGCCGTTCGGCGCGCTGGATGCCAAGGTCCGCAAGGATCTGCGTCGCTGGTTGCGCGAACTGCACGATCGGATGGGGCTGACCTCCATCTTCGTCACCCACGATCAGGAGGAGGCGCTGGAGCTGGCCGATCGCGTCGTCGTCATGGATCATGGCAAGATCGAGCAGGTGGCCGAGCCGGAAACGATCTACAACGATCCGGCCACGTCCTTCGTGTTCGACTTCGTCGGCGAATCGAATCGCTTGCCGGTGAAGGTTTCCGGCGGCGTCGTCCGCTACGGCAACGTACCCGTCGAGGCCGGGATCGATGCACCGCGCGACGGTGCCGCGACCCTGTTCTTCCGCCCGCATGACGTGGCGTTCGGCCACCCGCACGCGGCTGGCGCGATCACCGCCCAGGTTGCGCTCGCCCGCCCGCATGGCGGGACGACGCGGCTGGAGGCAGGGATCGACGGCAAGGATGCGCCGCTGGAACTGGACTTCCGTGGCGATAATCCGCCGCGCGTCGGCGATCGGATCGGCGTGCGCCCGACCAGGGGCCGCCTCTTCTACGACGGCTGAGCGGGATCGGACCTTAGCCCGCGGCCGTCGGCGCCTGCGGCATCCGATCGGGATCGGCATCCTCGTTGCGGGGCAGCGGGAGGGCCAGCCCGACGAGCGGCAGGACGAGCATCAGGGCCCCCGACGTGGCGATTGCCGGCGCGAGGCCGATCGATTCGGCGATATGCCCCCACAGCCAGCTGCCGATCGCCAGCCCGCCGAACACCACCGCGTTGATCGTCGCCGCGACCCGGCCGACGATCCAGCGGGGCGACCACATCTGTCCGGCAACGCTGAAGCCGGATAGCGCCTGCACCCAGCCCGCCCCGCCGACCACCAGCGCCACGAAGCTGATCGCCAGCCCCGGCTGCGCGGCGACGATCAGGCAGGCTGCCCCGAAGACGATGCCGGCACCGCGAATAATCCCCTCGTTCGAGAATCGATGCCGCACGGCGGTGCTCATCAGCGCGCCGATCACCGCGCCCAGGCCCAGCCCGCTCAGCAGCATGCCGAACGCCGATGGCCCGCCGCCGACCAGATCACGCGCGACAAGCGGCATCAGCCCCCATGCCGCGCTGCCGCCCAGCGTGAAGATAGCGGCGCGGACGAGGATGGTGCGGATCGGCGCCGCCGCGCGGACATAGCGCAGCCCCTCCAGAACCGCCGGCAGGATACGCCTCTTGGGCGCGCCGGCGGGCGGCGAAGCGGGCGGGCGGCGCCAGAAGGCGAGGATGGCGATCGCGGCGACGTAGCTGAACCCGTTGACAACGAACGCGGCGCTGCTGCCGCCAATCGCGACAATCCCGCCGCCGATCGCCGGCCCCAGGCTGCGCGCGACGTTGAAGCCGAGGATGTTGAGGCTGACCGCGCCGGCCAGTTCCGCCCGTGGCACGACATCGCCGACGGTAACCTGCATGGATGGGTTGAACAGGGCGACGCCGCTGCCGAGCAGGAAGGTCAGCGCCAGCAGCGTCCACGGCGTCACCAAACCGGCAAAGCTCAGCCCGGCCAGCAGCAGCGAAGCCGACGCCATGCCGATCTGCGCGGTGAGCATAACCTTTCGCCGGTCGTAGAGGTCCGCAACCGCACCGGCGATCAGCGCGAACAGCGCGATCGGCAGCGACGTCGCGGTCTGCACGAGCGCCACCATGTCCGCGGCCGGCGCGATCGAGGTCATCAACCACGACGCGCCGACCGACTGGATCGCATTGCCGAGGTTGGAGGCAAAGCTCGCCAGCAGCAGCGCCAGGTACAGGCGATGCGCCAGCGGCGACAAGGTCGAGGGTTTCCGTGGAGCGGCGGGCACGGTGTCTGTCACGTCTGCAGCGCCTCGCTCACCACCGGGCTTTTTTACTCGGGATCAGCGTTCGCGGCTGAGATCGTCGACTTCGCCCATGATCGTCTGCAGCGCGGTCCGGTTGGGATCGGCCTTGTGATCGCGGCGCGACGGCAGGCGACCGTCGGTCATCAATGCCTCCAGCGCCACCCGGCCGCGCGCTACGCGGCTCTTGATCGTGCCGACCGCACAGCCGCAGATCTCCGCTGCCTCTTCATAGGCGAAACCGCCCGCGCCGACCAGAATCAGCGCCTCGCGTTGCGGCTGCGGCAGGTGCAGCAGCGCGCGCTGCATGTCTCCGAGTTCGACGTGGCGATCCTGGCTGGCCGGCGCCGCAAGCAGCTTGCTCGCGGTCAGTTCGTCCCATTCGCCCTTGAAGCGGGCGCGGCGCATCTGGGACAGGAACAGGTTGCGCAGGATGATGAAGGTCCATGCCCGCATGTTCGTCCCGGCCTGGAAACGCTTGCGGGCGGCCCACGCCTTGAGCAGCGTTTCCTGAACCAGATCGTCGGCCAGATCGCGGTTTCCCGACAGAGACCGGCCGAAGGCGCGCAGGTGAGGAATCACGCGCGCGAGTTCGGTCTTGAACTCATCATCGGACAGGGAAACGTGCTCGACCGCCGGGGTTTCGCCCGTCACGGCTTCGTCAGCATCTTGCATCAACTCGTCCCACCGTCAGGCCCCCGCGCCTCCGCGCTTCGGCATCGCAAATAGGCGCACCCAGCCCTGATTGCGATGCCGAAATGGCTGAGAAGCAGCTCAGCCCCAATAAAGCAAAACGAGCCCGAACAGCACCACGACCAGGATCAGCGAGATGCCGAGCACGTAGCGCACGATGCCCGGAGCGGAACCCGCCCGCGCCTCCGTCTTGGTTGCATGAGTACGGTTGTCGTCGGCCACGATTTGTCCCCCGCTATGTTCCGGATCTGCAACGCTGCCCGCGCCGCGGTGGTTCCGTTCAGACCGGGACGGTCGCCGCGTCGAAGAACAATGCCTGGCTGATCGCCGCCTTTACCGTCGATCTCTGGAACGGCTTGGTGATCAGGAAGGTCGGTTCCGGGCGCTCGCCGGTCAGCAGCCGCTCCGGGAAGGCGGTGATGAAGATCACGGGCACGCTGAACTCGGCCAGGATGTCCTTCACCGCATCGATGCCCGAGCTGTCGTCGGCCAGCTGGATGTCGGCCAGCACCAGGCCCGGCCGCTTGGCGCGCGCCTGCGCAACCGCTTCGTCGCGGGTCACCGCAACGCCGTTGATGCCGTGGCCGAGATCACGAACGATCGTCTCCAGATCCATCGCGATGATCGGCTCGTCCTCGATGATCAGCACATCGGCATGGGTCTGGCGCTCGATCTCGGCCAGCGCCTCGGCGACCAGGCCGTCGATCTCGGCCGCAGTGGCGTCGATCAGATAGCCTGCGTCCTCGGAGGTGAAGCCTTCCAGCGCGGTCAGCAGCAGCGCCTGGCGCGACCGCGGCGTGATCTGCGCCAGCCGGGCATCAGCGATGTTCGCCTGATCCGCGGTCGCATCCGCATCCATGCCGATAGCCTCGTTGGCCGACGACCAGATCCGCTGGAATGTGCGGTAGAGGCCCAGCCGCGCATCGATGTCGCGGGGGAAGTCACCCGGCGCAGCGACGATCGCCTCCAGCGCAGCGCGTACATAGGTATCCCCATGCGCCTGGCTTCCGGTCAGCGCGCGCGCATAGCGGCGCAGGAACGGAAGGTGGGGGGCAAGATCCTGGCCAAGCGACATGGTCTACTTTCACTCCGTATGTGTTGTGCGGTTATCGAGACCGAGACGCCCGATTACAAGACGCACGTCGACACCTGGGCGACGGTACGGCCATCTCGTTTTGGCGGGAACCAACGCCGGGCTGTTTAGTTTCACCGCCGCACGCACATCTGTTTTGGTTGATCTGTATCAAGCATCGCGTAACGAGAGGCAGGTGGGTGGTCGGCCCATCTATCGTGTGCATCGGTTGAACCTGGGGGCGGGCGTTTAACGTTGGAAAAAAAAGATCGCAGCTTGCCGAGAGACGGCGGCGCCACGAACGTGAAGGGAGCGAGGGCCGGTGATCGGACAGGTTCCCCCTCGGTTCAGGGTGATGTCGGAACGGCGCTTCGTTCTGCCTATGAGCAGACGGTAAGTGAAAACATCCCCTCTGAAATGCTCGATCTCCTCGGCAAGCTCGCCTGACGGCCCTTGCCGTGAGGTTTAAGCAGGACGTAGCCCGGCGCCGAAAGCGATGAGCGCCGTAGGTTTCGCACGCCTGTCGACGGGCATAAAAATGCTGCTGATCCTGAGTGTGGCGCTTCTGCCGCTCGGGCTCATCGCCACGCTCGCGTCACTGCAATCCGCACGCTCCAACCGCCAGGATCGCGAGAATGAGGCCGGCCTGATCGCGGCGGCCAGCGCGCGCGAACTCACCTCTGCGATCGGCCGTGGCACCGGGGCGCTGCGCGGCGCGCTGGATACGCTCAACGCCGCGCCGTTCGACGCGGCCACGTGTCGGCGCGTCTTCAACGTCGCCGCCCGTGCGCAACGCTGGGAAACGCATTTTGCGCTCTTCGACATGGAGGGGCGCCGGATCTGCGCCACCTCCGGTTTCTCGCAACCTCCGGCGACGGCGCCGACATCCGAGAGCGGTGTCGATGCGCGCGTGATCGAAAGCGCGCGAACGATCCGATTCGATATCGCCGACGAGAAAAGCGGCTTCGTCGGCGCCGGCGAGTTTCCGGAGGCATCGATCGCCGAAATCGTGCGCCCGCCCGTCACGGCAGGCTCCTACGGGGTGGTCATTCGCCAGGGCGATGCCGACATCGCCATTGCCAAGGCCAAGCGCGCAAGCCGGCTGACCGAACTGGTCACCGGCTACGGCCCCGTCGCCAACGGGCAGCTTTCCCTCGAACTGACGATCAACGCCACTCCGATCCGCGCGATCGAGGTGTTGATGGTGTTGCTGCCGATCCTGATGTGGATCTTTGCGGCGGGGATCGGCTGGTTCGTCGTCGATCGGCTGCTCGTCCGTCCGCTGACTGCGATGCAGAAGGCTATTTCCGGGTTCCGCGTCGGAGAGGGGCAACTCGCCATCCCGCCGATGCTGACGCCGTCGCAGGAATTACGCGGCCTTGGTGATGCCTTCACCACCGTGACGAAGCGGCTGGCCGAACATGATGCAGAACTGGAACAGGCGCTCGCCCGCCAGACCCTGCTCACCCGCGAAGTCCATCACCGGGTGAAGAACAATCTCCAGGTGGTTGCCAGCCTGATCAATCTTCATGCCCGTGGCGCGGTGAGCGAGGATGCATCGGCCGCCTATGCCGCCATCCAGCGCCGTGTCGACGCGCTCTCCGTCGTCCATCGCAACCACTTTGCAGAGCTTGAGGAGAATCGCGGCGTCGGCCTGCGCGCGCTGATCGGCGAGCTTGCGGGCAACCTGCGCGCGACGGCCAGCCCGTCGGCCGCCAACCTGCCCATCCTGCTCGATATCGCCCCGGCCTTCGCCAGCCAGGATGTCGCGATCCCGATCGCGTTCCTGGTCACCGAGATCGTCGAGATGGCCATGTTGTGCGCGCCGGCCAGCGCGGTGACGATCCGCCTGCATCGGACCGACCAGCCGCTTCGGGCAACGCTGACGATCCTCGCCCCCGGTCTCGCGAACGACGCATGCCAGGCGCACGCCGCTGCCGGCCGCTTCAACCGGGTTACCGAAGGACTGTCGCGGCAGCTACGCGCCAAGCTGGTGCGCGAGGATGCGTCCGGCAGCTTCGAGATCGAGGTATCGATCGCCGCCCCGCTGAAGGACGACTGATCGCCGCCAAGACCGATGTTTTTTGTCGCATTGCGGAACAGGTTGCGCAAACGTGGGTTCAGCACGTCGCGGACAGCGACATTTTGCCCCCCCGATTGCTGTCCCTCATATGGGCCCGGACCCCCGTCTCCCCCCCGACGGCGCTCCGGGCCCAACTTGCGTCTGGCGCGGGCCCACGCCATTCCTGTCGATCCGGGTCTGGAACAATGCCGTTTACCGCGCATTGAGTGGCCGGTTCCCTGGGGAACAGGTTCACAAAGGAGAAGGCACATGGTGCGCAAGGTTTTCGCTCTCGCGCTCGTCGCAGGCAGCATGATGGTCGCGGGCTGCAACACCGTTGCCGGCGCCGGCAAGGATGTCTCGTCCGCGGGCGACGCCGTCTCCGACGCCGCCAAGTAAGCGAACGGCCTTCCAGGCTATCGAGGGGCGTCGCCGGGAGACCGGCGGCGCCCTGCTTGCGTGTGAAGCAGCGGCCGGCGCCCCTGCCCAGGCGCCGAAGTGCTAGTCCGCCGCCGCGGCGACGCCCGCATCGCGTGCGCGGCGCTTTTCGGTGAACAGAATGCCGATGAGCGCCAGTTCGTAGAGCAGGACCAGCGGTATCGCGAGCATCAGCTGGGATACCACATCCGGCGGGGTCAACACGGCCGCCACCGCGAACGCGCCGACCACGGCATATCGCCGCCCCGCCTTCAGCTGCGCGCGGGTGACGATGCCCGCCCGCTCCAGCAGCATCAGCAGCACCGGCAGAAGGAAAGCCACACCGAACCCAAACAGGAATTTGGTGACGAAGTTCAGGTAATTGCCAACCGCCGGCAGCGCTTCCTGCTGGATGCCGCCGATATCGCCCTGGTAGCCGAGCAGAAAATGCAGGGCGAGCGGCATGGCGACGAAGTAGGCGAGCGACGCGCCGGTAAGGAACAGCACCGGCGTCATGATCAGGAACGGCAGGAAGGCGCGCTTCTCCTTGGCGTAGAGCCCGGGGGCGACGAACTGCCACAGCTGGCTTGCCATGATCGGGAAAGCCAGCATGATCGCTGCAAAGAACGCGACCTTCACCTCGGCAAAGAACGCCTCGAAGATGTCGGTGTAGATGATCTTGCCCTGCCCCGCACGCAGCAGCGGCTGGACGAGGAACCCGAAGATCGGCCGGGCGAAGTAGAGGCAGAGCGCGAAAGCAGCACCGAGGGCCGCGAAGCTCCACAACAGCCGCCGCCGCAACTCGACCAGGTGCTCCAGCAAGGGCGCACGGCTATCGTCGATGTCGTTCATGCCGGCCGCACCGGTTCGTCGGGCAGCGCGCCGGCGGGGGCAGGCGCGGGCTCCCCGGCTTGGCTGGCGGGCGATGGGTAGGGTGCGATATCCGGCTGCTCGGTGGTCGCGGCCGGGATGTCCGTGGTGGGGTGTTCGCGCATGATCCGCGCATTCTCGGCGGCCCAGCGCTTCTCCATCTCCTCCACTTCCGCCTGGCGCATCATCTCATCCATGCCGGACCGGAAATGGCGGGCGACGCCGCGCGCGCGCCCGACCCAGTAGCCGACGGTGCGCATCAGCTTGGGCAGATCCTTGGGCCCGATCACGACCAGCGCGACCAGGGCGACCAACATCAGCTCGGTGGGGGCGATATCGAACATGAGCGGCTTCTAGAGCCCGATCTCTGAAGGGGGAAGGAGGCCGGCAGCGCGGAATGGCCAGAATGTCCGCGCCCCGACGAGCGCGTTGCCACCGGAAGGCGGCGGGCGGCGTACCGCCACGCCGGCCGCCCCCGATGCGAGGTAAGGATATAGCCGGATCAGGTGTTCGGCCGGTCGTCCTTCATCGGCCGCAACTCGCGATCGACGGCAGGCTCCGGCGGCGGCGCGGTCTGCAGGCGCGGTGCCGGGCGATCGACGGGCGTGGCCTCGTCCTCCTCGGACATGCCCTTCTTGAAGCTCTTGATGCCCTTCGCGACGTCGCCCATCATATCGGAAAAGCGGCCCTTCCCGAAGAGCAGCATCACGACGACGCCAACGACGAGCCAATGCCAGAGGCTCAGACCACCCATGTTCATTCTCCTTGGTGCTGGGCCCTATCTAATCCTCCGGCGAGGCTTTTGCCATCTCTAGCGTCAGCATCGTCGATTCGACCGGATCGAGCAGCCCGGCTGCGGCGAGATCGTCGATGCCCGGCAGATCGCGGCGGCTGGCAAGCCCGAAATGCGACAGAAACGCCGGCGTGGTCGCATACAGGAGCGGCCGTCCGGGCACCTCGCGCCGGCCGGCGGGGCGTATCCAGCCCGCCTCCATGAGCACGTTCAACGTGCCCTTGCTGATCTGGACGCCACGGATCGCCTCGATCTCGGCGCGGCTGACGGGTTCGTGATAGGCGATGATCGCCAGCGTCTCGACGGCGGCACGGCTGAGCTGCCGCGGCTCGGCGCGCTCGCGGCGGAGCAGGTGGGCAAGATCCGGCGCGGTCTGGAAGTGCCAGCGCCCGCCCCGCTCGACCAGGTTGATGCCCCGCCCCGCATAATCCTGCCGCAACCGGGCCAAAGCGGCAGCGATGTCGATGCCGGGGCCCACGCAGGCGGCGAGCGCGCCGGCGGTCATCGGCGTCTCGGCCGCGAACAGTGCCGCCTCCACCGCCCGCACGGCATCGTCGGGCGGTGCGTTCATGCCGGGCGCAGCATCAGCGGCGCGAACGGCGCACTCTGGTGGAGCGTGATGCGGCCGCGCCGGGCCAGTTCCAGCGCCGCGACGAAGCTGGAGGCGAGCGCGGACCGGCGGAAGCTCTCATCCGCGGCGTCCGGCAGGAAGCGTTCGAGCGCGGTCCAGTCGATCCGCCCGCCGATCATCCGCTCGACACGAAGCAGGGCCTGCTCGAGCGTCATCACGGGGCGGCGCGACACGACATGGACGGAGCGCCGCCCCCGTGCGCGCACCGCACCATATCCGGCGATCAGCCCGAACAGATCCGCCCGCCACGCCGGGGTGCGGACCAGCTGCAATCCCTCCGGCGCGCCGCGGGGGAATACGTCCCGGCCGATGCGATCCCGCGCTATCAGCCGCGCGCCTGCCTCGCGCATGGCGTCCAGCCGCTGCAGCCGCGCCTGCAACCGCAGCGCCATCTCCTCTGCGCTCGGCTCCTCCTCGGCAGCCTTGGGCAGCAGCAGGCCGGATTTGAGATAGGCCAGCCATGCCGCCATCACGAGGTAATCGGCCGCCAGCTCCAGCTTCAGCGCGCGCGCCTCGTTCAGGAAGGCGAGATATTGCTCGACCAGAGCGAGGATCGAAATCTCCCTCAGATCGACCTTTTGCGCGCGGGCGAGCGTAAGCAGCAGATCGAGCGGCCCTTCCCAGCCGTCGATCGCCAGCGTCAGCGTATCGGCGGGGTCCTCCTCCACCGCGGGGCCGATCAGGCGTAGGCCAGCAGCGCGTCGCGCTTGGCCAGCAGGTCCTCCAGCGGAACGGTGTCGGCGGGTGCGGCGATCGTCGCCATTGCCGCGGCCAGCCTCTCGCGCGCCGCCTCTCCGATGTCGCCGATCGCGTCCGTCACGGCGATCATCTCGGCCATGTCGCCCGAACAATGCAGCGCGATGTCGCACCCCGCGGCCAGCACCCCTGCCGCACGCGCCCCGAAGTCGCCGCGCAGGGCATGCATTCCAAGATCGTCGGACATAAGCAGCCCGGCGAACCCGATCCGGCCGCGGATCACGTCTCCGATCACGGTTGCCGACAGGCTCGCGCATTCGGCCCCATCCCAGGCCGGATAGACAACATGCGCGGTCATCGCCATCGGCGCGGTTCGCAGCGCCACGAACGGCGCCAGGTCGCGCTCCAGCGCGGCGGCGTCGGCCGTCACCACCGGCAGCTCGACATGGCTGTCGGCAAGCGCGCGGCCGTGCCCCGGCATGTGCTTGACGACGGCGACAACGCCGCCCGCGCGCAACCCCTCGATCACCGCGCGGCCCATCGCCGCGACGCGCATCGGCTCGCTCCCCAGCGCCCGATCGCCGATGATGTCGTGCCCCTCGCGGGTGCGGACATCGAGCAGCGGCAGGCAATCCACGTTGACCCCGACTTCGGTGAGGACGGCCGCGATCGCCTGGGCATTGGCGCGCGCCGCCTCGATCGCCGAGATCGGCGCCACGTCGTAGAGCGCATCGAAGCGCGCCGCTGGCGGAAAGGCCGGCCATTCCGGCGGCCGCATCCGCGCCACGCGCCCGCCCTCCTGATCGATCAGGATCGGTACGTCGTCGCGGCCGGACAGGGCGCGCAGATCGTCGGTAAGCCGGCGCAGTTGCACCCGATCGACGCAGTTGCGCCGGAAAAGGATGTACCCGGCCGGCTCGACGCGCGTGAAGAAGGTCCGCTCGTCGGGCGTGAGATCGGGCCCGGAAAGGCCGAGGAAGGCGGGTTTCATGGGGCGGCGTGCGGGGCTGTCATGCCGCCGCCGATACCATCTCTCCTCCCCCGATGAACAGTCCGCCCGTGGCCGCCGACGGACGGCTACAGGACGGCGCAGTTCTCTCCGGCTACCTTCAGCTTGCCGCAGACCGTGGCGGCATCCGGCCCCGCGCTCGCCCGCAGGCGATAGAGCGTGCCGCTGCCGGACGTGACCGGGGTGACCGAACTGGTCAGCGGCGCCAGGTACGCGAAGCGTGCGGCGAGCGTCTTCCACGCTTGATTGGCCTTCGCTTCGCTGGAAAACGCACCGAGCTGGATCAGCCCGCCGGTCACCGGAGCGGCAGCGGCGGTGGCCCCGGCGGTTCCGGCGGACGGTGCCGCTGCCACCTGGGCAGCAGGCGCGGGCGCGGGCGCAGCAGGCGCGTCGTCCGGGGTTGCGCTGCCGGCACCGGTCAGCGGCGTTTCGGGCAAAGCGGAGATGTCGATGGCCGCGTTCACGTCGGCACCGGCGCTGGCGGCAAAGGCCGCATCGCCCTGCCCCTCCACCTTCATGCCGCCCGCCTCGGCCGGCTTCTGCTTGTAGGGACCAGCCGGCGCGGCGATCAACTCGCCATCCCCGCCGCCAAGCGCGGAAGGGCCGTTGTCGCGCAGCCAGAAAACCCCGCCGACGACGAGCCCGAGCGCGACCAGGGCGGCAAGAAGCGCGGCCACCACCGCGCCGGTGCCGCCGCCTTTGCGCCGATCCTCGTTATTAACCGCCGGCTCCAGCCAAGGCAGCTTGTCCTCATCGTGGAGCGCCCGATCCGTGTCCGACATCACGCCATCTCCTCGGCTGCCTCGACGCCCATCAAGCGCAAGCCGTTACGTATTATCTGCCCGACGGCATCGGCCAGAGCGAGCCGGGCCGATGTAACCTCCAGCTGGTTAACCATCAGGAAACGCCGTGCCGGATCATCGTTGCCGCGGTTCCACAGCGAATGGAAGGCCGCTGCAAGCTCGGACAGGTAGAATGCGATACGGTGCGGCTCGCGGGTGGCGGCCGCCGCCTCGATCACGCGGGGATATTGGGCGGCGATCCGCACCAGCCCCAGCTCCTCGGCGTCCAGCAAGGCGAGGTCGGCCGCGGGAGCGACCAGCCCGTCCGCGGCGAGCCGGCGGTGCAGCGATCGGCCGCGAGCGTGCGCGTACTGCACGTAAAACACCGGATTGTCCTTCGACGCCTCGACTACCTTCGCGAAGTCGAAGTCCATCTGGGCATCCGCCTTGCGGGTCAGCATGGTGAAGCGGACGACGTCGCGGCCGACCTCCTCGACCACATCCGCCAGCGTGACGAACGATCCCGACCGCTTCGACATCTTCACCGGCTCGCCCGCCCGCAGCAGGCGGACCATCTGGACGAGCTTCACGTCCAGCGGCACGCGCCCGCCGGTCAGCGCCTTCACGGCCGCCTGGATGCGCTTCACCGTGCCGGAATGATCGGCGCCCCAGATATCGATCAGCATGTCCGACCGGGCGGCCTTGTCGGCATGATAGGCCAGATCGTTGCCGAAGTAGGTGAGTTGACCGTTCGATCGCCGCACCGGCCGATCGCTGTCGTCGCCGAATTGCGTCGCCCGGAAAAGGGTGAGCGGCACCGGCTCCCAATCGTCGGGGGTTTCCCCCTTCGGCGCGCCGAGCACGCCTTCGTAGATCAGCCCGTCGGCCTCCAGCCGGGCAAGCGCGGCATCGACCTTGCCGCTGCGCTGTACCTCCAGCTCGGACGAGAAGCAGTCGTGGTGGATGCCAAGCAAGGCGAGATCGGCGCGGATCATCTCCATCATCGCCGCGACGGCGCGGGTGCGGAACAGCGCCAGCCACTCGCTATCGTCGGCGGCAACGAAGCTGTCGCCGAACTCCGCGGCCAGGGCTTTGCCGACCGGGACCAGATAGTCGCCCGGATAGAGCCCCTCGGGTATCGGGCCGACATCCTCGCCCAGTGCCTCGCGGTAGCGGAGGTGGACCGAGCGGGCGAGCGTCTCCACCTGACTGCCGGCATCGTTGATGTAATATTCGCGGGTGACGGCGTAGCCCGCCTCCTCCAGCACCGTCGCCAGCGCATCGCCGACCACGGCGCCGCGGCAATGCCCCATGTGCATCGGCCCGGTCGGGTTGGCCGAGACGTATTCGACGTTGACGCGCCGCCCTGCCCCCACGCTCGACCGGCCATATTGGTCGCCCTCGGAAAGGATGCGCGCCAGCTCCCCCCGCCAGGCGGCGGCGGTAAGCCGCACGTTGATGAAGCCCGGCCCCGCAATCTCGGCCGATTCGATCATTGCGACCTGCGCGAGCCGCGGCACGATCAATGCCGCCAGGGCGCGCGGATTGGTGCCTGCCGGCTTGGCCAGCACCATCGCGGCGTTGGTCGCCAGATCGCCGTGGGAAGGATCGCGCGGCGGCTCGACGGTCATGTTGCCGCGGTCGATCCCGCCCGGCAGCGTGCCTTCCTGCTCAAGCGCGTCGAGGATGGCGCCGATCTCGGCGGCGAAACGGGTAAAGAGCGTCACGATAAGGGGTCCGCCTGGGTCAGCCAAGGCGGCCGTGTAGCGGAAACTCCCCGCAAACGTCCATCGACTCGCAAACGCCGATTCAAAGCCCGTCGGGCATCTCCACCGGGCCGATCACCTCGCGGTAGCGCGCAACGGCGTAGCGATCCGTCATTCCGGCGATGAAATCGGCGATGTGCCGGGTGCGTTCCGGCTCGCCGGCCGGCAGCCGCGCGCGCCACTCGGCCGGCAGCAGCGCGGCATCGTCGACATAAGCGGCGGTCAGCCCGGCGACGATCTCCCGTGCCTGCGCCGCCACCGCGATCTGCAGCGGGTGGTGATAGAGCCGGGCGTACATGAATCGCTTCAGGCTTCGCTCCTGATCCGCCATCTCGGCCGAGAAGCCGACCAGCGCGCGGCCCGCAGCGCGCACGTCCGCTACGGTCTGGACGCCGGCCGCGGCAATCCGGGCGCGGCTTTCCGCGATCACATCGCCGACCATGCGGCCGATCTGCACGCGGATCAGTTCCGGAAAGCGCCGCGGCACCTGCACATCGGCCAGCGTGGTGCACACGTCGCGCCAGCATTCGGCGACCAGCGGCACCTCCAGCACGCCATGCAGATCGAGCAGCCCGGCGCGGACCCCGTCATCGATGTCGTGATTGTCATAGGCGATATCGTCCGCCACCGCCGCCACCTGCGCCTCCAGCGACGGCCAGCTCGCAAGGTCCAGCGGCATCTGTGCGTTCGCCTCCCGCAGCGCCCAGCTGGGCGCGGCGACCGGGCCGTTATGCTTGGCCAGGCCCTCCAGCGTCTCCCAGGTGAGATTGAGCCCGTTCCAGCGGGGATAGGGCGCCTCCAGCTGGGTCAGCACGCGCAAGGTATGCGCGTTATGATCGAACCCGCCGGCGTGCACCGTCGCCTCCTTCAGCGCATCCTCCCCGGCATGGCCGAACGGCGGGTGGCCGATATCGTGCGCCAGGCACAACGCCTCTGTGAGATCCTCGTTCAGGCCGAGCGCGCGGGCGATGGTGCGGCCGATCTGCGCGACTTCCAGGCTGTGGGTCAGGCGGACGCGGAAGTGATCGCCATCCGGCGCGACAAATACCTGCGTCTTGTGCCGCAGCCGCCGGAAGGCGATCGAATGGACGATGCGATCGCGGTCGCGCTGGAACGGATCGCGCAGCACCGGCATCGGGGCGGCCGGTTCGGAGTGGCGACGGCCGCGGCAGGCTGCGGGATCGCACGCATAAGGGGCCGGCGCGGTCATTGCCGCCGCCCATGCCCGTGCCGGCCCGCGAAGTCGAGCATTGCCGCCGCTATTCGCTGTCCAGCTTCTCCACCTTGGCCTTGCCCTCGGTGGTGAACCGGATTCCGCCAAGCCCCGCCTTGCCGAGCGAATTGACGAGGCCCTGGGCCTCCTCCTCGGACTTGAACGGCCCTACCAGCAACCGGTTCGATTGCTTCCACGGCGTCGTCCACGTCGTCCGGCCGGCGAGCAGCTTCGGCGCCTTGTCGCGCGTCTTGCCCCACACCTTGCCGAGATCCGCGCGGTTGGATCCGCTGGCCACCTGCACCCAGTATCGCTCCCCGCTTGGTGACGTGGCCTTGTCGGCCGCGTTGCCAGCCTTGCCGTCGGCCTTGGCCTCGCGCGTCGCGGACTTGCCGCCCTTGGTGTCCTTGGTGTCCTTGGGGTCCTTGGCCTTCGCTGCCTTGCCGGACTTTGCGTCCTTGCCCTTTGCGTCCTTGCCCTTTGCGTCACCGGAATTGCGCTCCGCGGTGGCCGCATCGGCATCCTTTGCCTTTGCGGCCGCATCGGCTTTCGCTTTGCCCGCCTTCGTCTCGGCGGCCTTGCGCGTCTTCTCGTCTGCC
>NZ_JAQGLK010000079.1 GCF_028292925.1 Sphingomonas bacterium
TCGTTAGCTGTTGACTGGTGTAAGGTTGCACCGCAACATGGCGTCATGACAGTTCAAAGGGCGGCGATATTCCGTAGGATCGGCGCTACGATGCGGCCGGCCGGGGCATTCACGCTCATGCGTCTGCGGCCGGCCAGACACGAACCCGAACCGCTCGACCCGCCGTCAGGCATGTGATGCCATGAAGCTGCATCACATCCGGCATGTTCTGGCTGTCGCCAAGTTCGGAAGTCTTCGCGCGGCCGCACGCCATCTGGGGATGGTGCAGCCGTCGATCAGCCGCAGCATCCAGGAGATCGAATACGAACTTGGCGCCGCATTGTTCGATCGCCTGCCCCGCGGCGTCCGCCTGACGCCGATCGGCGAGGTCTTCGTCAAGCGAGCCGCGATCATAGAGGTCGAAATTCGGCGGGCCCGCGAGGAAGTCGATCACCTGAAGGCACTATCGACCGGAAACGTCACCATTGCGCTCTCGCTGGCGTCGTCGATCCCGCTGATGCCTGCGACGCTCTCCCCTTTCTATGAAAGGTTTGCCGACGCGAAGCTGACGATCCTGGAAAGTCTGCTTCCCTCGATCCAGGACGATGTCATCCAGGGCAAGATCGATGCCTATATCGGCTCGCTGGATCGATTGACCGTCGTCTCCGCCGAACTCATCGTCGAGGATCTGTTCGATCTCCAGATGGTCGTCGTCGCCCGGAAAGACCATCCCGGCATGCGTGCCAAGACGATGGATGAGCTCAACGAGATGCAGTGGGGCTGGCTTATTTCGCACGCCGGGGCCGAGGAAGGGAAGATGTTGGACTGGCCCCGCTCGACAGGGTCGCCCCACCGGCGGACCGTACTCGAGATGAACTCCGTCCTGCAGATCGTTCTTGCGATCGCATCCTCCGATTTTCTTGCGGTCGCCCCGCGCGAGTGGCTTCAGATGCCGGGCCTGTCCGACGTTATCGGTGTGGTGCCCGTGGCGCCGGATCTCCAGTCGAGGCGCGTCTGTCTGGTGCGGCAACGCCACGTGCCGATGACACCGATGGCCGAATACTTCTGTAACCTCATGCGTGGTTTCGCGAAGACCTATCGGGGACCGGTCGCGTCTCGCAGAACGGTCGATCGCGTGGTCGCCGAGTAGGGAAGATGCCAGCCGAGACCAGAACAGCGGCGGTCTCAACAGGCAATGCGGTGGGTAATATGGCCCCGCCCCCGCCCACGTCGGACTTGGCTGCCTTCCCGTCTTCCCGCGCGGCACATCTCACGTTCGCAATTCTGGCCTGCATGATCGGGTTTGCCTATGTCGACACCCATATCTTCGCGCTGATCGTCCATCCGATCGAGCGGGAGTTCGGCGTCTCGGACACGCAGATCGGCATGTTGCAGGGTTTTGCCTTTCGTTTGAGCCAAGGTATCGCCGCCTTCCCCATGGGGGCGCTCGTCGATCGGAAGAACCGGCTCGCTCTGCTGACGTGGGTGACGCTCGGCTGGTCGAGCTCCACCTTCCTGAGCGGGATGACGGCCGAGTTCTGGCAATTGGCGGCCTGCCGCGTCGGTATCGGGATTTCGGAGGCGGGGCTGTATGCTGCCTGCTATTCGCTGATCGCGGATCTGTATCCCCCCCGCCGCCAGCGGACGATGGTGATGCTGTTCGTCAGCCTGTCCGTGATAGGCACAAGTGCGGCGACCTATCTCTGCGGGGTCATCGTCGAGGTTGCGGGCGAGGCGGAACGCCTTCTGCCGTGGGCCGATACGCCTGTGGCGCCATGGCGCATCTGTTTGTTTCTTGCCGCCATACCCGGATTCATTCTCGCGCCCATCCTTTACAGCGTGAGCGAACCGGAGCGGCAATCCACGCCTGTCTCCCACGGGTTTGTCGCCGCAACGGATGCGACGTTCCAGCAATTCCTCGCCAAGTATAGAACTGGTATCATCCTTCTCCTGTTCGGGCTGTTCGCCGTTAAGTTCGGGTATACGGCGTTCATGTTCTGGCTGCCCACCGCCCTGAGCAGAGCATATGGCGTGGCCACGTCGGAGATCGGCAAACTTTGCGCACTGGCGCTGGGGGCCGGATCGGTGGCCGGCACCATTATCGCTGCGATACTGGTGCACCGGATCAAGGAAGCGCGCGGTCAACTCGCCTCGCTGTTGCAGATCTACCGGGCCTCCTTCCTCATGCTGGTCGTGGTCGCGATGCTGTTCCTTTTCGTCGGCAGCGATCGTCAGGCCGTCCTGCTCTGGGCCCTTTATATCTGCGGCACCTACATCGCTTCCGGTCTGGCCCCCTCTCTGGTTTCTGCTCTGGTTCCAAATCACTTCCGCGGCCGGATGTTCGCCTTGTACAATGTGCCAGGGCTGCTGTGCGCCGTCGTCGCACCGCTCACGGTCGGCGCCGTCGCCGACGGCTTCTTTCCGGCGGCTGACGGCCTGCTGACGGCCTGGTGCATCGTATCCCTTCCGGGTGCGCTGGCGGGATTGCTGCTATTCTCCGGGATAGTGAGGGCATTCCCGGATCATGAGGCTGACAGGAATGTGCGCGACGAAGCCGCGCTTCAACTCCGACCGGCGTCCTGATGGGGTCCGCTTTGGCAGAACCTGTGCCGCCGGGGTGTGCCTTCGATGCGTGACGTGACGCGCGGCAACATGTGGCGGGCCTGCGCCACATCATAGTGGCCGGGGACCCGAAAACTCGGGAGCGGCCCACCCCCACGCCTCGGCCGGGCATCACGTTCGCCTGGCGCGGCATGAGCGGCCAAGTGGACCACGCCGGGCGACCGGCCGCTCAGGCGGTCTCCGTCCGGGCCCGCGCGCGAGCTACGGCCGGGCGCGCCGCTGCGGCGGTCGTCATCGGCATAGTCAGCAGCGTTTCCGCACCCACGGGATCCGCGGCCCGAAGCTGAAGGGTGCCGCCGAGCTGCCGGGCGAGGGTCACGGCGATCTTGAGCCCGAGGCTCTTGGGCGTGGCAGGATCGAAGTCGGGCGGGGGGCCGGCGCCGTTATCGGTAACGCTCAGCGTCAGTTCCGCTGCCGTGCGCCGCAGCGCCACGGTTACGTGGCCCCTCTCGCGGTCGGCAAAGCCGTGCTCGATCGCGTTGGCCACCGCCTCGGCGGTGATCAGCGCAAGCGGGATCAGCGCGTCGGGATCGAGCAGCACGCCCGCCACGGTTTCGATGCCGAAGGTGATGCCCGGCTTGCCGCCGGACGCGATCAGATCGTCGACAAGATCGTGCAGGAAGGCATCCACCGCCACCTGCCCGCCGCTGAGATCATAGAGCTGGCGCTGGATGCGGCCGATCAGCTGCAGCTTGGCGGCGGCGTCGTCCAGCGCCAGGCGGGCGGCGGGATCTTCGATGCCGCGTTTCTGCAGGCTCAATACCGCGCCGACCATCTGCAGGTTGTTCGACACGCGGTGCTGCAATTCCCGAAACAGCAATTCGCTGCGTTCGGCGAGCAGGCTGCTTTCGCGGGCAAGCATGCGGCTGCGCTCGCGTTCTTCCAGAAGCCGCTGGTTGGCCGACTGCATCCAGTGGACGAGCGCGACATCCACGGCGACGACACCCACGTAGAACAGCAAGGCGGTGCTGGTCGACGGATCGATGGCGAAGCTGTGGAACGGCGGGATGAAGAAATACCACGCCATCAATCCGCACAGAAAAGCCGCCAGCGTGCCCGGCCCGCGCCCCAGCAGGAACGACGAAATGATCACCGCTGGGAAGAAGGTGAGGTAGGGAAAGCCGGGCGGAAAGACCGGATCGAGGGCACCGCGCAGGATTCCGGCCACGATCGAGAAGACGACAGCCAGCGCGTATGCGGCAATCGGTCGACCGCCGAGCACGGGCAGCCGTTCCCGCAGAAGCTGGCGATCGGGATCCATGAGCCAAGTCGTAGCGATATTGCGCCCCGTGCCAAGGTTCATTGCAGGTGGCGACGCCGCCGCCGCCCCGGCCCTGGCGGTCCACCGGCGCGTCCGGGGCGTGGCGAGGCGACGGGATTGGCGCAATATGTTACGGCCGGCCAGACTTCCGGGCGGCAAGAACCGGATGCGGGCAGGGGAGATGGACTTTTGGCGCTCGACAGGATGCAGATTACGGAGGCGGCGCTCATTCTGTTGAAAGAGGGTGGGATGCGTGCCCTGTCGACCCGGCGGCTGGGCGAACGGCTGGGGATCAAGGGCGCCAGCCTCTATCACCATTTCAGCGGCAAGGCCGAACTGCTCGCCTACGTGGCGGATGCCATGTTCCGGCCGGTGTGGCGCGCGCCGCTCCCCGGCGAGAACTGGCAGGACTGGTTGATCGCCACCGCCGTGCGGCTGCGCGCCCAACTCAACGCCTATCCAGACGGGGCGATCGTCGCCGCCGGCACCTCGCCACCCGAAGGCAGATCGGCCGAAACGATCAACACGCTCTACGCGCCGCTGCTGGCGGCAGGTTTCGCCCCGGAGACTGCGCGCAACGCCCTGATCACCATGTTGCGCTTCGTCGGCGGGTGGGCCGCAGACGAGCAGGTCGCCCAGCGGCGCGGCGTCGCGCGGCCGGCGACGGCGAACGACGCCGCCTTTACCTTCGGCGTGCGGGTCATCGTGCGCGGGGTGGAGCAGGAACTCGCGGACGGGCCTGAGCTGCCGCGCTGATTCCCGCCCGGCGAGGTTCCCGCGCCGGCGCTACAGGATCGAGACCAGAAGCCTGATGTTGAGGGCGATGATGATCGCTGCCACGGCATAGGCGATCAGCTTGATCATGGGGCCGTTGGCGAACGGCCCCATGATCCGCCGGCTGCTGGTGAACTGGACCAGCGGGACGACGGCGAACGGCAGTTGCAGGCTGAGGATCACCTGGCTGAGGATCAACAGCTTCATCGTCCCGTCCGTCCCGTACAGCGAGGCGACGATCACCGCGGGTACGATCGCCAGCAGGCGGGTCGACAGACGGCGCAGCCACGGCGGCAGCCGCAGATCGACGAATCCCTCCATCACGATCTGCCCGGCCAGCGTGGCCGTAACCGTGGAATTCTGGCCCGACGCGAGCAGAGCGACGGCGAACAGCACGCTCGCCGCCCCGGCGCCCAGCATCGGGGACAGCAATTCATGGGCCTGCTGGATATCGGCGATGTCGGTGCGCCCGTTCGCATGGAAGGCGGATGCGGCGAGGATCAGGATCGCGGCGTTGATGAACAGCGCAAAGGTGAGCGCGGCGGTGCTGTCGATCGTCGCGAACTTCACCGCCTCGCGCATGCCCGGCTCGGTGCGCTGGAAGCTGCGCGTCTGCACGATCGAGGAGTGGAGATACAGGTTGTGCGGCATTACCGTGGCGCCGAGGATGCCGATCGAGATGTAGAGCATCGCCGGGTTGGTGATGACATCGGCGGTCGGCACGAAGCCCCGCGCCACCTCGATCATGTCCGGCTGCGAGAGCAGCAGCTCGACGATGAAGCAGCCGGTGATGACGATCAGCAGCGCGATGACGAACGCCTCCAGCTTGCGGAAGCCGCGCTGGTGCAGGAAGAGGATCAGCACCACGTCCAGCGCGGTCAGGCAGACGCCCGGGACGATCGGGATGCCGAACAGCAGTTGCAGCGCGATGGCGGTGCCGATCACCTCCGCCAGGTCGCAGGCCGCGATCGCCAGCTCGCACAGGATCCACAGCGCGATGCGGACGGGCGGGCGGTAGTTCTCGCGGCAGGCCTGCGCGAGATCGAGCCCGCTCACGATGCCCAGCTTGGCGGCCAGCGACTGGAGCAGCATCGCCATCATGTTCGACACCAGGATGACCGACAGCAGGGTGTAGCCGAACGCGGAACCACCGGCGATATCCGTCGCCCAATTGCCCGGATCCATGTAGCCGACGGCGACGAGGTAGCCGGGGCCTGCGAAGGCGGCCAGCTTGCGCCAGAACTGCCCGACGCCCGCGGGAATGTGGATCGTCCGATACGCCTCGGGAAGGCTCGGGCGGGGAGGGCGGGGCGCGGGATCGATGAAGCCGAGACGTGCAGGCGGCGGCAGAAGTTCCGGGGCCGCGGCGAAATCCGTGTCGGCCGGTCGCCGGGGTGGTACGGGTGGTGCCATCGCGAAGAACCCGTACGCAATTAACGCCGTGTTCGCCATCGCTCTGCGGATGGCGCCGCGCTCTCGATCTCGCCCGGACGGGAGGTTTGCCGCTCGCCCTACGTCGGCTGATCGCTCCGCCGGCGCCCATGTTCGGCGAAGCGGCGGGCGGTGCCGCGGCGATCCCGCTTGGCATCGTAGAGTACGCTGTCGATGCGGTGGACGAACTCGCGCAGCGTCAGATCCCGATCGCTGTCGAACAGCCCGTAGCCAACGGTGATCGATATCGGCAGCGTGCCGTAGCGGGTGACTGCCGGCTGCTTGAGCCGATCGAGAACCCCGGCGACGAACGGTGCCGGATCCGCACACGCGGCAGCATCGCGGACGATGATCGCGAATTCGTCCCCGCCCAGGCGGGCCGGCGTGCAATCCAGATCGCAGATGCCGCGCAGCCGCTCGCCGACTATCTGGAGCACCTCGTCCCCGGCGCCGTGGCCGTGTTGGTCGTTGATCGGCTTGAAATGGTCGAGATCGGCCAGAACGAGCATCAGTGGCGCCGATCGTTCGGCTGCATCCTGTACCGCGGCCTCCAACTGGCAGTTGAACCCGGCGCGGTTGGCGAGCCCGGTCAACGCGTCCAGCTCCGCCGACCGGCGCAGGCTCTGCTCGAGCTTGAAGCGATCGGTGACGTCCTGAAACACCCCCGCCACCGCCACCGTTATCCCGTCGGCGATCACCGGCTCGCCCAGGCAGCGGACGCGGCGGAGCCGCCCCGTCGCCGTACGCAGATCGGTTGCGAAGTCGAACGGCTGGCCGGTTGCCACGGCCTCGCCGAGACTGTCCTCGACCAACTTGCGCGCGGATTCGGGATAGAATTGCAGAGCATAGGCAAGGTCCACCTCCACCCCCGGCGGGAGATCGTAGATGCGATAGACTCCTTCCGACCAGGTGAGCGGCCCATCGGGAACGCCGATCTGCCACGATCCGATGGAGGCGATCCGCTCCGCCTGCCCGAAGGCGGTGACGCTGCGCTGCAGTGCCTGCGACTGGTGCTGCGTAAGCGCCGCCAGTTCGAGCGACTGGCCCGATATCACCCGCGCCGACAGGATCGCCTCGGCCAGCCGCGCCAGATTGGACATCGCCGCTTCCTCAGCCGGGCCGATCGATCGCGGCACGGTATCGACCGCGCAGATCGCACCCACCCGGTGGGAAACGCCCGTCTGCGGATCCGGCGCGCAGATCGGCATGCCCGCATAGAAGCGGACGTGCATATCCCCGGTAACGCATGGCAGATCGGCGAAGCGGCTCTCCAGCGTAGCGTCCGGAACGACCAGGAGCGTGGGGGAACGGATGGTATGCTGGCAGAACGAAACGTTGCGATCACCTTCGCCCGGTTCGGCGCCGACGCACGCGACGATGCGCTGCTGCGCACGATCGATCAGCGTGACCATCGACATCGGGCAGCCCAGCAACTGTGCCGCCAGTTCCGCCAGCGCCTTCAGCGCCTGCTCCGGCGGGGCGTCGTGGAGATCCAATGCGTGGAGCGCGCGCAACCGCGCCTCTTCATCCTCTTGCAGGTTCGTGTGCCAGTGCAACATCAACCGAAGATGCCTTCCGCAGATTAAGGAGTTCTCACCGCCGGTGCGCCGCAGCCGCAGGGTGACGCCCGGCGGCGGAATGCGCCGGGCAGGACGGACTGGCGTTCAAAGCTGTCGTCCGGTCGTTTCGGTCGAATTCGATGGGACCATTCCGGCTGCGCATCGTTGTTGTCTCAGTATCGCGTAGGAGAGAGACAATGACCAAGACCGTAACCCGGCTGTTCGACCACTATAACGACGCGAAGGCGGCAGTGCGCGACATCGAGGCCCTCGGCATTCCGCATGGCGACGTGAGCATCATGGGCAACGATCCCGACCATGCCGGCAGCCACGATCATGGCGAGGGCGTAAACCATGCCGGCGACGTGAGCCGCGGCGTATCCGCCGGCGCACTGATCGGCGGCGCGGGCGGCCTGCTGGCCGGGCTCGGCCTGCTCGTCATTCCCGGCCTCGGGCCGCTCGTCGCGGCCGGCTGGCTGGCCACGACGCTGGCGGGTGCCGGTGCGGGTGCGGCAGGCGGCGCGCTGACCGGCACGTTCGTCGGCGCGTTGACCGAGTCCGGGCACAGCGAGGAGGATGCGCACGTCTATGCGGAAGGCGTCCGTCGCGGCGGCACGCTGGTCAGCGCCCGCGTGCCCGACGACCGGGTCGCCGAGGTCGAGGCGGCGCTCGATCGTAGCCGCGGCGTTACCGCATCGGCCCGCGGCGCGGCCTACCGCCAGAACGGCTGGAGCCGTTATGACGATGCCGCACCCGCCTACACGTCGGACGAGATGTCCGCGGAGCGTGCGCGCTACGGCACATCGGGCACGCACCGGGATCACGTTTCCTCGTAAACGGCGCCATCGGGCTGCCCTGCCGCCACCACGGCAGGGCAGCCCGATTTCCGTGGCGGATTTTGCCGTGCGGACCGTCTGAGCATCAGCCGGCCGGGATTGTCCCGCGCCGCCGCCGGACGGAGCATGGGGATGGCCAGCATCACATCGATCTCGGGCATTGCCGCCGCGCTTGCGGGCGCCGCTGCCCTGCTCGCCGCCCCGGCATACGCGGCGCCCGAACCGGGCGAGCCGGCGTTCCGGGCCATGCTCAAGGAAATGGTGGAGATCGACTCCAGTTTCGATACCGGCAGCTGCACGGCCGTGACCGAGAAGCTGGCGGCCCGGATGAAGTCTGCGGGCTTTCCCGCAGCGGACCTCCACCTGTTCGTGCCGGAGGGCCACCCCAAGGCGGGCGCGCTCGTCGCCGTCTATCCGGGGCGCGACCCCAGGCTGAAGCCGGTGCTGATGCTGGGCCATATCGACGTGGTCAATGCGCGCCGTGCCGACTGGACGCGCGATCCCTTCGCCCTGATCGAGGAAGACGGATACTTTTACGCGCGCGGCGTCGCTGACATGAAGGCGCAGGATGCCATCTGGGCGGACAGCCTGCTCCGCTACCGGGCGGAGGGTTACAAGCCGCTACGCACGATCAAGATGGCGCTGACCTGCGGCGAGGAAGGGCTGTTCCTCAACGGCGCGAAGTGGCTCGTCGACAACCGGCGCGATCTGATCGATGCCGGGATCGCGCTGAACGAAGGCGGCTATGGCGAACTGGACGCTGCCGGCAAGCGGATCGACCAGACTTTCCAGGCCGCGCAGAAAGTGGTGATGAGCTTTACGCTGGAGGCGACGAACCCCGGCGGCCACTCCTCGCTGCCCCGCCCGGACAATGCCATCTACAGCCTGGCGCGCGCGCTCGACCGCGTCGGCCGCTATGACTTTCCGGTGCAGTTCATCGATGCCAATCGCGGCTATTTCAGCCGGATGGCCAAGGTGGTCGGCGGTGCCGAGGGCGCGGCCATGACGGCGATCGTCGCCAATCCCGGCGACAAGGCGGCAAGCGATCTGCTCAACGCGTCACCCAGCTACCATTCGATGCTGCGCACCACCTGCGTGGCGACGATGCTGGAGGGGGGGCATGCCGCCAACGCGCTGCCGCAGCGGGCGCGGGCGACGATCAACTGCCGGGTTATCCCGGGTGTGCCGACGGAGACGATCCAGGCGGAACTGGTGCGGGTCGTCGCCGATCCCGAAGTGACCGTCACCGCCGGTCGCACCTACAAGCCGTCGGCGCCGGCGCCGGTGACCGACCGGGTGTTCGGCCCGGCCCAGCGCATCTCGGCCGAGATCTGGCCGGGCGTGCCGCTCGTCCCGCACATGGCGACCGGGGCGACCGATGCCGTCACGCTCAACGCGGCGGGCATTCCGACCTACGGCGTCTCGGGCCTGTTCCGCGATCCTGACGGCAACGGCGTCCACGGCCTGAACGAACGGATCCGTGTGCGATCGGTAATGGAGGCGCGGGCCTACCTGTTCCGCCTGGTCAAGGCCTATGCCGACCAGAAGGATTAGCGGCGGGCCACCGGAACGTCGATCGTCGCCGTGGACGGATGGTGGCGATCGAGATGACGGCGGATGATCTTCAGGTTGCGGCTGTTCGATCGGAAGAAGAAATCAGGGATCGCGCCGACGAACGGCACCGCGCCGAGCAGCGTATCCACGCCCACATTCCCCGCCATGCGCGCCAGCTGCCACTTGGACATGCCGAGGTTGCGCGCTTCCCAGACGATCCACGCACCAAGCGCGGTAGCCACCAGATCGCCGGCGACGGGCACCAGGTTCAGCACCACGTCGAGCCCGACGGGGCGGTTGATGCCGGGAATGACGAACATCCGCTCGAGCAGCTTTTCCATGGCCTCGATCCGGACGCGCACGGCGGCGGGATCACGCCCCATGCCCGGCAGGCGATCGGCCATCTGGGCGAACTGGTCGAACTTGTCGGGCGAGATGGCCACCGGCGGCTCCTTGGATGCGTACCGTCAATATATGCGGCGCGCCCGCCGTTATAAGTATCGCCGCCCCGATTGGCCGAGAAGCTGGCGGACGCTGCGTCCGTTCCAGGGCTCGCGCCACTCTGCCGCGATGCGGGCCAGCGGTATCAGTACGAAATCGCGGCGTCTCATCTGGATGTGCGGTACGGCCAGCCGCCCCGCCGCCGCGCGCCGCGGCCCTGCCGGCCAGCGCCCGCCGGACCAGAGCACGATATCGAGATCGATCACCCGCGCCCCCCATCGCTGCCCGCGGCGCCGGCCGAAGGCGCGCTCGATCCGCTTGAGCGCCGCCAGCAGGGCAGGGGGATCGAGCGGGGCAGAGACGATCGCCGCGGAGTTGGCGAAACCGCGCCCGCCAGGGCCGATCGCCACGCTGTGCAGGATCGGCGCACAGGCCTCCATCGTCAGCCCTGCATCTGCCATGGCAGTGATCGCCGCGCGCAGCACGTCGGCCGGCGCGCCGTAGCGGCCATGGCGGCGGTTCGAGCCGAGCGCGATCGCATAGCGTGTGCGGTTCGTGCTGGCCCCGCTTGTCCTCGACATGGATCCCCGCCTATCGCAGCCGCATGATCCTTGAAAGCCCCGCCGCGCCGTCGGCCAGCCCCGCCCCGATCGAACCGCCGCACGATTGCCCGCTCTGCCCCAGGCTCGCCGAGTTCCGCGAGGAGCAGCGCGTCGCGCACCCCGATTGGTGGAATGCGCCCGTGCCGGCCTTCGGCGATCCGGATGCGTGGCTGGCGATCGTCGGGCTCGCACCGGGGATGCAGGGCGCCAACCGGACCGGGCGGCCCTTCACCGGCGATTTTGCGGGGATCCTGCTTTACGAAACGATGATCCGCTTCGGCTTCGCGGAAGGAAGCTACGAGGCGCGGCCGGACGACGGGCTGATCCTGCGCGATGCGATCATCATCAACGCGGTGCGGTGCCTGCCGCCGCAGAACAAGCCCTTGCCGGCCGAGATCCACACTTGCCGCCGCTTCCTGACCCCCGCGCTGGAGGCCCTGCCAAAGCTGCGGGTGGTGATCGCGCTCGGCCAGATCGCCCATCAGTCGGCGGTGAAGGCGCTCGGCGGCAAGCTGCCCAAGGCGCGCTTCGGCCATCTGGCGGAGCACCGGCTGCCCTCCGGCATCGTCCTGATCGATAGCTACCACTGCTCGCGCTACAACCAGAATACACGCGTGCTGACCGCCGAGATGTTCGAGGCGGTGTTCGCCCGCGCGCGGGCGATCGGCGAAGCGGCGGGTCAGACGGTCAGCAGGTAATCCAGGTAAGCGCCGTCGGGTGGGCCGGCCATAGCCGCCATCACCGCATCGAGCCCGCCCTTGGGCAAGTGTCCTGGGGCGGCCTTGTGGTCCTCGATCGTCGCCCATTTCTCGATGAACACGAAACGGCCGGGCGCCTCGACGTCGCGGAGCACCTCCACCCCCTCGCTGCCCGGCGCCTTCGCGACGATCTGCGCGGCGGCCTGGAGCGCCTCGGCAAGCGCATCCTCCTTCCCCTCGGCGGCGTTCATCCGGTAGAGGCGGGCGATAGTCATCGTGGGTCTCCTCAGATATCCTGCGACAGGCGGCCGTACAGTTCCGGGCGGCGATCGCGGAAGAAGCCGAATGCGGCGCGGTGGCGCTTGACCCGATCGAGATCGATCGTCGCCGTCAGCACGCCCGTCTCGTTCGCCCCGAATTCAGCCAGCATGTCGCCGCGCTCGTCGCAGATGAAGCTGTGGCCGTAGAAAGTCATGTCCTTTTCCGTGCCGATCCGGTTGGCGGCGACGACCGGCACGACATTGGACACGGCATGGTCGATCATCGCACGGCGCCACAGCCGGCTGGTATCCAGGCCGGGATCGTGCGGCTCGTTGCCGATCGCTGTCGGGTAGAACAGGATCTCCGCACCCATCAGCATCATCGCGCGCGCGGTCTCCGGATACCATTGATCCCAGCAGACGCCTACGCCGAGCGTTGCCGAGGGCGTCGGCCACACCTTGAACCCGGTATTCCCCGGCCGGAAATAGAACTTTTCCTCATAGCCCGGCCCGTCTGGAATGTGGCTCTTGCGATAGAGCCCCATCACCCCGCCGTCGGGGTCGATCATCGCCAGGCTGTTATAATGGTGCGGCCCCTCCGCCTCGAAGAAGCTCGTCGGGATGTACACCTTCAGCTCGGCGGCGAGCTTGCGCATCGCCAGCACGGCCGGGTGACGATCGGTCGGGAGGGCGCGGGCGAACAGGCCCTCATCCTGGACCTGACAGAAATAGTGGCTCTCGAAGAGCTCGGGGGGCAGGATCACCTGTGCGCCCTTTGCGGCGGCCTCGCGCACCAGTTCGCTGACCCGGCCGATATTCTCGGTCACGTCGTCGCTGAGGGCGAGCTGGAGGGAGGCGACCTTGATCTCGTTCATGGCTGTTCCTGGGTACGCGGGAGCGAGGCGATATAGGGCCGTCGTCAGCCGATGCGAGGCACCTGCTGGCTGATGCAGTGGAAGCTGCCCCCGCCGGTCAGGATATGATCCGCCCGCAGGCCAACGACGTGGCGGCCCGGGAACAAGGCCGCGATCCGCTCCACCGCCAGGCCGTCGTTGGCGGCGCCATATTGCGGTACGACCACGGCGGCGTTGCCGATGTAGAAGTTCATGTACGACGCCGGGATTATCTCCCCGTCGCGTTCGACCGCGCCTGCGGAGGGCAGCAGCGCGATATCCATGCCGAACGCCTTGGCGCGGCGGATCGCGTCGGCATAGACTGCTGCGTTGGGATCCTCCGCGCCACCCGGCTCGGGCATGGCGAGCAGCCCCGGCCCCACGAACCGCGCCATGTTGTCGACGTGGCCGTCGGTGTGATCGTTCGCCAGGCCATCGCCCAGCCACAAAAGCCTCTCGATGCCCAGCGCGTCGCGTAGCCGATCCTCGATCTGGGTGCGGGTGAGATCCGGGTTGCGGTTCGGGTTGAGCAGGCACTGTTCGGTGGAGACTGCCAGGCCATCGCCGTCGACGTCGATCGCCCCGCCCTCGAGGACCCAGTCGCACCGTCGGGCCGGAATATGCGCCCGTTCGGCAAGACGGATGCCGACCATGTCGTCGAACGGCAGGTCGTACTTGCCGCCCCAGCCGTTGAACAGGAAATCGCGGCCCTCGCGCGACGCGCCTTGCGTGACGATGATCGGCGCGGTGTCCCGCAGCCAGATGTCGCCGAACGGAACGGTATCGACCGCGATGCCCGCGCCCGCCATCGCCACCGCCGCCTGCGCCGCCTCTGCGTCCGCGGCAACCAGCCGGACGAGTTCGCCGCGTCCATCGGCATGGACGGCGCGGGCGAACGCCACGACTTCTTCCCGCGCCGGCGCCAGATCGTCTTCCCAAAGATCGGCATGGCTGGGAAAGCCGATCCACACCCAATCGTGCGGTGCCCATTCGGCGGGTTGGCGGAAGCTCATCGGGGCAACTCCTGGCGCGGCAGGCACATGTGCGCTGCCCGGGCTTCGTTCGCGCGCAGGAGGCCGGGCTCCCGCAGGCGGCCCGGCTAATGGCAAACCCCCCGATCCGGTGCAACCCTGCTGGCGCAGGTCTTGCCCCCGTCGTCGCGGCGCGCGATGAACGGCGCGGGGTGTAGGATCAAGGGGGCTTGTGGATGAGAGCGGGAATGCATGTCGCGCTGGCCGCGCTGATACTCTCGACGGGCGCGGCGAATCCGCCCGACATGGCGGCCCGGTTCGGTGCCCGGGAAGGACTGACGGATGTAAGCCTTTCGCCGGACGGTACGAAGATAGCGTTCGTCAGCCCGACCGTCGGACAGGGTGCCGCCCTCTACACGCTGGGGCTGGAAGATGGCGCCAAGGCCGTCCGTGCCCTCCTTTCGAGCGGCAAACCCGATCGGATGGGCAGGTGCAGGTGGGTATCCAGCGATCGTCTCGCCTGCTCCATCTATGGTCAGGTCATGGCCGATGGGGAGATCCTGCCATTTACCCGCGAGGTCGCGGTCGATGCGGGCGGGCAGGGCAACATGAAGGTCCTCAGTACGCGCGATAGCCTCTACTCGCGAGGAATGCAGCTGTACGGGGGTTCGATCGTAGACTGGCTGCCGGACGAGAACGGCGCCGTGCTGATGAGCCGCGTCTACCTGCCGACCGATCGAACGGGAACGCACATGGGCTCCCTTCAGGAGGGGCTCGCCGTGGATCGACTGAACACGCGGACGCTGGCGGTCAGCCGGGTCGAGCCGCCGGAACGGGGGGCGATTGAATATATCAGCGATGGTCGCGGCACCGTCAGGATCAAGGCGCGGCGTGCCTGGACCGGCGCCAGCGAGATGGACAATGGCATCATCAACTATGCCTATCGGCTGCCGGGATCGCGCGAATGGAAGAAGCTTGCCGATTATAACTATGTCACCAACGCGGGGTTCAATCCGCAGGCGGTCGATCACGATCGCAACGTAGCCTATGGGTTCAAGAACAAGGATGGCCGACAGGCGCTTTACTCTATCGCGCTGGACGGATCGTTGAAGGAGGAGTTGATCTTCGCCCGGCCCGACGTCGACGTCGACGAGTTGATCCAGATCGGCCGCCGCAACCGGGTGGTTGGCGCCTCCTACGTTACCGACGTCAGGCAGTCGGTCTACTTCGATCCAGACCTGAAGGCGTTGTCCGCATCGCTCGGCAAGGCACTCCCCAACCAGCCGCTCGTGCGCGTCGTGGATTCCAGCGTGGACGAGAGCAAGCTTCTGCTCGTCGCCAGCAGCGATGTCGATCCAGGCACCTATTACATCCTGGACCGCAAGACCAAGCAGATGCGTCCGCTGATGGACGTGCGCGAGGAAATGGAGAACCTGACGCTCGGCAAGGTCAGGCCGATTTCCTATCCCGCCGCCGACGGGACGATGGTGCCGGGTTACCTGACGCTGCCGCCGGGCCGGGAGAATGCGAAAGGGTTGCCGGCAATCGTTCTGCCGCACGGAGGCCCGGGCGCGCGGGACGAGTGGGGGTTCGACTGGCTTTCCCAATATTATGCGGTGCGCGGCTTTGCCGTACTGCAACCGAACTTCCGCGGATCGACCGGCTATGGCGACGCCTGGTTCCAGCAGAACGGCTTCCGATCCTGGCAGATCGCGGTCGGCGACGTGATGGACGCGGGCCGGTGGCTGGTGAAACAGGGCATTGCCGATCCCGCCAAGCTCGGCATCGTCGGCTGGTCGTATGGCGGCTATGCCGCGCTGCAATCGGCGGTAACCGATCCGGGGCTGTTCAAGGCAGTGGTCGCGATCGCGCCGGTGACCGATCTCTTCCTGCTGAAGGAGCAGTCGCGGAACTGGTCCAACTTCGGGATCGTGCGGGACTTCATCGGCACCGGTCCGCACATCCAGAGCGGCTCACCGGCTCAGAATGCCGGGAAGATCAAGGCGCCGGTGCTGCTGTTCCACGGCACGCTCGACCGCACGGTAGCGTTGCGGCAGTCTCAGATCATGGCTTCACGGTTGAAGGATGCCGGCGGCCAGGTCGATCTCGTCACATGGGACGGGCTGGACCATTATCTCGACGATTCCGCCGCGCGTACCGAATTGCTGCGCCGGAGCGACGGCTTCCTGAGAACGGCGATGGGGGTTAAGCCCTGATGCGAAAAGGGGCGGCCCCTCGCAGGACCGCCCCTTTTTCGTAGACGTAATCGGCAGGCCGGATCAGCGCGAGTAGAACTCGACGACCAGGTTCGGCTCCATCTTCACCGGGTAAGGCACTTCGTCCAGCGAGGGCACGCGGATATAGGTGACCTTGGTCGCGCCGTCGGCAGTGATGTACTCGGGAATCTCGCGCTCGGAGAGGCCCTGCGCCTCCATCACCAGCGCCATTTCCTGCGCCTTGGTGCCCAGCGTGATCTCGTCACCCGGGTTCACCCGGCGCGAGGCGATGTTGCACTTCACGCCGTTGACGCGGATGTGGCCGTGGTTGACCAACTGGCGGGCGGACCAGATCGTCGGGGTGAACTTGGCGCGGTAGACCACCATGTCCAGCCGGCGCTCGAGCAGGCCGATCAGGTTCTGGGACGTATCGCCCTTCATCTTGGCGGCGTCGGTGTACGAACGCTTGAACTGCTTCTCGGTGACGTCGCCGTAATAGCCCTTGAGCTTCTGCTTGGCCTTCAGCTGGATGCCGTAGTCCGAAACCTTGCTCTTGCGGCGCTGGCCGTGCTGGCCGGGGCCGTATTCGCGCTTGTTGACCGGGCTCTTCGGGCGACCCCAGATGTTCTCGCCCATCCGCCGGTCGAGCTTGTACTTGGCGCTGGTGCGCTTCGTCATGACATGTCCTTCAACTGCGTTGAGCGCCGCGCGAAAGGCGGCGCCTATGATCCCGGAACCGCGCTGCTTGGGATTAACCGGCAGGGCCGCCGCTTCACCGGGGTGCGGGGCCAATTGCGAAGGCGCGCGGGTAGCCCGGCAGGCCACCCGAGTCAAGCCGGGGGAGGCTCAGGCGGCGCTGCCGATCCCGATCCGGCGCTCGATCGACCGCAGTACGCCACGCAGCGTCCGCACCTCGCCCGCGCTCCAGCCCGGCTTGGTCAGAATCGTGCGAAGCTGGCGTCGGTCCACCGCCGCGCGGTCCGGCGGAAAGAAGTAGCCGGCATCTTCGAGGATCCGATCGAGGTGGCCGATCATCCCGTCCAGCTCGCCCTGCGGGGCGGGCGGATCGATGTCGAGCTGCGTCGGCTGCGCGAGTGCTTCGCCCTTGGACCATTCATAGGCGACGAGGATCACCGCCTGGGCCAGATTGAGGCTGCCGAATTCCGGATTGATCGGCACGGTAACGATGGCGCGGGCAATCGCCACATCGTCCGTCTCCAGCCCGGATCGCTCCGGCCCGAACAGAAAGGCGCTCCGCTCGGTGGCGGCGCGCACCGCGCCGGCGGCTTCCTGCGGGGTCAGGACCGGCTTCGTCACGCCGCGGCGGCGAACGGTGGTCGCATAGACGTGCGCGCAGTCGGCGGCGGCATCGGCGATGTTGTCGAACAAGCGGGCATTCGCGAGCACCACGTCCGCCCCGGACGCGGCCGGGCCGGCATCGGGGTTCGGCCACCCGTCCCTGGGGGAGACCAGCCGCAGATCGGTCAGCCCGAAATTGAGCATCGCCCGCGCCGCCTTGCCGATATTCTCGCCAAGCTGCGGGCGGACGAGGATCACCGCGGGCTTGGGGGCGGGGGCAGGCATTGCCGTGCTCACTCGCGACCAGCCTCGGCGATGGTGCCGGCGAAATCCTCGAAGTCCTTGGCCTCGGTGAAATCCTTATAGACGCTGGCGAAGCGAATGTAGGCGACGCTGTCGAGCGCGCGCAGCCCCTCCATCACCATTTCGCCGACGCGCGATGCCGGCACTTCGCTGTCGCCGCTGATCTCGATCCGCCGCTGGATGCCGGAAACCAGCCGTTCCAGCCGTTCTGCCGGCACCGGCCGCTTGCTGCACGCAATCGCGATCGATCGTTCCAGCTTGCCGCGATCGAACGGCTCGCGGCGCCCCTCGCTCTTGATGATCGTCAGTTCGCGCAGCTGGACCCGCTCGAACGTGGTGAAGCGCGCGCCGCACGCCTCGCACTGGCGGCGCCGGCGGATCGCGACGCCGTCCTCCGTCGGGCGGCTGTCCTTTACCTGGCTGTCCTCATGGGCGCAGAACGGGCAGCGCAATCAGAGCTCCGGGTAGATCGGAAAGCGGCGGCAGAGCGCCTTGGCGCGCTCGCCCACGGCCTGTTCGACCAGCGTGTTGCCGTCGGGGCCGTTGGCGCGCATCCCGTCGATCACGTCGGCGATCATGTCGCCGATCTCGCGGAACTCGGCCGGGCCGAAGCCGCGCGTCGTGCCGGCCGGCGTGCCGAGGCGAATGCCGGAGGTGATGAACGCCTTTTCGGGATCGTAGGGGATGTTGTTCTTGTTGCAGGTGATCGCCGCGCGATCGAGCGCATGCTCGGCATCCCGGCCATTGGCCTGCTTGGGGCGCAGATCGACGAGCATCAGGTGGTTGTCCGTGCCGCCGGAGACGATGTCGAACCCGCGCGCCTTCAGCTGTTCGGCCAGCACGCGGGCATTGGTGACGATGGCGCGGGCATAGACCTTGAAGTCCGGTCGCAGCGCCTCGCCCAGCGCCACCGCCTTGGCGGCGATGACGTGCATCAGCGGCCCGCCCTGCAGGCCGGGGAAGACCGCCATGTTGATCTTCTTGGCGAGCGCCTCGTCGTTGGTCAGGATCATGCCACCGCGCCCGCCGCGCAGCGACTTGTGGGTGGTTGTGGTGACGACGTGGGCGTGCGGCACCGGGCTCGGGTGCACGCCGCCTGCGACGAGCCCGGCGAAATGGGCCATGTCGACCATCAGATAGGCGCCTACTTCATCGGCGATCTCGCGGAACCGCTTGAAATCCCACGTCCGTGAGTAGGCGGTGCCGCCGGCGATGATCAGCTTCGGCCGCTCGCGCCGGGCGATGTCGGCGATCTCGTCCAGGTCGATCATCTGGGTATCGCGGCGAACCCCGTAGGTCACCGGCCTGAACCACTTGCCCGACAGGTTCACCGGCGATCCGTGCGTCAGGTGGCCGCCCGCCGCCAGGTCGAGCCCCATGAACGCATCGCCGGGGTTGAGCAGCGCCAGGAACACCGCCTGGTTCATCTGGCTGCCCGAATTCGGCTGGACGTTGGCGAAGCCGGCACCGAACAGCTTCTTGGCGCGCTCGATCGCCAGCGTCTCGACGATGTCGACATATTCGCAGCCGCCATAATAGCGTTTGCCCGGATAGCCCTCCGCATATTTGTTCGTCAGCACCGAGCCCTGCGCCTCGAGCACCGCCTTGCTGACGATGTTCTCGGATGCGATCAGCTCGATCTTGTCGCGCTGGCGGCCAAGCTCCTTGGCGATCGCCGCGGCAATCTCCGGATCGGCCTGCGCCAGACCTTCGGTGAAGAAGCCATCCGGCTGAAGGTCGTTCCGCGGCGCGGGGTGGCTGCTCATGCGGGTTCCCTCTCGAAACGGGGTGCGGAAAGTTTGGCCACGCGGGTCTGGTGGCGCCCACCGGCGAACGGCGTGGCAAGGAAGGCGGCGACGCAGTCCTTCGCCACCTCCGTGCCGATCAGCCGGGCGCCCATCGCGATGACGTTGGCGTCGTTATGTTCGCGGGCGAGCCGGGCGGAAAGCGCCTCGTTCACCAGCGCGCAGCGTGCGTCGGGGTGGCGGTTGACCGCGATGGAGATGCCGATCCCCGATCCGCAGAGCGCGACGCCGAAATCGGCGCCGCCGGCGCTTACCGCCTCCGCCAGCTTGTAACCGTAATCGGGGTAGTCGACCGAGGCGATATCCGCCGGGCCGAGGTCGGTTACCTCATGGCCTTCGCCGCGCAGCCAGGCGGCCAGCGAAGCTTTCATGTCGAAAGCGGCGTGATCGGAAGCGATCGCGATGCGATGGGTCATAAAAGTGTCCGGATGAGTCGAATGGCGGCTATCTAGTGACTGAGTGCCGGGAAGGCCACCCCGCGAGGGAACAAGTCGGAGAGCAGCGTGATGCACGGTTGGAAGCGGACGATCGCGGCGGCGGCACTGGCGCTTGCCGGCTGCGGGCAGGGCGGCGAACAGGGCGTCGGCGCGCCGAACGGCGATATCCTCGCCAACGCACTCGTTCCGCCGGGCGATCGGCCGCCGGCAGGTGCGGAGCCGGCTGGCACGGCAGAAACGTCCCCGGTCGACGCCTGGTTGGGGCGGTGGGACGGGCCGGAGGGGCTGTTTCTGAACGTCGCCCGCCATCCCGGCGGCCTTCCGCGCGTGCAACTGACGATCAAGGACAATCTCGACAGTACCGGCACGCGCTACCTGGGCCACGTCGAGGGGCAGACGATCCGCTTCACCCGCGGCGGCGCGGAGCAG
>NZ_JAQGLK010000174.1 GCF_028292925.1 Sphingomonas bacterium
GCGCATCTACGATTATATCTCCCGGCTCTGGTTCATGCCGGCCACGCCCGTTTTGTCGAACGGCGGCACCGGGCGCGGCCTGCCGATCAGCTGCTACCTCAACTCCGTGCCCGACAGCCTGGACGGCATCGTCGAGACGTGGAACGAGAATGTCTGGCTGGCGTCGCGCGGCGGCGGCATCGGCACCTACTGGGGGTCGGTCCGCGGGATCGGCGAGCCGGTCGGGCTGAACGGCAAGACATCCGGCATCATCCCGTTCGTGCGGGTCATGGATTCGCTGACGCTGGCGATCAGCCAGGGGTCGCTCCGCCGCGGTTCCGCCGCCTGCTACCTCGACGTCAGCCACCCGGAGATCGAGGAGTTCCTCGAGATCCGCAAACCCTCGGGCGACTTCAACCGCAAGGCGCTGAACCTTCACCACGGCGTGCTGCTGACCGACGCCTTCATGGAGGCGGTGCGTTCCGGCTCCAGCTTCGACCTGAAATCGCCCAAGGACGGATCGAAGCGCGGCGAGGTCGATGCCCGCGCTCTGTTCCAGAAACTGGTCGAGACCCGGCTGGCGACGGGCGAGCCGTACATCGTGTTCATCGATCAGGTGAACCGCGCCATGCCGCGCTTCCAGCGCGACGTCGGCCTGAAGGTGACCACCAGCAACCTGTGTTCCGAGATCACCCTGCCGACGGGCCACGACCAGTTCGGCAAGGCGCGTACCGCAGTCTGCTGCCTGTCCTCGCTCAACCTGGAAACGTGGGACGAGTGGAACGGCGACAAGCGGTTCATCGAGGACGTGATGCGTTTCCTCGACAACGTGCTGACCGATTATATCGAACGCGCCGAGCCGGGGATGGAGCGCGCCAAGTACAGCGCGATGCGCGAGCGTTCGGTGGGGCTGGGCGTGATGGGCTTCCACAGCTTCCTCCAGGCGCGCGGGCTGCCGTTCGAGGGGGCGATGGCCAAGAGCTGGAACCTGCGCATCTTCCGCCACCTGAAGCAGGGCGTGGACGAGGCCTCCATGATGCTGGCGCACGAACGCGGCGCCTGCCCGGATGCCGCCGATCAGGGCGTGATGGAGCGGTTCAGCTGCAAGACGGCGATCGCGCCGACCGCATCGATCAGCATCATCTGCGGCGGCACGAGCGCGTGCATCGAGCCGATCCCCGGCAACGTCTATACCCACAAGACGCTGTCCGGCAGCTTTTCGATCCGCAACCCGTATCTGGAAAAGCTGCTGGCGGAAAAGTCCAAGAATTCGGATGCGGTGTGGCACTCGATCCTGGAAAAGGGCGGCTCCGTCCAGCACCTCGATTTCCTGAGCGTGGACGAGAAGGATACCTACAAGACCAGCTTCGAGATCGATCAGCGCTGGCTGCTGGAACTGGCCGCGGATCGCACGCCCTATATCGACCAGTCGGCCTCGCTCAACCTGTTCATCCCCGCCGACGTGGAGAAGTGGGATCTGCTGATGCTGCACTTCCGCGCGTGGGAACTGGGCATCAAATCGCTTTACTATCTGCGGTCCAAGTCGATCCAGCGGGCCGGGTTCGCCGGCGGGGTGGAGGCGGACAACACGCCCGATCTCAAGCAGATCGAGCTGGAGGCCAAGGATTACGACGAATGCCTGGCCTGCCAGTAACGGCGGCCCCTCTCCACAGCGGAGAGGGGGTCGCGGCCGGTCAGCTGCCGGTTTCTTCCTCCTCGAAGGTCACCGCGTTTGCCGCGGTGGCGCTTAGCCGGACGACGCCATCCTCGACGGTGGCGACCAGCCCGACGGAGATGAAGTGGTGATGGCCCTCGTGGCTGCCCTCCCCGCTGTCCTTCTTGGTCAGCTTGATGCGATCGCCCTGGACGTGATCGACCGTGCCGACATGCACGCCATCGGCGCCGATAACTTCCGCATGTTCCTGGATCTGACTGATATCCACCATCGTTCGTCTCCTTCAATCGGTAACGGCTGCGGGAACGCATGGAGCGGAGGATCGTCGCATGACTACAGGATCGCTGGTGCTGATGGCGGCGATCGGGCTGATCGCGTTCCTGATCGGGCTGGGGCTGCTGCTGACCGCGCGGACCCACCGGCGGGAGGCTTCGCGCTACGTCTCGCGGCTGTCGGCGGTGATGTTCTGCGCGGTCGGGCTGATCCTGATCGTGTTCGCCGGATCGTGGCGGCTGACGGGTTGATCGCGGCCCCGGCGCAGGTGGCGGCATGATGCGGCTGATCGCCCGGCTCCACGCCCACATCCATGCCCGGCTGGTCCGCATGCGGCTGGGCAGCGATACGCCGGCTTATGCCGCGGCGCTGGCCGAGATCGCCCGGCTGCGCGGGGGGCGTCGGGGATGATCCGCACGACACCCACCGGCTGCGCCGCCCGCGCCCGCGCCTGTATCCGCATCTGCCTTCGCATCCACCCCTCGTCGCGGGCGGTGGCAATCCCCACCTCGCGCTCCTGATCGACGCCCAAGGAAACGCCCATGTCCCTCACCGAAGCCCGCATGACCTACAAGCCGTTCGAATACCCGTGGGCGTTCGATTTCTGGAAGCGCCAGCAGCAGATCCACTGGATGCCGGAGGAAGTGCCGCTGGGCGAGGATTGCCGCGACTGGGCGCAGAAGCTGACCGATCACGAGCGCAACCTGCTCACCCAGATCTTCCGCTTCTTCACCCAGGCGGACGTGGAAGTGCAGGATTGCTACCACGAAAAATATGGCCGCGTGTTCAAGCCGACCGAGATCAAGATGATGCTGGCCGCGTTCAGCAACATGGAGACGGTGCACATCGCCGCCTACAGCCACCTGCTCGATACGATCGGCATGCCGGAGAGCGAGTACGGCATGTTCCTTCAGTACAAGGAAATGAAGGACAAGCACGATTACCTGGCGACGTTCGGCGTCGACACGGATGAGGATATCGCCCGCACGCTGGCGATGTTCGGCGGCTTCACCGAGGGGCTGCAGCTGTTCGCCAGCTTCGCGATGCTGATGAACTTCCCGCGCTTCAACAAGATGAAGGGCATGGGGCAGATCGTCACCTGGTCGATCCGCGACGAGAGCCTGCACTGCGAGGGGATCATCAAGCTGTTCCACGCCTTCTGCGCGGAGCGGAACTGCCTGACCCCGGCGGTGAAGGACGACATCATGGACATGTGCCAGAAGACGGTGCGGATCGAGGACGCCTTCGTCGACCTGGTGTTCGAACGCGGCCCGGTGACCGGCATGACCGCCAAGGACATCAAGAAGTACGTCCGCTACATCGCCGACTGGCGGCTGGGCCAGCTGGGCCTGAAGCCGATCTACATGATCGACGAGCATCCCCTGCCCTGGCTGGCGCCGCTGCTGAACGGGGTGGAGCACGCCAACTTCTTCGAAACCCGCGCCACCGAATATTCCAAGGCCGCCACCCGCGGCAACTGGAACGAAGTGTGGGACGCGTTCGACCGCCGCAAGATGGTGCGCACCGAGGTGGTGGCCAACCCCGATACAGGCGTGGACATGTTCGGCGTCGCGGCGGCGGCAGAGTAAGCGGCGGATACGGGAGGAAGCGATGCCGCTGGTGTTCCGCCACGACGGCTATCGCTTCCACTTCTACTCGAACGAAGGCGATCCGCGCGAGCCGCCGCACATCCATGTCACGCGCGAGCGGGACACCGCCAAGTTCTGGCTACGCCCGGAGGTGAACGTGGCGTACAACAAGGGCCTGTCCCGCCGCGCGCTGGCCGAGGTGAGCGCGATCATCGAGGCCCGGCGGGACGAGATCGAGGGAGCGTGGAATGACCACTTCGCCTGAGCCCACCGCCGTCCGCTTCGACGAATACAGCTTCTGGGTCGACCTCGACGACGGCCGCACCCTCGGCATCCCCCTGGCCTGGTTCCCCCGCCTCCTGCACGCGACCCCTGCGCAGCGCGCGGCAGTCAGCCTCAGCCGGGCGGGGCTGCACTGGGAAGAGATCGATGAGGATGTATCGGTGGCGGGGCTGATCGCGGGGCGGGGAGACGAATCTGGAGCTTGGACGCGAGCCGCCTAACGGGGCTGACTATGGAAGATCAACCAGCTACCACACAGGGACATCCGCTTGACGGCCGCGACGAGGCCGAGTGCTACGAAGTGATGATGAAGGAGCGAACACTGCTTCTGACCGCGAAGCGCGAGGCGGAGGACGAGCTTATACGGACGGTGGTGAAACTATCATCGGCTGCTCTTCTTCTTATCCCTGGCCTGATATTGTCCTCGAAGGCTTTCGCTCCTCCAGAATTCTCACGCAATCTCCTCCTTGTAGGAGCGTTGTTCTTTATTTTTTCGTTACTCGTCGCGATGGCCGAGCAGAGACTAAGTTCTCTAGCATATGCAAAACAAGTCGAGGTTCTTCAGAACTATTATAGCCGAAGAAGCGTAAACATCGACCACAAGCCGTCCGCAGACAAGGTGCGGATAGCAGCGACAGCTGCGTTGGGTCTTTTCGTAATTGCAGTTCTAGCGTCATCCTTAGGGTTATTTAGCGCAGGATCCAGATCGCCCATGTCGCAAGAACCAAGGCCACGTCCACCTATCTACATACCTGATCCCAACTCGGATGTTCCCGGCAAATCGGTTCCTCCTGCCGCGCCGCCTCCACCACCGCCTCCAAAACGAAGCTAGTCGATCTGGCATTTACGTCGCATGTG
>NZ_JAQGLK010000124.1 GCF_028292925.1 Sphingomonas bacterium
GCGCGCTGGATCTGCTGGACGGCCGGGAAAACGTCCTGCTGCTTATCCGCGGCATCGACGAGGTTTCACCCGAAAGCCCGATCGAGATCCGGTGCGCGGGGCCTCTGCACGACGAAGATCTCCTCGCGCTCCATTACCAGGCCGCCGATCTGGTGGTCGGCGTCGGCCTGGCCGAAGCTTTCGGACAGACCTATGTGGAGGCCGGGTCGTGCGGCGTGCCCTCGATCGCGTTCGACGTTGACGGCCTTTCCGATGTGATCGTCCCCGGCATCACCGGCCTGCTCGTCGCGGAAGATTCCGCAGAGGCGCTGAGCGCGGCCATCGCGCGCGTAAGATCGGATGTGCGGCTACGCCGCCAGATGGGGGTCCAGGCGCGGCTTCATGCATGCAATAACTTCAGCGTGGCAGCCAGCGCCGCCAGACTGACGACGATCCTGGTCGGCGAGCCTTCCCTCGCGCTGCCACTCAGCCCCACCGTCCTGTTTCCGGGTGAAGGCCCGGTTGCGCTCCACCTCGAATATCTGGTCAAGCCGATCGGTGCGCCGGAGCCAGGCGGGATGCTCTGGATCCCGTGCAGCAACATGATCGAGGCGATGCGTGCTGCCGAGCCCGGCGGGGTTCGAACCCGCTTCTGGTGGCCGGCAGAACCGGAATGCGCTTTTCTCGTGCGCGGCGATGAGGATGGCCCGCACATCCTCACGATGCGCTTACGCTGCCACGTTGCGGGCCAGACCGTCTTCGCATCGATCAACCGCGGGGCGGAATATCTGGTCACGCTGGGCGGCAGCGATCCCGACATGCTGCAGGTGGTGCAGATCCCGGTGCAACTGTTCAGGGGCCTGAACCGCGTGGACCTTCGCCTCCCGCCGCTGGAACAGGAGATTGCGGCAACCGAGCGTCGGCCCCCGGTGCTGTTCGAAGAAGTTGGGGTGAGGCCGGGCACCCCGCTTCGTGGCCCCGCCCCGCCGGACGGCAGCTTCGACCTGATCACCGGCTTCGATGCCGAGGAAGGCCCCTATACCCAGTGGAGCCTGCCAAACCCGTTCAACTGGGCGCTCGGTCGTCAGAGCAGGGTGCGGGTCTACAGCGCCGTTTCAGGCAGGCGAAGCTGGAGCATCCGGATCCGCAACGGCCAACAGGATCAACGGCTGACGATCCGCATCGACAACGCCGTCGCATTCTCGGCACTGCTGGATACGCAGACGGTGGACGTCCTCCTGACCATCCGTTTCAAGGCGTATGTGGACGCCGGCTTTCACACCGTAGCGTTCGAGACCACCCGCCAATCCGAGTCGGAGGCCGATCCGCGCCGCATGGCCTTCATCTTCGAAGGGCTGGAGCTATCGCCGGTCGACCGGGACGCCGCCATCGCGGATCGTGCGGACGGGCATCGGGCCATGGCCCTGCCCTCCGATCCATTGCGCGGATAACCGACATAAGCCGTCCCGACGGCCGGCCGGAATTATCCCGGCACGGCCTGATCGGTAGGGCGGGACTGGAAACGATCCCAGTCCGCTTCGGAGAGGCGCACCTCCATGCTGAGCCGGCCATCCTCCTCGGAATGCTGATCGAGCACCTCGCCGTGGGAATGGAGCCATGCCGCCGATGCCCCGTCGCCGACGTCGAGGGTGATATGCCGCACCCGGCTCCCGGCGGTCAGCTTGGCGGACAACGCCGCGGACAATGCCTCCATCCCGGCGCCGCTGTGGGCGGAGAGCAGCAACACGTCCTCGCGTCGCTCCGCTTCGGCAGCAAGCGCGGCGGCAGCATCTTCGTCCAGCAGATCGATCTTGTTCCACGCCTCCACGATCGGGGCAGCATCCTCGCCCGTTATGCCGATGTCCGCCAGCACCTGCTCGACATCGGCGGCCTGCGCATCGGTGTCGGGGTGCGAGATGTCACGGACGTGGATGATCAGGTCGGCAGAGATCACCTCCTCCAGCGTCGCCCGGAAGGCGGCCACCAACTGGGTCGGCAGGTCCGAAACGAAGCCGACCGTGTCGGAAAGAATCGCCTTGTCCACGCCCGGCAACGAGATCTGCCGCATCGTCGGATCGAGCGTCGCGAACAGCAGGTTTTCCGCCATCACGTCGGCACCCGTCATGCGATTGAACAGAGTCGACTTGCCGGCATTGGTGTAGCCGACCAGAGCGATCACCGGCCATGGCGCGCGGCGACGGCGATCGCGGTGCAGGCCGCGCGTGCGGGAAACCTGTTCCAGCTCGCGGCGCAGCTTGGCCATCCGGTCCCGGATCAGTCGGCGATCCGCTTCGATCTGGGTCTCGCCCGGGCCACCGAGGAAGCCGAAGCCGCCGCGCTGCCGCTCGAGGTGGGTCCAGCTCCGCACCAGCCGACCCTGCTGATAGTCGAGATGGGCGAGTTCGACCTGTAGCCGGCCCTCCGCCGTCGCGGCACGTTCGCCAAAGATTTCCAGGATCAAGCCGGTGCGATCGATCACCTTGGCATTGATCGCCTTTTCCAGGTTCCGCTGCTGGATCGGGGTGAGCGAGGCATCGACGATCACCAGCGAAGCGTCCGCCATGCGCGCCGCGGTCGCAATGCTCTCCACCTGGCCGGAGCCGAACAGCGTCGCCGCCTTGGGCTGCCGCAGCTTGAACGAGATCTTGTCGATCACGTCGACGCCGATCGCCTCGGCAAGCCCGGCGGCTTCGTCCAGCCGCGCCTCTACGCTGCGGGCTTCGGCGCCGCCGCGCTCGGGCAGGGCAACCACGGCGCGCGCGCCGCGGCTCACCCCCTCATCATCCGCTCGGTTGAATACGCTCAATCGTCACCCTCTCCGTCCACGCCCGACAGGTTCAACGGCCCGTTCGGCTGAACGGTAGAAACGGCGTGCTTGTAAACAAGTTGCGACAAACCATCGCGCCGCAGCAGCATGCAGAAAAGATCGTAGGCCGCGATTTCCCCCTGCAGCATCACGCCGTTGACGAGGAACATCGTTACCGGATCGCGCGATTTGCGCACCGCACTCAGGAAAATGTCCTGCAGCGATGCCGGCTTCTTTTCATCGGCGAACGTCTTTTCCAGGTCGGAAAGGTCCAGCGGGTGCGCCGGCATCACGGTCGAGATGGCATGCTTGTAGATCAGCTGAGACTGGCCATCCCGGCGCAGCAGCACCGAAAAGTTGTCGAACCAGGTGATGATGCCCTGCAGCTTGACGCCCTTGACGAGGAACATCGTCACTGGGGTCTTCGACTTACGCAGCGAGTTGAGGAAAATATCCTGAAGGTTGTTGACCTTGTCGGCCATGGTCCGGTCTCCGGATTCGTGGCGGGTCGTGTGCCCGCGATCGCGCCATCGTCACGGCGTCGTGCTCTGCGACTGGATTGCCGCAGTGCAGCAACCCTAACCCAGCATGACAGGCAGGTCCATTGTCATCATTCTTCCTCTTCCGGCTTGGTATCCCCCAGTCCCAAGGTCTTGAGCTTGCGGTGCAAAGCCGAACGCTCCATGCCGATGAACGTGGCGGTACGGCTGATGTTGCCGGAAAACCGGCGGATCTGCACGCGGAGATACTCCCGCTCGAACGTCTCGCGGGCTTCGCGCAGCGGGGTGCCCATGATCGACTTGGCGGCGTTGCCCGGATTCAGCCTCTCCTGATCGCTGATCACCTCGGGCGGCAGCATGTCGACGTCGATGGTCCGCAGGCGTTCGCCCGGCGCCAGGATGATCGTCCGCTCGACCACGTTGCGCAACTGGCGCACGTTGCCGGGCCAGTCATAGGCCTGCAGCGCGGCGAGCGCCTCGGGCGAGGTTTGCGGCGTGGCGACGCGGCGCTCGGCGGCGTAGCGCGCGACGAAGTGATCGACCAGCGCCGGTATGTCCTCGCGCCGTTCGGTCAGCGCGGGAAGATGCACCGGCACGACGTTGAGCCGATAGTATAAATCCTCCCGGAAGCGTCCGGCCTCGATCTCGCCGGGCAGCGGCTTGGAAGTTGCCGAGACGACCCGCACATCGACCTTGACGATCCGCTGCCCGCCCATGCGGGTAAAGCTCTGGTCGGTCAGCACACGCAGGATCTTGGCCTGCGCGGTCAGTGGCATGTCCGCGATCTCGTCCAGAAAGATCGTCCCGCCATGCGCCTGTTCGAGCAGCCCGGGCCGCACGGAGCCGCCGTCCTCGCTGCCGAACAGTTCCTCCTCGACCCGCTCCGGCGTCATCCTCGCCGCGCTGACGACGATGAACGGGGCGTTCACGCGCGGGCTCCACAGGTGGAGAAGCCGCGCCGCCACTTCCTTGCCGACCCCGGCCGGCCCGCTGATCAGCACCCGACTGCCGGTCGCGGCGACCCGCTTCAGCGTCGCCCGAACCGCGTTGATCGCCCCGGAATTGCCGGTAAGCTCGTCATCCTGCCCGATCTGCGCGCGCAGCGACGCGTTCTCGCGGCGTAGTCGCTCGGTTTCGGTGGCGCGCGCCACGAGGTGAAGCAGCCGCTCCGCCTCGAACGGTTTCTCGATGAAGTCCACCGCACCGCGGCGCACCGCCGACACCGCCGTATCGATGTTGCCGTGCCCGGAAATGACCAGCACCGGCAGGGAGGGATCCCGGCGCTTGATCTCGTCGAGCAGGTCGAGCCCGTCCAGCCGCGAGCCGTGCAGCCACACGTCGAGCAGCACCAGCGAGGGGCGTCGTTCGGCGAGCGCGCTCAGCGCCGCGTCGCTGTCCGCC
>NZ_JAQGLK010000156.1 GCF_028292925.1 Sphingomonas bacterium
ACACCCTGACGGTGAAGGCGCGCTCGTCGGATCCGGCCGCTTCGCTCACGATTCCCGCGCTGGGCCTGACCATCACGGCCAGCCCGCAGGTGTTTGCCGGCATCGATGCTGCCCCTGCAGTGCTGGACGTCGTGTCCGACCGGAAGGGCATCGGCCGCCAGTCCGTCGAACTGATCGGCGCGCCGGCCGCCAATCTCGACGTGGAAGCGGACGCTTTCGCCGCACCGGCGGCGGTGGCTACCGAGGAGGTGATCCTAGACGGCACCGGATCGCGCGGCGCCACCGCCTATGCGTGGAGCCAGACGGCGGGGCCGGCCGTGGCCCTGACCGGTCAGGGCAGCGCACGCGCGGCCTTCACACCGGCGGTTGCCGGCATCTACGGGTTTACGTTGAGCGTGCAGGGCGCGGGTGGCCCCAAGACGGCGTCGGTATCGATCAATGTCGGGCCGGAGCCTGGCCCCGATACCCTGATCGTCACCCAGGCCCAGTATCGCACGAGCAGGCGCGAGTTTCGGCTGGCCGGCACGGTGGATGGCATACCGAACGAGGTGATCGCGAGCATCGGCGCGTTCGAAATCGGACGTGCTGCGCCCGACATCACGGGCGCGTGGTCGATCCGCCGCGTCCTGATCGAGGCAGAGGCAGGCAACGCCCCGGCGCCCGGCGCAATCGTGCAAGTCCGCTCGAAGCGTTCCACGCCCCCCGTCTTTCAGCAGGTGCTGATCCGAAATTAGGAGCAGGCGATGAGGATCAATTCCCTGAAGGGCGAATTCATCGAATGCTGCGATTGCTATACGATCTGCCCCTGCTGGGCGAGCGACAAGCCCGACGAGGACCATTGCAGCGCCATCTACGTCTGGACGTTCGATCCGGGTTCGCGGATCGGCGGCCAAGAGGTCGGCGGCCATTCGCTGGTGGCCGCTTCGTTCCACGGCAATCGGGGCGGCAGCCAGTCGGCACTGTATGCCGACAGCCGGCTGCCGCCCGATACGCGGGAACTGCTGCTCGATGCGTTCATGGGCAAGGGCGGCGAGACGCTTAGCGATCTCTCGCAATTGCTCGGCACGGTCATCGACCGCGGCGCAGCGACGATCTCCCGGACAGGCACCGGCACCAATTGGGAGATCAAGGTAGAGGTAGATCAGGCTCGGCTGGCCTACGCCAACGGCGGCCCCGCCGTGATGGACGGTGGCACCAGGCCGCTGACAATCGAGAACAGCGCCTTGCACCACGAGCTTCGGCTGAATGGCCCGGTCGAGGTTCAGAAGATGGCGCGCTTCGAAATGGCGGTGGCACCGCTGCCGGGCGCGCCATTCGCCTATGCGGGTCGCGCCGGGATGCTGGCGCACTTCGATTACGGCGCATGGCAGTGAATCCGGCCGCCGGGGATCAGCGCACCGCCGACGATCATCGGCGGCCGCTGACGATCGCCGTTCTGGCGATCGCCGCCGTCGCCTGGATGGCGATGGTGGCCTGGCACGGCGGAGGGCACGGCGCGGGGCATGGCTGGGGCGCAAACGGCGTTGGGCCGGCTAGCGCCCGGCACCCCGGCATGCACGGGCACGGCGCGGTCGCGGGCCCCGCCGCCGGCCACGCCGCGACATCGGTGTGGCTGGCAGGGTGGGCGATCATGATCGTCGCGATGATGCTGCCGCCGGCATTGCCTTTCCTGCAAACGATGGCGCGGCTGGTGGCAAGGCGGCGCGATTGCCGGCGGCTGCTCCTCGCGACCGCGGCCGCCTTCGTGCTCGCATGGGTGCTGGCCGGGTTGGCGTTGCTGGCCGCAGGAGCGCTGCTTGGCCCGCTGCTCGGCGGCGTGGACGCGATCGCGGCGCGGCCATGGGCGGTTGCCGGGGCGGCGGCGCTGCTGGCCGGGGCGTATCAGTTCACGCCGATGAAGCGCGCCTGCCTCGCCGCCTGCCGCAGTCCGATCAGCATGGTCCTGACGAACTGGCGTGGCGATGCGCCGTGGCGCGCCGCGACGGGGATCGGCCTGCGTTACGGCGCGGTCTGCGTCGGCTGTTGCTGGGCGCTGATGCTCCTGAGCATCGTGGTCGGCACGCTGGCGCTGCCGATCATGGTCGTCACCGCGCTGCTGATGGCGGCCGAGCGCATGCTGCCGTGGGTGCGGCCGCTTGTCGCGGTGCAGGCCGGGTTTGCGGGCGCCGTAGGGCTGTTGCTGATCGCGGGATCGCTGGCGCCGGCACCGATCTGGCCGTGAGGGAGAAGGACGATGACGGATCGCCGCTACCACGTCGTCGCCAGGTCGATCCCGATCGTCTACACGGCCGAGGGCGATCACGATCCGAACGGCATGGCCTTCTTGCCGAAAGCCATCGACACGTTGCTGCTGTGGGCGCGAGCGCGCTGGTACGACGCGGACCAGTTATTGCCCCGGCTGCATGTGCGGCGCCAGCGCGCGCAGCTTGTGATCGATGGTCTCGCCCGGCTGGATTCCATGCTGGCCAGATTGCGTCACGGCCCGAACGAGGACCAGGAGCTGCTTGCGGAGCTGATCCGCCGCGAGGAGTTATCCGACTTTCCCGAGAGCGACGATCGGCTGAGCCACGGCCCCCGCCGCTCCAGCCACCGCGCCTTCGCCGTACGGGACAACGTCCAGCGCACGCTGGACGATCTTCGGATCGCCCTGACCGATCTCGGCGATCTGGAAGGCCCGCCGTGCTGGCGCACCGCGGTCGGTCCGCAGGCCGGGCTTGAAGAGGATGATGCCGCCGAGCCCGACGGCGTGGTGCCGGACGGCGAGATCCGGGAGGAGGAAGCACCGGCCGCGGAAGCGCCCGAGCTGGATCCTGTCACGGCGCCACGGCCCATCCGGCTGGTCACCCTGACCCCGCGGCAGCGGCAGGCATGGCGCCGCCACTGGCAGGCGCAGGCCAAGCT
>NZ_JAQGLK010000023.1 GCF_028292925.1 Sphingomonas bacterium
ACCTGGATGCGCGCGCGATCGTTCGCCAGCGCGCCCTTCATCGCCTTCTCGACCTTGCGGACGTTGCCGCTGTTTTCCATGTCGATGAAATCGATCACCACCAGCCCGGCCATGTCGCGCAAGCGCAGCTGGCGGGCGATTTCGTGCGCCGCCTCCAGGTTGGTGTTGACCGCGGTCTGCTCGATATTGTGCTCGCGGGTGGAGCGGCCGGAGTTGATGTCGATCGAGACGAGCGCCTCGGTCGGGTTGATGACCAGGTAGCCGCCCGATTTCAGCTGGACGAGCGGATTGTACATCGCCGCCAGCTGATCCTCGACGCCGGAACGCTGGAACAGCGGCACCGTATCGGAATAAGGCTGCACCTTCTTGGCGTGGCCGGGCATCAGCAGCTTCATGAAGGAACGCGCGGCGCGGAACCCCTCCTCGCCCTCGACGATCACCTCGTCGATGTCCTTGTTGTAGATGTCGCGGATCGCGCGCTTGATCAGGTCGCTGTCGGCGTGGACCAGGGCGGGCGCGGCCGACTTGAGCGTCGTCTCGCGGATCTCGTCCCACAGGCGGGCCAGATAGTCGAAGTCGCGCTTGATCTCGGTCTTGGTGCGCTGCAGCCCGGCGGTGCGGACGATGCAGCCCATCGACGAGGGCAGCTGCAGATCGGCCATGATCGTCTTGAGCCGCTTGCGATCCGACGCGTTCGAGATCTTGCGCGAAATGCCGCCGCCGTGGCTGGTATTGGGCATCAGCACGCAATAGCGCCCGGCCAGGCTGAGATAGGTGGTCAGCGCCGCACCCTTGTTGCCGCGCTCCTCCTTCACGACCTGCACCAGCAGCACCTGCCGGCGGCGGATCACGTCCTGGATCTTGTAGCGGCGGCGCAGGTTCATCCGCTTCTGGCGGAGGTTCTCGACGGCATTCTCTTCGCCGCCGCCACCGGCGCGGGCCGGTGCGGGCTCGCCCTCCTGGTCGCCGTCGGCATCGGCGTCGGAATCATGGTCGTGATCGCCATGATCGTCGTCGTCCGCATGGTCGTCACCGGCATCGCCGGTTTCGGCGTCGCGGCTGCCGAACGACCTGTCGTCGGCGTGATCGTCGTCATCGTCGTGATCGCCGCGCAGCGCCTCTTCCTCGGCGGCATGCTCGGCCTCTTCGCGCAGCAGCGCGTCACGATCCTCCTTCGGGATCTGGTAATAATCCGGGTGGATCTCGGAAAATGCCAGGAAGCCGTGGCGATTGCCGCCGTAATCGACGAACGCCGCCTGCAGCGACGGTTCGACGCGGGTCACCTTCGCGAGATAGATGTTACCCTTGAGCTGCTTGCGTTCGGCGGACTCGAAATCGAATTCCTCGACGCGGTTACCCTTGACCACCGCCACGCGGGTTTCTTCCCGGTGGCGCGCGTCGATCAACATGCGCATTGTCATTTGTATGTCTCCGGGCGCGCCGTGCCGCCGCAAAGCGGGGCGGCGCGCGATAGGGATGGGACGGGGCGCTTGGCAGAAGCGTCAGCGCCGCGTTCGTCCGGGTGGATGTGTCGTTGTTCGCATCCGCAGCAATTCCGCCTTCGGCGCATCGCGCCGAAGCAGGTGTCCGGCCCCACGCGCCGCGACCGTCCTTGGTCGGGTCGGGGCTCGGAACGAAACGGATCATGCAGCGTCAACCTAGAAGTCCGGCGGCGGATGCGCCGGCACCATGCCGAACGGAAGAGATCGCGCGTTCGCGAAACCATCCCCGTTCTGACACATGTTGCTAGCATCCGTTACCGGGGCGGGCAACCGAAAGCTCCCCGGCAACGCCGGCCCCCGCAACGTGCCGGCAGCGGGCGCTCTCGCGGGGAGGGCAGCGCCCGTCGATTACGACTGGACCGGCACCGCGCCGGCGCGGCAGGATAGATACGTGTTCACCGCGCTCGCCCTGCTCGCCGCCGCCCTGCCCGGCCTGTCGCCGCTGAGCGCGGCCGTCGTCGGCGGCGTCGATGCCCGCGCCGGCCCGGCCACCATGCGCGTGGACGGCGCTGGGGAGGCAAACGTGTTCTTCGGCGATTCGCGGGCCCGGATCGGCGCGTCCGGCGGGATGTTCGCGCAGACGCCGACGTTGCCGCCGCTGTTCCGCACGGCCGCGGCCCAGCAGGGCAGCATCACCATCCCGCTCGATCCGGCGCCGGAGCGCGGCGTGCTGCGCCGGCCGCGTATATCGGGCGCGCGGGGCGCGAACCGGCCGCTCGTGGTGATCGATGCCGGGCATGGCGGCCACGATTCCGGCGCGCTTTCCATCGACGGGCGCTTTCGCGAAAAGGATGCCGCGCTCGCCATCGCCCGCGCGATGCGCGACGAACTGGTGCGATCCGGCCGCGTCCGCGTCGCCATGACGCGCGAGGACGATCGCTTCCTTGTTCTGGGCGACCGGCGCGAGATCGCCCGGCGGCTGAAGGCCGATCTGTTCATCTCGGTCCATGCCGACAGCGCACCGAATGCCGCGGCGCGCGGTGCCACCGTCTATACCCTGTCCGAAGTGGCGTCCGATCGCGTGGCGGCGCAGCTTGCCGCCAAGGAGAACAAGGCCGACATCCTGAACGGCGTCGATCTGGGTGGCGAGAATGACGACGTCTCGTCGATCCTGATCGATCTCGCCCGGCGCGAGACGATGAACGTGTCCTCCGCCTTCGCCGCGCTGATGCAGCGCGAAATGTCGGCGACGATCCCGTTCAAGGGCGAGTTCCACCGCTTCGCCGGGCTGATCGTGCTGAAGGCGCCGGACGTGCCTTCCGTGCTGCTGGAAACGGGCTACATTTCGAACGAGGCGGATCGGGAGCTGATCTTCTCGCCCGAATATCAACGCAACATCGCGATCGGCGTGCGTCGCGCGGTCGAGGCGCACTTCGCCCGGCAGCTCGCGGCACGCTAGAAGCGGCCCGCCGCACGGGCGCGCAACGGCCGGCTTCCAAACAGCGGCAAAGCTGTTATTTCCGCAGCCGACATGGCCATTCCTTCCGGCAGCGATGTGGATACCGGCTCGCGCCGCGAGGCGGGGGGCGCGCTCGGCCGCGTTCGGATGATCTTTGCCCGCCGCTGGGTGCGGGCGGTGGCGGTGCTGATCGGGCTGTTCCTGCTCGCCTGGCTGGCCATCGCGCTGATCTTCGCGCGCGGGCTGCCGTCTGCCGAAACCCTGCTCGGCTACGAACCGCCCCTGCCGACCAACGTCCGCGCCATCGATGGCACGCCCGTGCACAGCTATGCGCGCGAACGCCGGGTCGAGCTGGCGTTCGACGAATATCCCAAGCTCCTGATCGCCGCCTACATATCGGCGGAGGACAAGACCTTCTTCCAGCATCACGGCATCGATTTTCCGGGGCTTGCCGGCGCGGTGATCGATTACGTCTCCAAGATGGGATCGGGCGCGCGGGCACGCGGCGGATCGACGATCACCCAGCAGGTCGCCAAGAACCTTCTCGTCGGCGACGAATATTCGGTCAGCCGCAAGATCCGCGAGGCGATCCTCGCCTACCGGATCGAACGCGCGCTTTCCAAGCAGCAGATCCTGGAACTCTACCTCAACCAGATCTTCCTCGGCCGGAACGCCTACGGCGTGCAGTCCGCGGCCCGCGCCTATTTCGATCGCGACGTCGATCAACTGACGCTGCCGCAGATGGCCTATCTGGCGATCCTGCCCAAGGCGCCCTCCAATTACAGCCCGGAACGGCACGAGGCGCGCGCGCTGGAGCGGCGCGACTGGGTGCTCGGCCAGATGCACGCCAATGGCTACATCTCCGCCACCGATCTGGCCGCGGCGCAGGCCGAACCTCTCGGCACGGTCGGCCGCGTGCTGCCGCCGCGCGAGGATGTCGGCGGCTATTTCATGGAGGAGGTTCGCCGCGAGCTGATCGAAAAGTTCGGCGAGACCTCCAAGACCGGCCCGCACAGCGTCTATTCCGGCGGCTTGTGGGTGCGCACCTCGCTCGACCCGGCAATCCAGCAGGCCGCCGAGACGGCGCTGCGCGACGGGCTGGTCCGCTACGATCGCGGCAAGGGCTGGAGCGGGCCGCTGCGCCACTTCGATGCGGAGGGCGGCGCCTGGTCGCGACAGCTTGCCGCCGCCAATATCGGCGCCGGCTACAAGGACTGGCTGACCGCCGTCGTCAGCGATCTTTCGGGGCGCACCGCCACCCTGACCTTCGCCGACGGCGCCACCGGCACGATGCCCGCCGGGGCCGCCGCCATGCCCCGCCGCGGCGTCGGCGGGCACGCCTTCGATTTCCTGAAGGTGGGCGACGTGATCGCGGTGAAGCGCGACGGCGGCACCTGGTCGCTCCGCAACATCCCCGCCGTGTCCGGCGGGATGGTCGCCGAGGATCCGCATACCGGCCGGGTGCTGGCGATGCAGGGTGGGTTCGATGCGCGCGGCGCCTCGTTCAACCGCGCCACGCAGGCGCTGCGCCAGCCGGGATCGACGTTCAAGCCGTTCGTCTACGCCTCCGCGCTGGATGCCGGGATGACGCCGGCGTCGATCATCGTCGACGGGCCGTTCTGCGTCTATCAGTCGGCCCGGCTCGGCAACAAATGCTTCCGCAACTTTTCCGGCGGCAATGCCGGCCCGCAGACGATGCGCTGGGGCGTCGAACAGTCGCGCAACCTGATGACGGTGCGCGCCGCGTCACAGACCGGCATGGCGAAGATCGTCCGCACCGCCAAGACGATGGGGATCGGCGACTATCCCGCCGTGCTCGCCATCTCGCTCGGCGCCGGCGACACCACGGTGCTGAAGCTGACCAACGCCTATGCGATGCTCGCCAACAACGGCAAGGCGCTGAAGCCGACGATCATCGACTATGTGCAGGATCGCCGCGGCAAGGTGATCTTCCGCGCCGATACGCGGCCGTGCGACGGCTGCAACGCGCCGGACTGGAACGGCAAGGCGATGCCCCGCCCGCCGCTGCGCACCAAGCAGCTGATGGATCCGATGACCGCCTACCAGACCGTCCACATCCTGGAAGGCGTCGTCCAGCGCGGCACCGCCACCACGCTGCGCGATCTCGGCCGGCCGCTGTTCGGCAAGACCGGCACGTCGACCGGGCCGACCAACGTGTGGTTCGTCGGCGGATCGGCCGATCTCGTCGCGGGCGTATATCTCGGCTACGACAAGCCGCGTCCGCTGGGTGGCTATGCGCAGGGCGGCACGGTCGCCGCGCCGATCTTCAAGCAGTTCGCGACGGTGGCGATGAAGGACATGCCGATCGTGCCGTTCAAGGCGCCCCCCGGCATCCGCATGGTTCGTATCGATCGCAAGTCCGGCCGCCGCGTGTTCGGCGCCTGGCCGACCGACGATCCCAAGGCGGCGGTGATCTGGGAAGCGTTCAAGCCCGAGAGCGAACCGCGCCGCAGCATCCGCCGCGAGGAGATCGTGAAGCGCGGCGCCACCGTGCAGGCCCAGCGCCAGCGCACGGGCGAAAGCGATTTCCTTGCCCGCGAAGGGGGTATCTACTAGGTCGCGCCCCTACATGACGGTTTACCGCGGGCAAGGCGCCCGTGGTGCCAGACGACCTTCCTCGGAGAACGACCATGCGCGCCGAAGCGCAGGCACATGTCGACCAGATCAACGACGCACTGGCGCTGCTGCGCCGCTTTCTCGATTGGGATCGCGCGCTCCGGCGGCTGGACGAGCTGAACAACCGCGTCGAGGACCCGTCGCTCTGGAACGATCCCAAGGCCGCGCAGGAGGTGATGCGCGAACGTCGCCGGCTGGACGGGGCGATCGGCGCCACCCGCGCGATCGAGAGCGAACTGGCCGACACCATCGAGCTGACCGAGATGGCCGAGGCCGAGGGCGATACGGCGATGGTGAATGAGGGCGTCGCGGCCATCGCGGCGCTCGCCAGGCGGGCCGAGCATGACAAGATCCAGGCCTTGCTCGCCGGCGAGGCGGATGCGAACAACAGCTATATCGAGGTGAATGCCGGCGCCGGCGGCACCGAGAGCCAGGATTGGGCGGGCATGCTGCAACGCATGTACACGCGCTGGGCCGAGCGCCGCGGGCTGAAGGTCGAGCTGATCGACTATCATTCGGGCGAGCAGGCCGGGATCAAATCCGCCACGATCCTCGTCAAGGGCGAGAACGCCTACGGCTATGCCAAGACGGAGAGCGGCGTGCACCGCCTCGTCCGCATCAGCCCGTACGATTCGGCCGCACGCCGCCACACCAGCTTCGCCAGCGTCTGGGTCTATCCCGAAGTCGATGAGGATATCGACATCGAGGTGCTCGACAAGGATCTGAAGATCGACACGTACCGATCGTCGGGCGCCGGCGGGCAGCACGTCAACACCACCGACTCGGCGGTGCGGATCACGCATATCCCGACCGGCATCATCGTCGCCTGCCAGAATCAGCGTTCGCAGCACAAGAATCGCGCGGAGGCGATGAAGCAGCTGAAGGCCCGCCTGTACGAGCAGGAACTCCAGCGCCGCGAGGCCGAGACGATGGCCGGATACGCCGCCAAGACGGAGATCGGCTGGGGCCACCAGATCCGCTCCTACGTGCTGCAACCGTATCAGATGGTGAAGGATCTCCGCACCGGCGTGGTCTCCACCGCCCCGTCCGATGTGCTGGACGGGGATCTCGATCCGTTCATGGCCGCGGCGCTGTCGCAGCGCGTCTCGGGTGAGACGGTCGAGGTCGAGGATGTCGACTGATCGGGGCCAGCGGCAGAGGGGTGGCGGCATCGCCCGCGCCGTCCTGCCGCTCGTCCTGCTCGCCGCCTGCGGCCAGGCTGCACCCGACCCGGCACCGAGCGGGGCGGCCACCGCGCAGCCGGCCTTCCCTCCCGCCAGCCGCCCCGTTGCTGCGATCGTCTCCCCCCGCTTCTCCACCGAGGATCGGCGCGAGGACGCGAGCGAGGCGAAGCGGGTGATGGACAGCGCCGGCACGTCGGCCGGCATGACCGTTGCGGACATCGGCGCGGGCGAGGGCTATTATACCGTCCGGCTGGCGCAGCGTGTCGGCGCGCGGGGCCGGGTCGTCGCCGAAGACATCATGCCCGATACCACGGCCAGGCTGGCGGAACGGATCAGCCGCGCGTCGTTGCGCAACGTCGCCGTCGTCCTCGGCACCGCGGAGGATCCGAAGCTTGGCGCGGGCACGTTCGACCAGATCTACCTGGTCCATATGTATCACGAGATCGGCGCGCCCTACGAATTCCTGTGGCGGCTGCGCCCCGCCCTGAAGCCTGGCGGGCGGGTGGTGATCGTCGATGCCGACCGCCCGACCGCGCGCCACGGCACGCCGCCCGCCTTGCTCGATTGCGAGCTGGCGGCGGTGGGCTATGCGCGGGTGAAGCGGGAGCGGATCGAGGCGATCGACGCCTATGTCGCGCTGTACGAAGCGCGCGGGCCCCGCCCGGAGCCCCGGACGATCAGGGCCTGCGTGGCTTGATCGCGGGAGCGGCGCGCGTTTCGCGACCGCTCCGATAGTCACGCGGCAGAGGCGCGGGGCCGTCCGCCGAGCGCGATGGTCAGCCGATGAAGCCGAACGCCAGCGCCGAAAGCACACCGATCGCGGAGGTGACGACGGTCGCTGCGGCGGCGGCCTTGCTGCTCATCGCGGCGGGGTAGGCGAAGTGGAAGAGTTCGGGCTGCATCGCGGGTCTTTCTTATGTTGCGATGCAGCAGATAATCCGCGGAGGTTGACACCACAACCACAGCGCGCCCGCAAAGAGCGCCGGCACGATTGCGTCGCACGCAACCGCGCCGAACCGCCTACCGCTCCGCGAAAGCGCGCTCGATCACATAGTCACCGGGTTCGCCCTGCCCCGCCGACACGACGAAGCCGCGCGAATCGAGCATCGCGCTGGTATCCGCCAGCATCGCCGGGCTGCCGCAGATCATGCCGCGATCTTCCGCCGGATCGAGCGGGGCGATACCCAGATCCTCGAACAGCTTGCCCGATTCCACCAGCGTCGTGATCCGGCCGTGGTGGATGAAATCCTCCCGCGTCACGGTCGGATAATAAAGCAGCTTGGCGCTGATTTCCTCGCCCAGATATTCGTGGTTGGGCAGTTCCTTCTCGATGAAGTCGCGATAGGCCAGCTCGCTCACCGTCCGCACGCCGTGGATCAGGATCACCTTCTCGAACCGCTCATACACCTCCGGATCCTGGATGATGCTCATGAACGGGGCCAGGCCGGTGCCGGTGGCGAACAGGAACAGCCGCTTGCCGGGCTTCAGATCGTGCACCACCAGCGTGCCGACCGGCTTGTTCGATACGAACACCTCGTCATCCACCTGGATGTTCTGCAATTCGGAGGTCAGCTTGCCGCCCGGCACCTTGATGCTCAGGAATTCCAGCTTGTCGTCATAATGGGGGCTGGCGATCGAATAAGCGCGCAGCAGCGGCTTGCCGTCCAGCTTCAGCCCCATCATCACGAAATGCCCGCTTTCGAAGCGAAAGCCCGGATCGCGGGTGGTGGTGAAGCTGAACAGCGTGTCGCTCCAGTGATTGACGCTGAGGACCCGCTCGCTGCGCACGCTTGCCATGATGTCTCTTTCCGATTCGAATCTGTGGGCGAGATAGGGAGACTGCTCCCATCGTTGTAGTGGGTATTTCGGATGATCCTTATCCAGGGAGCGCATAAGCCTATGCAGTTCACCCTGCGCCACCTGGAAGTCTTCGTCGCCATCGCCGCGCGGGAGAACGTCTCCGCGGGTGCCGAGGCGATCGCCATGTCGCAATCGGCGGCCAGCACCGCGCTGGCCGAACTGGAACGGCGCTGCGGCCGGCCGCTGTTCGACCGCTCGGCCAAGCGGCTGCGGCTGAACGAGACGGGCAGGATGCTGCTGCCCCGCGCGATCGACCTGCTCGACCGCGCAAGCGAGCTGGACGCGGTGCTCGGCGGGCGCGGCGGTCCGGGGCCGCTGCGGCTGGGCGCTACCGTGACCGTCGGCAACCACCTCGCCCCCGCCCTCATCGAACGCTACCGCGCACTCGGCGCCGAGGCGCGGATCGATCTGGCGATCGACAATATGAACGCGATCGCCGCGCGGGTGCTCGCCCACGATCTCGATCTCGGGCTGATCGAGGGCGATTATCAGGATCCCGACCTGATCGTCGGCGACTGGCTGGACGACGAACTCGCCGTCTTCTGCGCCCCCGGCCACCGGCTGGCGGCACGCGGCGCTTGCACGATCGACGAGGCGCTGGCCGAGGCGTGGGTGGTGCGCGAGCAGGGATCGGGCACCCGCCAGACGCTCGACCGGGCGATGGGGCCGTACTGGAGCCGCTGGCGGATCGGCGCCGAGTTCAACCAGATCGAGGCGATCAAGAGCGCGGTGGCCGCCGGCACGATGATCGGCTGCGTCTCCCGCCTGGCGCTGGCCGACGCCTTCGCCGCCGGCCGCCTCGTGCCGCTGGAGGTCACCGGCCTCTCGCTCCGCCGCCGCCTCTACACGATCGTCCGCCGCGGCCGCTTCGAAACGGCGGGAATGACGGCGCTGCTCGGGCTGTGCCGGGCCATGGCGGAGGAGCGGGCCGTGTGCCTGGCGAGCCGCGCGGGCAAGCGCGGGAGTGGCGGCTAGCGCCCTACTTTGCAGACACGGCCTAGCTCTGCGGCACCTTGCCGAGCACCGCCGCGGTGGCCGCCGCGCTCGGTGCGCGTCCCGGTCCGGCCTGTGCCGCGCCGGGCTTGACCGCGGTCAGCCGGGCGAG
>NZ_JAQGLK010000181.1 GCF_028292925.1 Sphingomonas bacterium
GTGGCCGGCGGCGGACGCACGGCGACGCGCGATCGACCGCGCGCTGGAGCCGGGCGGGCCGCTCGATCCGCTCGGGACGGCCGATCCTGCCGCGGTGGCACGTTGGGCCGCCGCCGATACCGGGGACGGGGGCGAAGGCGGCGCCGTGCTGCATGCCATCGCCCTCCGCTCCGCCGATCCCGACGACCTGACGCTGCGGCAGGCGCGATGGCTGGCGGGCGCCGACCGGGTCTATCACCGGCTGGACGTACCGCCGGCCATACTTGCCCGCGCGCGGGCCGATGCGGTGCGGATCCTGTGCGAGGCTGCGCCCGACCGGGCCGAACCGGGTGTGTCGGTCGACATCGGCTGGGAAGCGTGATCGCGGAACGGCCACCGTGGACGGATCGATCCGGTCCGGCGCTACGTTGAACCACCTCTGCCGGCGGCCGTTTTGCCTAAGCGAGCGGCGCGTATTACAGGGTGGCGGCCCGCCGGGCGTGTTGCGGATGTGAGTGGAACGATGCCATGATCCAGTTCGAGAACGTTTCCAAAAGCTATCACATCCGCAAGTTCCAGAAGCAGGTGTTCAGCGATCTGAGCTTCACCATCCAGCGCGGCGAGAGCATCGGCATCTGCGGTGCGAACGGCGCGGGCAAATCCACGTTGATGCGGTTGATCTCCGGCATCGAGGCGCCGTCCGGCGGCAAGATAATTCGGACGATGTCGACATCGTGGCCGATCGGCTACAACAGCACCTTCGTCGCGAGCCTGACCGGCGCCGACAATGCCCGCTTCATCGCCCGCATCTACGGCAAGGATGAGGACGAGATGCTCGGCTTCGTCGAGGAGTTCGCGCAACTCGGCCCCTATTTCCACCAGCCGATCTTTTCCTATTCGGCTGGCATGTCGGCGCGGCTGGCCTTCGGCGTGTCGCTCGCGATCGAGTTCGAATGCTACCTGATCGACGAGGTGACGGGCGCGGGCGACGAACGCTTCCGCGAACGATCCGAAAGGGAACTGGCAAACCGTCGGGAGACCGCCGCGCTGATCATGGTATCGCACGATCCGAACACGCTGCTCCAGTATTGCGATCGTGGCGCCGTACTCTACGGTGGCAGCCTGACGTTCTACGATACGATCGCCGACGCGATCGACGTCCACCATCGCCTGCAAATGCGCAAGGCGAGCTGACAGAGGGCCCGGCGACGAAGCTGGCCGGCCGCATCCATACGGGAGAATGAGCGATGGCCGATGACGCCTCCGAGTTTCTGGCCGCCTGGTCTCTCGCCCGTGAGGACAAGTCGCCGCTGTCGCGCGGCGAAGCGGAGGCGGTGGCAGCGGACTGGGAAGCCGATGCCAGCGGCAACGGCATCGGGCGCGCCGAGCTTGATGCGGCGGCGGGCGGGGATCTTCCCGCCTATCTGCTGCGCGTCTTCGGTGAGGCGAGCGATCAGGATTTTCCGACCCCGGCCAGCTGATCGCCCCGGAGGTATGCGGCTTTGCTCAGTCTATGCCGCGTGCCGCCAGAAGCGCCTCGATCGGCGCGACATCCTGCGGGTTGTTAAGTTCCCACACGTCGCCACCCGGCGCATCGACGGGCACCACCGCCACCGGCACGCCGCCATCCAGGAAGCGTAATTGTTCGAGGCCCTCGAGCAGTTCGAGCGGCGAGACCGGCAGCGCCGCGTAACGCTCCAGCGCGGCACGGCGGTAGGCATAGACGCCGACGTGGAACCACACCGGCGGATCCTCCTCGGCCGCTCCGGCGGGCACGTAGGGCAGGACGCGCTTGGAGAAATACAGCGCCTCTCCGTTCCCGCGCGCGACGACGGTCGTCCCGCCCACGCGACCCTCGCTCTGATCGGTCACCAGCCGGCGATAAAGCGATGGGGAACAGCGGATCGCCGGCGTCGCGACCATCGCATCCGGGTGGCTTTGCAGAAATGCCACGAGTGCCTCGACGAACGGGGCCGGCGTCAACGGTGCGTCGCCCTGCAAATTGACCACGATGCCGATGTCTTCGCGCAAGAGCGGCAACGCGGCGGCGCAACGCTCGGTCCCGTTGGCGCAGCTTTCCGGCGTCATCAACACCGTCGCCCCGAAACCCTCCGCAACGGCGCGGATGCGATCGTCGTCCGTTGCGACGCAGACCAGATCGACCCCGTCCACGCGGCTGGCTGCCTCCCACGAGCGACGGATCAGCGGCTTGGCCTCACCGTTCGCGCCGCGCAGCATCGCCAGCGGCTTGCCTGGATAGCGGCTCGACGCATGGCGCGCGGGGATGACGATGGCGACCCGCTCGCTCGCCGTGGGCGCTGGGTCGGCCATCGTCAGAGCTGCCCCGGCCGCAGGAAATCATGGATGTGGACGAGGCCCACGGGCACCCAGGGCTCCGCCGAGCTGACGACGAACAGGGATGTGATGCGGTTGGCGTTCATCAGGGCGATGGCGTCCTCGGTCATGCTGTCCAATGTTACGGTGACCGGTCCACGCGTCATCACGTCGCCCGCGCAGGAGGACATCAGTTCGTCGATATGGCGGCGCAGATCGCCATCGGTGATTATGCCGATCAGGCGACGCTCTTCATCCACTACCCCCGCGACGCCGAAGCTCATCGTCGTCATGGTGACGATCACTTCGCGCATCGATGCGTCGGCAGTGACCAGCGGCATCCGATCGCCCGCGTGCATGACGGCCGAAACCGGCATCAGCCGCTGGCCGATCATACCGCCGGGGTGAAGCGCGTGCAGCCGATCGCGCGATACGCCGCGCGCGCGCATCAGCGCCATCGCCAAAGCATCGCCCAGCCCAAGCATCATTGCGGTCGATGTGGTCGGCGCGATGTTGACGGGGCAGGCCTCCCGCGTGCGGGGCAGCAACAGCCTGACGTCCGCGGCCTGCATCACCGGCGAACCCGCCTGCGCCGCAATGGCGACCATCGGCACCATGAGCGATTTGGCGCGCATCATGATCGATCGCAATTCCGGCGTGCGCCCGGAATTGGACAGGACGAGCAGGGCATCGCCAGTGATCAACATGCCGAGATCGCCGTGCGATGCCTCGGCCGGGTGGACGAAGACGGCCGGTGTGCCGGTGGACGCGAAGGTGGCAGCGATCTTGCGCCCGATATGGCCGGATTTGCCCATGCCACTGACGACGACCCGTCCCGGCACCCGCAGGATCAAGGAGACGGCGTGCACGAACGATTCGTCCATCGCCTCTGCCAGCTTGCCGAGCGCCGCTGCCTCCAGCCCGACCACTTCCCGGCCGTAGGCCAGGACGTCCCCCTCTTCGAAGCGATCGCGCCGTTCGATCGTGCGTGCCGATTCAAGAGACAAAAGCCAGACTCCCGGCGGCAGCGCCGCCCCTTTTAGCAGTCCCGTACGGCTAGACCCGTTTGAATCGGAGCGCAAATCCCGCCCGCAGCTACCCCCTTCCGGCAGCGCGTGAGCCCCACTAAGCTGCACCCAGACAAAAAGGTGCACACCCCCCGGTGGAGCTGCCGATCGGGAGGATTTCGCGATGCACGATGCCGGCCCTTCCCCAGCTTCAGCGGGCCTTGCCGCCGATGCCGCCCCAAGCGGCATGGCGCCTGGCGAGCGGCGGACACGGCCCGGCTGGGCGCTGTTCCTACTGGCGGCGATATCCACCTGCGGGTTTATCGATCGCATCGTGATGAACGTGCTCGTCGAGCCGATCAAGAACGAGTTCGCGCTGACCGACCTGCAGATCGGGCTGGTGGCCGGGTTGGCCTTTGCCGTCCTGAACGTGGTGCTCGGGCTGTGGGTGGCGCGTATCGCGGAGCGGCGGAGGCGGCTGACGCTGATATCGATCGGCACGCTGCTGTGGTCGATCGCGACGGCGGTGTGCGGGTTCGCCGGCAGCTTCGTGCAGCTGGTTTTCGCCCGCATCGGCGTGGGTGTGGGAGAGGCGGTGGGGCTGCCCGCCACCTCGTCGGTCATCTCGGACTTCTTCCCCCGGAACAAGCGGGCGACGGCGATGTCGGTGCTGATGCTGGCCCCGCCGCTCGGTGCGTTCCTGGGGTCTGCGGGCGGGGCGCTGATCGCGCAGGCCTATGGCTGGCGGGCGGCGTTCCTGTTCGCCGCGATGCCCGGTTTCCTCCTTGCCATCCTCGTCTGGCTGACGGTCGGGGAACCGCGCCGCGGCCATTATGACGGGCTTGCTGCAAACGCTGCGGAGGTGCCGCCGTTCAGCGCCGTGCTGCGGCGCATCGCCGATCGCCGGTCGTTACGCCATCTCTTCGCCGGTTCGACCATCGCCTCGGTCGTCGGGTTCGGGCTCAATGCGTTCCTTGCCGCCTTCCTGCTGCGCCGGTTCGGGTATGGCGTGGCACAGGCAGGCGTGATCGCGGGGTTGATCGCCAGCCTGCCCGCGTCGTTCAGCGTGGTCGGCTCCGGCTGGCTGGCGGACCGCATCGGCCGGCGCGATCCGCGGGCCTATGGCTATATTCCGGGGATCGCGCTGCTGCTCTCCGCACCGCTCTACATGCTGGCTGTCACGCGGGAGAGCGCGGGCGCGTCGATCGCGCTGCTCGCCGTCGCGGCGGTGTTCCAATATGCCTATCTCGGCACCACATCCGGCGTGTTCCAGAACATGATGCACCCGCGGATGCGCGCCTCGGCCACCGCGGTGACCAGCCTTGTCAGCTCGCTGGTGGGCGGCGGGTTCGGCCCCATCCTGGTGGGCGGGCTGAGCGATCGCTTCAGCGCCGGCACGGTGGGGCCGGGCGGGGGGCTGGCGATGGCGATGGCGGTGGTGTCGATCGGCTATGCATGGGGTGCATGCCACTATCTCTGGGCGACGCGGACGCTGACACGCGAACTGGCCCTGCCGATCTGACGGCGGTGCCTTCGGCGGCCCTCGACGGACGCCAGGATTGACTTGACCGGCCGCTCTGCGCCGTGGATGCCCGGCCGGGTTCCCGGTTGCACGGTGGAGAGGATGCGATGACTGCTTTGCCCAGGCGCACGACCTGTCAGCTGCATCTTCCTGTGCCAGCCTGCCCCGCCCCGCGCGTCGTTCGTCGATGAACCGTCGTACCGCGGGCGGGAGCACGCCCTGGCCGATCCACGACGAGCCGGGGCCGCTGTGGCACGTTCCCGCAGACGGTGAGGACGGCGCAGTGATCGGCGGCACGGCTACGGACCAGAACGGCGAGGCGGGGGCGCTCCGGATCCGCCAGCTGATCGATGCGCGCGACCAGCTGGTGCGGGTGCTCGTCACCCTGGACGAGCATTCGCGGTCGCCCGCTCCGGCCACCGTCGATCTCGCGATTCACCAGATCAATCGCGAACTGGGCTTCTAGGCAGGGGGATCAGGCGGCCTCGTCGAGGTAAGCCGCCAGCGATTTCGCCGCGGACGGGCTCAGCCGCACGAGCACGCGGCGTTGATCATGTTCGTCCTTCTGGCGGATGAAGACGCCCGCATGCTCCAGCGTCTTGACCCAGCGCAGCGTGGTGGTCTCGGGCACCTGCGACGACAGGCACAGGTTCATGACCGGGGTTTCGCGCCCTTCGGCCTCAGCGACGAACAGGTCCAGCATCATGTCCCAGGCCGGATCCGCAAAGAGCCCGGCATCGAAGAAGTTGTGACGGCGCGACCGTTCACGGATCATCCGCCGCGCCGTCGCGAGGCTGCCCGGGCTCACGTTGGCCGGCTCGCGCAGCGGGCGCGGCAGCGATGCCCGATTGCCGATCGGACGCAGCCGCGCGACGCCCGTGCCGAAGCTGGCTTCGCTCAACCGTCCACCGCCACCGCTTTGCTGCTCTACAAGCTTTCGTCCGTTCATCCGTGCTCCCCTAAACTGTATCGTTGTTCCGGATGGCCATCCGCTCGAGCTCGCGTCGGGCATGCGCATCGACGATGTCCGTCTGCGCCGGCGTGAGCGAATCGAACGTGGCAAGGTATTCGGGCACCTCGTCCTGCAGCAGGATCGACGGGCACTGGCCGTCGTACGTGCCAAGGTTCGGGCGGTGCCAGCGATAGCCGATCATCGCCGCAAGCGCGGGATCGAGCGTCCGGGCGAATTCCGGGGAGTAGGTGAGAGACTGGTTTTCATAGGATTTCAGCCAGCCGAGGCTGTAGCTGATGATGATCGCGCGGCGTGGCGTGGCGCTGTGATTAGCCCCCGCTGCGTGCAGGGTAGAGCCGAGGAACAGCAAGGCATCGCCCGGTTCCATCAGGCACGTCTCGGCAGGGCCGAGGTCCCCTTCCTGCTGGAGATGGTCGTGGTGGCTGCCCGGCCACATCCGCGTCGCGCCATTTTCCGCGGTAAAGCGGCCGAGCGGCCACAGCACGTTGAGCGAATATTCGATCTCGCCCCGCGGTGCCGGCCACATCGTCTGGTCGCGGTGGGCGATCTGGGCCGGGGCGCCGGGGTGGATCTCCAGCGCCTGGCTCAGGTTCAGCTGCGCGAAATCGCACCATTGCCCCAGGATCGTGCGCACGGCCGCCAGAATGCCGTCGTGCAGGATCAGCGCATGGGCACCACGGGACCGCTTGAGCAGCCCGTGGAACCGTTTGGTGCGATTGCCGTGGAACGCGCCGACGGAGAAGGGCGTGCGCGCCATCCGCTCGTCCAGCTCGCGGTTGATGCCGTCGACCAGGGCGGGGGCGATTGCCCCGCGCAGCACGGCATAGCCCTGTTCCGCCAGATCGCGGGAGACGGGATCGATCGGTGCGGCGGCCGCAAGCGATGCGAAACGGTGCGGGATCATGCCGCCTTCCGATCAGAATCGCCATCGATGCCGCCGACGAACACGCTGCTGGCGATACCCAGCCGTTCGCGCAGGCGGGCGCCGATTGCGGGATCGACGTCGATCTGCAGCGCCTCGATCAGTGGCCCGCCGTCGTACGGCGTCGGCAGGCTGAGCGGCCGCACCCGCCAGCCGATCGACAGCAGCGCCGGAACCCGCTGGCTCTCCGCGACGAGCACGTAATGGTCGATGCCGTTGAGCAACCCGAACTCGATCAGCGCCAATGCCAGCAGGCGGTGGACCTTGAGCACACGGGTGCCGGGCGTGCCTTCATGCGGGGCCGTGACCAGCCGGGAGATTTCCCAGACATTGTCGGCACGAGGAGCCCCCTCCGGGCAGAGCGAGCCGAATACGCCCGCCAGCAGATGCGGGCCGGTGGTCGGCAGGAGCCGCAGCGATCCGAGATGGTCGCCGCTCGTCTCGTCACGCGCCATCAGATAGACCGCGTGATCGTTGTCATAGGCATCGACCTCCAGCCAGCTGCCGGGGGCACTGAGCTGCCAGCCCATCCCGTCCACGAACACGATTTTCCGATCGCGGTGCATCTGCATCAGCGGCCCGGCGTAGCGCCAACGCCTGTCGGGGGAGATCATGTCGATCATCGGCGGCTCCTGTCGTGTCACCTCCTCTCATGGGCGCAATCGGGGGCGTGGCGCATCCCGGTAGCTACCGGGGAGAAACGGCCGGAACATCCGCGCTAGGTTCGCCGGAACGATCGAGGAGTTCAGCCACGTGACGATGCAGTTTGCCGGCGCCGCAGCGATCCGCCCCGGTCCACCCCCTTCACCGGCCGCGGCGCTGCCGGAGGTGACCGCCAGGCGGCTGGCGCATGTTCCGGGCAAGAAGGGGATGCCTTTCTTCGGCATCCTGCCCGAGGCGGTAATGGATCCCTATCGCTTCGCCCGGCGCATGTACGAGCGGTTCGGGCCGGTGCATCGCTTCTATGCGTGCGGTAACTGGAACCTCCAGCTGGTCGGCCCGGAAGCCAACGAGTTCGTGCTGTTCGATGCGCCCCGCAACTTCTCCGCGGCGGGCGGATGGGAGCCGGTGTTCGGCCGCCACTTCAAGGGCGGGCTGCTGCTGCGCGACGGGGACGATCACCAGCGCCACCGCAAGCTGGTGGCCGCCGCGTTCAAGCAGCACCAGATGGAGGGGTATCTCGGTATCTTCAACCGGGTCATCCCGGCTACCCTGCCGGCATGGCGGCAGGGGCGGTTCGACGCCTATGCCAAGGCCCAGGCGCTCACCTTCGGTATCGGCTTCGCAACCTTCCTGGGGGAGGACGAGGCGCTGGCGACGCAGGCGGATCTCAACGCCTTCCGATCGCTGATGCGATCGAGCACGTCGGTGGTGACGACGCCGCTGCCGGGAAATTCCGAATGGCGCGCCACCCGCGCGCAAGCGCACGTCCGCCGCCTGATCGATCGGCTTCTCGCCCGCGGGCCAGGGCCGGAGCGGCGCGATCTGCTCGCCAACCTGGTTCGTGACCGGGCAGAGACCGGGCTGTCGATCGACGAGATCGTATCCCACCTCGTCTTCGTCACCGCGGCATCGTTCGACACTTTGTCGTCCGCGACGGTGTCGGTGCTCTACTACCTCGCGAAGAATCCGGAGTGGCAGGAAGCGGTGCGCGCCGAACTGACCGAGCGGATCCCCGATCCTCACGCCGCCACTACCGGGCAGCTGACCGGTTGCGCGCTGGCCGAGCGAATCCTGAAGGAGGCGTTGCGGCTGAACGCGGCAGCACCCGTGCTATGGCGCCGCGCCGTGCGCGACTGCACGTTCGAGGGGGTGGAGATTCCGCGCGGAACGATCGTCGGCGTGAACCCGATGCTGACCCACCTGCTGCCGCAATACTGGCCGAACCCCGATGCGTTCGATCCCGATCGCTTCCTGCCCGCACGCTCCGAGGGCCGGCATCGCTATGCGTTCGCCCCATTCGGCGGCGGCGCGCATACGTGCCTGGGGATGCATTTCGCCAGCCTGCAGGTGAAGCTGCTGCTGCGCCACCTGCTGGAGGATGGCCGGATCACGCTGACCAGCTCAAGGCCGCCCAAGTGGCACCATTGGCCGAATTGCCGGCCGGTCGGCGGATTGGGAGTGGAGATCGTCGCGCGTTAGATTTTGCGAAGCGAAGCGAAGCGGCGCGGCGCGGGGTCAGGCGAGGACCTCGGCAAAGCAGATGTCCGACTGGAACAGGGCGCGGACGATCAGTTGCTGGCGGGTCGCCACCAGGTAGCGCCGCTTCGCCCCCTCGATATATTCGTTCACCGTGCGCGGCCGCAGCCCGAGAAGCTGGGCGATGACGGTATCGCTTTTCCCCCGCGCCACTTCGACCACGCAGTCGCGCTGGCGCTGCGTCAGCGGCACTCTCTTGGCGAGCAGGTTGGCATGGTCCTCACGCATGCCGACCAGCCGCCGCGCCGCTTCGAACCCGAACGCGCCGATCGATTGCGCCGCGGCGAGGTTGTGCGTCGGCAGCCGCCCGACATCGGCAACCGCGAAATGGCACGATCCCAACGTCTCGCCGGGAATGTGGTAGGGAACGGTGAATCCCTCTGCCAGCCCAAGTTCGCTGGCCAGGCGCATATAGCTGCGATCGCGATCGTTCAGCGCGATCATGTTCGGTATGTCGCTCCACAGGAAGCCGACATTGGTCCGTTCGCTGGCGCGCAGCACGGGATCGCGCGCGAACTGTCCTTCACGGATCCTGGCGATGAACAACTCCGGATAGTTGCTCATCCGGATCGCATGGGGAGCGAGCTTCCCGAAATCGACGTGGTGGACGATCGCGAAATGATCGAACCCCAGGTTCCGGGTGGCCGACGCCACAGCATGCTCCAACTCTGCCAGAGTGGCCGCGGACTGCACCGTATCCGCAAACGCCTGAACCGACCGCAACGTAGCACGGTAGTTCACGGAGATGTCCTCCGCTTCAGCCATCGGAAATCCACTGACCCTTTATGCCGGCAGCTTGCATCCTAAACCGCACCAAATCAAGCGCAGCGCAGTGCGGCTATTCCTGAACGGCCGGTGACTTCACGCCGTCGAGGCGCAAGCGGTAAGGCACTTCAACGGTTTGGTGCAGTGAGCCGTTCGGCCGAGGATACCGCGTCTGCCGCCCGCAACGCCGCCAGGATACGCATCAGATGGTGCAGATCGTGCACCTCTACCGTGACGTGGAAGGTGTGAAAGCTGCCGTCGCGGTGAACCAGCGTCAGGTTGACGATGTTCGCCCGCTGCGCGCCGAGGATCCCGGCGGCGATGCCCAGTGCGCCGACCTCGTTGCGAAGGATGATCTGGAGCCGCGCCGCGGCACCGTCCGATCCGTCGCCCCAAGCCAGATCGACCCAGTCCGAGTCCGTGCCGTCGGCCAGCGTGGGGCAATCGATGGTGTGGACCTCGACCGCGGAGCCGGGGTGGCGCAGCCCAACGATCCTGTCGCCGGGCACCGGATTGCAGCACGGCGCCAGCGCAAACGCCACCCCGGGGGTGAGCCCGCGGATCGAGATCGCCTCACGCTGCGTCCGGCGCCCGGCGGTATCCAGCGCCGTGCCGCTGCCCGGCATCAGCGCCTCCATCACCTGGGCATCGCTGAAACGGCGGGTGGC
>NZ_JAQGLK010000190.1 GCF_028292925.1 Sphingomonas bacterium
GGCAGCATGGCGGGCGCCCGGCGGATCGTTTCTGGGCGGCGACAGCGCAGCCGCGGGGCTCCTGGCCTTCGGGCCCGGCAGCGGACGGATGGGCCATGCCGTAACAATTCGGGGAATCGCGCGTTCAGCCGGGCACTTCTGCTGGAGAAACGAAGATGCACCCCACCCGGATCGCCCCGATTGCCTTGGCTGGGGTGCTGGCGCTTGCCGCGTGTGACGGCCCGAACGAGCAGGCCGGGCGCGAGCAGGACAGGGCGCTCGCCGCCGCCGGCAACGCGGCAGCCGGCGGCGAGGGGCCGAACGAGCGCATGGGGGAGGCGCAGGACCGCGCCGACAAGGCCACCCGCGAGGCACAGGAAGCTGCCGATGAAGCCCGCAAGCAGCAGGCCAGGGCCCTGAAGAGCGAGGCCGACGTCCGCGCGGAAGCCCTGGAGGAGCAGGCACAGGCGATCCGGCGCGAGGCGGACAAAAACGCCGACGCCATCGTCGGCCAGCAGAAGTAGGGTGGCGGCCGCGGGAGACGACATCGCCGGCTACAAGGATATCGCCACCGGCAGCGGCGATGTGCCGATCGGCGCGCATGGCGGGCGGGGCGGGGCGGCGCAGGTCCCGCCGGTTGCCATGCCGGAGATACGCAGCCTCCTGTCGCTCGCGGTGGCGGCGGTGGTCATCGCCGCATTGTATTTCGCGCAGGACGTTCTGATCCCGATCACGCTGGCCGTGATGCTGTCCTTCGTGCTGTCTCCACTGGTGGATCTGCTGCAACGGGCGCGGCTGTGGCGCGCGCCGGCGGTGATCCTGAGCGTGGCCGCGGCGATCGGCGTTATCGGGCTGGTCGGCACGTTGATCGCCAGCCAGGCATCGTCGCTGACCGTCAACGCCCCCGCTTACGCGCGGACGATCGAGAGCAAGATGCAGGGCGTCCGATCCTTCGCGATCGACAAGCTCGGCGCGGTCACCCGCGAGATCGGCGGGCGGAAGGCTGCCGCCGCGATTACGCCGGGCGCGGCAAGCGGCCGCGGGGGGGCAGCGGCCGTTCCACCCGCGCCCGACGCGGCGGCCACCCTCGCCGACGATGGCCGCCGCGCCGTTCTGGTCGAGGTGGCGCAGCCGCAGACATCGCCCTTCGCGCTGGCGCGCACCATTCTGGAGCCGATCCTCGGTCCGCTGGAGACGACGGTCATCGTCCTGGTCGTCGCCATCTTCGTGCTGCTCCAGAAGGAGGATCTGCGGGATCGCTTCATTCGCCTGTTCGGATCGACCGATCTGCACCGGACGACGATGGCGATGGACGATGCCGGCCAGCGCCTCAGCCGCTATTTCCTGTCGCAGCTGGCGGTGAACACCTGCTTCGGCATCGTCGTCACGCTCGGCCTGTGGGCGATCGGCATACCATCGCCGGCAATGTGGGGGATCCTGGCCGGGCTGCTGCGGTTCGTGCCCTATATCGGATCGATGCTTGCCGCGGTGGCCCCGCTGGCGCTGGCGGCCGCGATAGATCCGGGCTGGTCGCTGGTGATCTGGACGGCCCTGCTGTTCGTCCTGCTCGAGCCTCTGGTCGGCTATGTCGTCGAGCCGCTGCTCTATGGTCACTCGACCGGCCTCTCGCCGGTTTCGGTGATTGTCTCGGCCGTGTTCTGGACGTGGATCTGGGGGCCGATCGGGTTGATCCTGTCGACGCCGCTCACGCTGTGCCTGGTGGTGCTGGGGCGGCACGTGAAGAGTCTGGAGTTCTTCGACGTGCTGCTGGGCGACCGGCCGGCGCTCACCCCGGTCGAGAGCTTCTACCAGCGCGTGCTTGCCAACAATCCCGACGAGGCATTGGCCCAGGCCGAGGCGCTGCTCGCCGATCGGCCGTTGATCGACTATTACGATGCGGTCGTGCTGGAGGGGCTGAAGCTCGCCGCGGAGGATCAGGCGCGCGGCACCGTCGATGCCGATCGCGTGCGGCGGATGACGAACACGATGCTCGCCGTCATCGACGATCTGCGCGATCATGTTGCCAACGACGATCCCGCGATCGGCATTGCGGGCGCGGGGGGCGCCATCGGCGCGCTCCCCGGCGCAGTGGCCTGCGTCGCCGGGCGCGGGCCGTTCGACGATACGGTATCGGCGATGCTGCTCCAGCTGCTTGCCCAGAACGGGGTGTCGGCACGCGCCGTCCCCCACCACGCCGTCTCACGCGAGGCGATCGGGCGGGCCGACATCGCGGACGCGCGGGTGGTGCTGCTGTCCTACCTCGAACTCTCCGGATCGCCCGCCCATCTGCGCTACCTGATCCGCCGGGTGCGCCAGCGCGCGCCGGGCGCAGCCGTGATCGTCGGCCTGTGGCCGGAGGGAGAGGCGGTGCTTTCCAGCCCGGACATCCAGCGCGCGATCGGTGCGGACCGCTATGTCGGCACGCTGCGCGAAGGGGTGGAGGCGGCGCTGGCGGCGCTGGACTCGACCGCGCAGCCCGCCGCCGCGGTCGCCTGACCGGCCGGGATCGGGCTCGGAGAAGGATTGGGCATGCGGATCGCGACCTACAACGTCAATGGCATCAACGGCCGGCTGCCGGTGCTGCTGCGCTGGCTGGAGGAGACCCGCCCCGATATCGTCTGCCTGCAGGAACTGAAGGCCGGGGACGAGAAATTCCCCGAAGCTGCGCTGGGCGCGATCGGCTACGATGCGGTCTGGCACGGGCAGAAGAGCTGGAACGGCGTTGCCATCCTCAGCCGCGTCGGCCCGCCGGTCGAGACGCGGCGCGGGCTGCCCGGCGATCCCGATCCCGCCCAGAGCCGTTATATAGAGGCAGCCGTGAACGGCATCCTGATCGGCGGGCTCTATCTGCCCAACGGCAACCCGCGCCCCGGCCCCAAGTTCGATTACAAGCTTGCCTGGTTCGATCGGCTGATCGCCCATGCCGCCGATCTGATCGCGGCGGACGTGCCGATCGTGCTGGCTGGCGACTATAACGTCATGCCGACGAGCCAGGACGTCTACAAGCCGGAGCGGTGGACGGAGGACGCGCTGTTCGCGCCGGAGGTGCGGGCGGCCTTTGCGCGCCTGATGGATCAGGGTTGGACGGATGCGCTGCGCACGATCCACCCGGACGAGACGATCTACACCTTCTTCGATTATTTCCGGAACGCTTATGCCCGGAACGCCGGGCTGCGGATCGATCACCTGCTGCTCAGCCCGGCAATCGCCGGCCGGCTTGTCGACGCGCAGGTCGATCGTGACGTCCGGGGCTGGGAAAAGACGAGCGATCACGCCCCGGTGTGGATCGAACTGACCAACGGGTGACCGGATATCGCGCGGCGAGAATGAGGTGGCGGCGCGAGCGAAACGGACGGGACCCCGTTTGCTCGCGCGCCCTGGCGCAAAATGGTCGGGGAGAGAGGATTCGAACCTCCGGCCCCTGCCTCCCGAAGACAGTGCTCTACCAGGCTGAGCTACTCCCCGACGGAGCCCGCCCCGGTGAGGGGGAGGTGTGCAGCAGGTCGCGGGCTTATACGTAGCGGTTCTGCGGCTTTCAAGCCGCTTCGTGCGGTCGGCCGCCAGCTTCTTTTCGGGGGTGTCGCAGCGGCCTGCAACGGGCGTCCGGGCGGCGTCCCGGCGCCCGTTTCACGCGATCATGCACGTATTCGCCAAGTCTTGTCCGCCGCACCTCTGGAATATGGCAGGTGCTCTCCTTATTCTGGTTCGATGCCGAAGGAGAATATAGTGGTTGAAGATAGCGAATCCCTCATCGCCCTGACCGCGGACATCGTTTCCGCGCATGTGAGCAACAACAGCGTGTCCACCAACGACGTCGGGCCGCTGATCCAGAGCGTGTTCGGTGCGCTACAGGCGCTTGGCGCCCCGCCCCCCGTGCCGGAGGTCGAGAAGCCCAAGGGCGCCGTTTCGGCGCGCGCATCGGTCAAGCCGGATCATCTGATCAGCATGATCGACGGCAAGCCGTACAAGACGCTGCGCCGCCATCTCAGCCGTCACGGTTACACGCCGGAATCGTACCGTGACACGTTTGGTCTTGCCGCCGACTATCCGATGGTCGCCGCCAACTATGCCGAGCATCGCCGCGCGCTGGCGCACAAGATCGGCCTCGGCCGCAAGCCGCGCGCCGAGCCGGCGCCCGAGCCCCAGCCCGAGCCGGTGGCCGAGCCGAAGCGCCGCGGCCGTCGCCCGCGCGCCGAAGCCGCCGAATAGGCCAGACGATCGCGCCGGCGGCCAAGTCGCTGATGCGCCAGTCGAAAGCCCGGTCCGCGCGATGCGCAGGCCGGGCTTTCGCCGTTTGCGGAACCCGCGACTCTTGGCTAGTCGGAACGACCGGGGCATCGTTCGGTGCTGTCGGATGCACGAGACGGGGAAGATGTGGATGACGGCACGCACGTCGGCGTGGAGCAGGAAGCGGGTGCTGGTCACCGGGGGCGCCGGCTTCGTGGGATCGCATCTGTGCGAGAAGCTGCTGGAGCGTGGCGACGAGGTCGTCTGCGCCGATAACTTCTACACGGGCAGCCGCCACAACGTCTATCATCTCCTCGATAACCCGCGGTTCGAACTGGTCCGCCACGATGTGACCTTCCCGCTCTATGTGGAGGTCGATCAGGTCTACAACCTGGCGTGCCCGGCATCGCCGATCCATTATCAGAACGATCCGGTGCAGACGACGAAGACGAGCTTCCTTGGCGCGGTGAACATGCTTGGTCTGGCCAAGCGGCTGCGCATCCCGATCCTCCAGGCATCGACATCGGAGGTGTACGGCGATCCCCACGTCCATCCGCAGCGCGAGGATTATTGGGGCAACGTCAACCCGATCGGCATCCGATCCTGCTACGACGAGGGCAAGCGTTGCGCCGAGACGTTGTTCTTCGATTATCACCGCCAGCACCGGATCGAGATCAAGGTCGCGCGGATCTTCAACACCTATGGCCCGCGGATGCACCCGAATGACGGGCGCGTCGTCTCCAACTTCATCTGCCAGGCGCTGCGTGGGCAGGACATCACCATCTATGGCGACGGCAGCCAGACGCGATCCTTCTGCTACGTCGCCGATCTGGTCGACGGGCTGATGCGGCTGATGGATTCGGACGCGAGCGTGACCGGGCCGATCAACCTTGGCAATCCGGGCGAGTTCACGATGATCGAACTGGCCGATGCGGTGCGCGAACTCACCGGATCCAAATCCCGGCTGGTGCGGATGCCGCTTCCGTCGGACGATCCCAAGCAGCGCCAGCCCGACATCGCCGTCGCCACCGCGACGCTCGGCTGGACGCCGCAGGTTGCGCTGCGCGAGGGGCTGGCCCGCACGATCGAGTATTTCGCGAAGGTGGTCTGATCCCGGCATCCCCGCTCGGCGGCGGGCGGGGGGTGCAGATCGCGGCCGGGGGTGCTAACGGCGATCCGAACCCCCTATCCACGGCAGACCACCCTTGACGACAGCCCTCGATCGTATCCGCAACTTCTCGATCATCGCCCACATCGATCACGGCAAGTCGACGCTGGCGGATCGCCTGATCCAGCGCACCGGCGGCCTGACAGACCGCGAGATGTCCGAGCAGGTGCTCGACAACATGGACATCGAGAAGGAGCGCGGCATCACCATCAAGGCGCAGACGGTGCGCCTGAACTACACCGCCAAGGATGGCATCACCTACGAACTGAGCCTGATGGACACGCCGGGCCATGTCGATTTCGCCTATGAGGTGAGCCGGAGCCTGGCCGCGTGCGAGGGCGCGTTGCTCGTTGTCGACGCCGCGCAGGGCGTGGAGGCGCAGACGCTCGCCAACGTCTACCAGTCGATCGAACACGACCATGAGATCGTGCCGGTCATCAACAAGATCGATCTTCCCGCCGCCGAGGTGGACAAGGTGAAGAAGGAGATCGAGGACATTATCGGCCTGCCCGCCGAGGATGCCGTGCTCACCTCCGCCAAGTCCGGCATCGGCATCGACGAGGTGCTGGAGGCGATCGTCACCCGCATCCCGCCGCCGAAAGGGGATCGCGATGCGCCGCTGAAGGCGATGCTGGTGGATAGCTGGTACGATCCATATCTCGGCGTGGTCATCCTGATCCGGGTGGTCGAGGGGATTCTGCGCAAGGGCCAGCAGATCAAGTTCATGGCCACGGGCACGCAGCACCTGGTCGACCGGGTCGGCTGCATGCGCCCCAAGATCGAGCAACTGACCGAGCTTGCCGCGGGCGAGATCGGCTTCATCACGGCGCAGATCAAGGAAGTCGCGCAGACTGCCGTCGGCGACACGATCACCGACGTCCGCCGGCCCGCGCTGGAGGCGCTGCCGGGGTTCAAGACGGTGCAGCCGGTGGTGTTCTGCGGGCTGTTCCCGGTCGATGCCAACGACTTCGAGAAACTGCGCGAATCGCTCTACAAGCTGCGGCTGAACGATGCCTCGTTCAGCTTCGAGGCGGAAAGCTCGGCCGCGCTCGGCTTCGGCTTCCGCTGCGGCTTCCTCGGGCTGCTCCACCTGGAGATCATCCAGGAGCGGCTGACCCGCGAATATGACCTCGATCTCATCACGACAGCACCGTCCGTGGTGTACAAGATCCGGCTGGCCCACGATCGCGGCGAGATCGAACTGCACAACCCCGCCGACATGCCCGATCCGATGCAGATCGCGCACATCGAGGAGCCGTGGATCGAGGCGGTGATCTACGTGCCGGACGAGTATCTCGGATCGCTGCTGAAGCTGTGCCAGGATCGCCGCGGCATCCAGAAGAACCTCACCTATGTCGGCGGCCGCGCGCAGATCACCTACGAACTGCCGTTGAACGAGGTGGTGTTCGATTTCTACGATCGGCTGAAATCGATCAGCCGCGGCTATGCCAGCTTCGACTATCACCAGATCGGTTACCGCGAGGGCGATCTCGTGAAGATGAGCATCATGGTCAATGCCGAGCCGGTGGATGCACTCAGCATGATCGTCCACCGCGGCACCGCGGAGGCCCGCGGGCGCGGCATGTGCGAGCGGCTGAAGGATCTGATCCCCCGCCACCTGTTCAAGATCCCGGTGCAGGCGGCGATTGGCGGCAAGGTGATCGCGCGCGAGACGATCGCCGCGATGCGCAAGGACGTGACCGCAAAATGCTATGGCGGCGATATCAGCCGCAAGAAGAAGCTGCTCGACAAGCAGAAGGAGGGCAAGAAGCGGATGCGCGAATATGGCTCGGTCAGCATCCCGCAGGAGGCGTTCATCGCCGCGCTCCGGATGGGCGACGACAGCTAGAGCGCACGCCGGCGGGTAGCCTGGAGGGCGCCGGGGCGGCTTCCCGGTCATCGGGCGTGGCAGGTCGAGCGGCCGGGGAGGTTGATCTTCAGGCCGCGGGCGCCCGTTCAGATCGCGTCTTTGGTGCCAGGGCAGGCGGTTGCGCCAATCTGATGCCGGACCCGCACCAGATGATGCAATGGACCGCCGCGCGCTGCGGGCCCCTGCCGCGCCACTTGTGCAGCAATGCCGAGGATCGTCGATGCGACAACGGGGCCGCCAGGTGCGGCCCCCGATCTATACTTGCCGGTACAATATCAGCCGATCAGGAAAGCGCGTAGGTGACGACCTGATAGACCAGGAAGAGCGGCGCGATCACCAGCGCCGACCCGCAGATATTGTCGGCTAAGAATTCGAGCTTGGCCATATTCCGATCCTCTCGTTACCCGACGCTGTTTTCCGCGTCTGTTACAGGATTGAAACATGGCCGGCTGTCGCTGGCAAGGGGGCAGCTGTTGTGCGCTGCGTCAAATCAGCACTTCGTCGCCTTGTGCCTTGGCCAGGGTCTTTGCGATCGCATCGAACAGCGCGGTCATCGCGACCGGCTTCAGGATCACCTCGTCCGCACCGGCCCGCAGGCAATCGGAGCGGATATCGTTGGCGGTATCGGCGGTGACGACGATCACCGGCAGCATCGCCTTGGCATCGCCGCGGGCGCGGATCTGCTGGATCGCACTCAGTCCATCCAGGCCCGGCATGCGCAGATCCATCAAGACGATATCGAACCCGCCCTCGCTGATCATCGCCAGGCCGGTTTCCGCGTCGGGCGCCTCGGACATCTCCGCCCCCGCAACCATCAGCATATCGCGCACCACGCGACGGTTCATGGCATCGTCTTCGACAAACAGGACTTGCATGGACGCCTCCTCGCGGCGACCGGTAGCTCCCTAACGTTAAACAAAGCCTTCAGGCTGCCGACTTCCGCGCCCCGCCCACGTCTTCGCCCGGCGGTGCGGACCGATCCGCCGCCGGCGCTGCGGCGCGAAGTGCCTCCAGCAGCGCCTTGGCGGCGATCGGCTTGCCCAGCACCCGCGCCGCGCCCGAGGCGATCAGCTGGCCGCGTATCTCCTCCGTCAGCCCGGACCACAGAATTGTGACGCTGGCACCGGGTACGGCAGCGCACAGCCTGGCGACGGACGCAATTCCGTCCAGGCCGGGGAGGGTGGCCGATGCGCCTTCGGCAACGATCGCATCGAAGGGCTGGGCGGCGATCATCGCCAGGGCATCTTCGCCGCTGTTGGCGATCTCCAGCCGGGCGACCTCCGTCTCGACCGTGGCGCGCAGGATGCTCTGCGCGAGTGGGTTGCGCTCGATCACCAGCAGGTGCGATTCGGCGAGGGTGCGGGGGCCGCTGTTCCCGCCGCCGTCCGTCCGCACCGCCGCCGCCGGGGCAACGCGGACCAGCGGCAGCGTGACCAGGAAGGTCGATCCTGCGCCGGGCGCGCTTTCCACTCCGATCGTGCCGCCCATCGCCGTGACGAGATTGCGGCAGATCGCCAGCCCCAGGCCGGTGCCGCCATAGCGCCGGGTCGTGCCGCCATCGACCTGATGGAACGCCTCGAAAATCCGTTCGTGATGGTCCGCGGGAATGCCGATGCCGGTGTCGACGACGCGAAGGCACATCGTCTCGCCCCCGTCCTGCGTGCCGATCCCGACGGAGACGGTGACGGTGCCCTCCTCGGTGAACTTGATCGCGTTCGACAGCAGGTTGAACAGGATCTGGCGCAGCCGGGTCTCGTCCTCGACGATCCGCGCCGGTGCATCGCCCAGCTCGAGTTCGAGCCGCAGCCCCTGGCCGATCGCCTGGCCGCTCCACAGCTGGGTGACATCGCCCAGCAGCCGGCGCAGGTCCATGTCGGCACGGTCGATGACGACCTGCCCGGTCTCCATCTTGGCGACGTCGAGCAGGTCGTCCACCAGCACCTTCATCGTTTCGCCGGATCCATGCACCAGCTGGATCCGGTCACGCAGGGGGCCGGTGATCGCCGGATCGTGCAGGATCACCTGCGTCATCCCCAGGATACCGTTCAGCGGGGTGCGAATTTCGTGGCTGGTCGTCGCCAGGAATTCGGTTTTCGCCTTCAGCGCCTTTTCGAGTGCGGTGTTGGAGGCGCTGAGACTGGTGTTGGCGGCCTTCACCGCATCACGGCTGCGGCGGATCTTGATGTAACCGAACAACAGCAGCGTGAGGATCACCAGCGCCGAAGCCACGACACCGGACGCCACGATGGTGTGCAGCCGCGCGCGTGAGCGGGCGATCAGCACGTCCCGCTCGAGCTGGCCGGTCTTCAGCTTGGCGATGCGGAGATCCTGGTTGGCGAAATCGAACCGGGCGGCCATCAACGCGGAATTGGTCGACGCGGCGAGCTGGCGGCTCTCGTCCTCCAGGCGCTTGAACGCCTCGAAATGGGCCAGCGCGAGCTTGTCCTCGCCGCGCTGTGCATAGAGCGTGCGGGCGAATTCATGGAATTCGCGGAAGGGCATCGGAGTATGGGCCAGGTCGACCCCGTCGAAGGTGCGCGCGATCGCCGCGGCCGCAGCGCCAACGTCGCCGTGGCGATACGCGATCCTGGCCTTGATGCCCCACAGGAAGGGGCGCCAATCGGCGGCCGTCGGCTGCTGCGCGATCTGCAGCCCGCGCGCCACACTGGCATCGGCCTGCGCCAGTTGCCCGCTGAGTTCCTGCGCCGCGGCGATGTTGGTAAGGATCCGCGCGGTCAGCAGCGGGCTGCCGAGTTTCTGCGCTGCCGCCAGCGCCAGCCGGTACTCCCCCTCCGCCTCGCGAAAACGGCCGAGTTCGCGCAGGGCATTGCCGCGATTATTGTGCGTCGACAGATCGAAGCTGGGATCGCCCCCGAAAACCTCCGCGGCCTGCGCATAATATTGCAGCACGCGGGCATAGTCGCTCGCATTGTTGTAGATCGATCCGATGCTCATCAGCGCGCCCGCCTGGCTGCGCGCCTCGCCCAGATCGCGGTAGATGTTGTGGGCTTGCTGAAAATCCTGAAGCGCCTGCTGGACGCGGCCGAGCAGAGAGGAGACGCGCCCGTCCGACTGGAGCAGATCGGCGTGGAGCAGGGTGCCCGGCGCGATCGCGCCGATCTGGCGCAGCGCCGCGGCGACGATCCGATCGGCCTGATCCGGGCGGTTCAGCCGGATCAGCGATTCGGCGCGCAGCCATTGCCCGGTCGCCATCGCGATCGTCCGTGGCTTGGATGGCGCCCAGGCGCTGGCGATCCGCACCGCGGCCGCGGCGTGGGACAGGCCCTTCTCCGGATCGGCGAGCATCGCCGATTTCGCGGATCCGATCTCGGCATCGAACCGGGCCTGCCCGCCCTCAAGCGCAGCGACGGAGCGGGCGGGCGCCGCCGGAGCCGTGGTGCCGCGCGTGCGGGCGCCACCGATCGACACGGACATGCCGGCCGCGGAGATCCCTGCCATTGCGACACCGAGCAGCACGATCGCTGCGAGCCTGAGCCTATGCATTGCATCTTCCGACCAACTTGCGTGCCGTAATAACGAAGTCAGCTTAACGGCAGGCTAAGGGCTATTGTGGCGCCACGATCCGGTTTTACCAATTGGCGAGTGGGGTGGAGAGCGTCGGCACGGCGCCGGCGATGTTGTTCAGGTGCAGGCGCTGGATCAGGAACGTCTCGAGATCCGAGACCGGCATCGGCATGGCGATCAGGTAGCCCTGGATCAGATCGCATCCCATGACGCGCAGCAGGGCGAGCGACGCCGCATGCTCGACGCCCTCTGCCGTCACCTCCATGCCCAGCGCGTGCGCGAGATCGATCGTCGATCGCACCAGCAGCGGATCGCGGTGGCTGGAGGTCAGTTCGGAAATGAACATGCGATCGATCTTCAGTTCGTGCGCCGGCAGCTTCTTCAGATAGGTCAAGGAAGACCAGCCAGATCCGTAATCGTCGATGGCGATGCGGATTCCGGCAGCGGCAAAGGCGGTAAGATCGCGCAGGGCGCCTTCCGGATCGAATATCACGGAGGTTTCCGTAATCTCGAACCCCAGCGCGCCGACGAAATTTTCGGCCAGGCTCAGCGCCCGGCCCGCAAACTGGCTGTCGCCGAGCAGCCGGCCCGAAATATTCACATAGACGGTGAGGATCAGCCCTGCCGCCGCGAGCCGCGCCTGATCGCGGGCGGCCTGGCGGAGGACCCATTCGGTCACCGCCCGAATCTCGCCCGTCTCCTCCGCCAACGCGATGAACTGATCGGGCGGGATCATGCCGCGCGACGGATGGCGCCAGCGGATCAGCGCCTCGATCCCGTCGATCTCGTCGGTGCGGGCCCGCAGCTTGGGCTGGTAGGCCAGGTAGATGTCGCCGTTCAGCAGCGATCCGCGCAGATCGCGCATCAGCGCCAGCCGCTCGGAGGGATCCCCGAACTTGTCGCTGCGGAACATCGTCAGCCGGCTGCGCGAGAATTCGGCCTGGTCGGCGGCCAGTTCGGCACGCTCGATCAGCGCGGCGGTGCCGATGCGGTTGCCCTCCGTCGCGGCGAAGCCGATGATCACGCTCACGTCCAGCAGGTGCCCGCCAATGTCGAGTTGCCGGTGCAGTCCGGCGTGCAGCGCCTCCAGCAGCGCCTGCGCCGCGGCCGTATGGGCGGCGGGAAAGCCGATGCCGATCGTGGCGGTGCCCAGCCGGCCGACGCAGCTTCCCGGAATGGTGGAGCGGGCATGCGCGCCCAGTTCGCGGATCACGCTGCTCGCCAGCGCGTAGCCGATATATTGGCGAAGCGTGGTGAAGCGTTCGACTCGCACCGCGGCGACGAAGAAGGCGGCGTCGTCGTGCCGCGTCTCGTTCACCATGCTCTCAAGCGCCCGGCGGGTGAGCAAAGCGGTCTCCGCATCGATCTGCGCGGCTTCGTGGAGCGTCGCCTCGCGGGCTTCGATCGCCTGCGCCATGGCGTTGAAGTTGCTGGCGATCCGCGATTCCGCGCCCGGTGCGGAGGGCTCCAGGCGGACATGTGGCTGGCCTTCCGCCAGCTTGCGCATGGCCTCGGCAAGGCCGGTCGCCTTGCTGGGGATGCCGGCGGCATGGGCTCGCCCACCCCGCCGGGGGCGCCCGGCCAGGAAGCCGGCGGCGCCGATCACGGCACCACCCAGGGCGAGGGAAAAAATGTCCATCCCGGCATCGCTAGAAGCGGGTGCTGAATATCCTGTTAAGCCGCCGCCCCGCACGCAGGCCGTGCCCCCGTCGCTTCGGGGTTGGAGGCCGCCATTCGCACGGAGTAGAGCGAGGCGATTACTCGATTCTTGGCCCCCGGGAGAGCAGATGAAGATCACCGCCGCCGTCTCGCGCGAGACAGATCGTGCCCCGCGGCTGGAGCGGGTCGACCTTTCCGCCCCGCGCGCCGGCGAGGTGCTGGTGCGGATCATGGCCGCGGGCATCTGCCACACCGATCTGCGCGTGCATGGCGGCGGCGGCGTCGGTACGCCGCGGCCGGTGGTGCTGGGCCACGAGGGCGCCGGTATCGTCGAGGCGGTCGGGGCGGGCGTCACCCATGTCGGCCCGGGCGATCATGTCGCGCTGTCCGGCTCCAGCTGCGGCCATTGCCCGCAATGCATCGCCAACTATCCCACCTACTGCCGGGAGGTCATGCCGCGCAGCTTCGGCGGGCAGCGGATGGACGGCAGCTCGGCCCTCTCCAAGGATGGCCACATGCTTCACGGCCACTTCTTCGGTCAGTCGAGCTTCGCCACCTATGCCGTTGCCGATGCCCGCGGCGCCGTGCCGATCGGCAAGGACGTGCCGTTCGAGATCGCCGCACCGATGGGATGCGGTATCCTGACCGGGGCAGGATCCGTCCTGTACAGCTTCGACATGAGGCCCAACCACACGATCGCGGTGTTCGGCACCGGGCCGGTCGGGTTGGCCGCAGTGATGGCCGCCAGGCTGGTCGGCGCGCGGCGGATCATCGCGATCGATCCGATCGCCGGGCGCCGCGCACTGGCGGAGGAGCTCGGCGCAACCGACACGATCGATTCAGGCGCCGGTGACGCCGCCGATGCGGTCCGCGCGATCCTGCCGGAGGGGGTCGATTTCAGCCTCAACACGACTGCCGTGCCCGCCGTGTTCGATGCCGCCGTCAAGGTGCTCGGCATGATGGGCACTGCCGGCTTCGTCACCGCTCCGCCGACGGCGTGGACGACGATGCTGCAGCCGCTGCTCGCCGGCGGGCGGAGCGTGCGCGGCATCATCAACGGCAGTGCCGCGCCGCAGGTCGCCATCCCGATGCTGCTCGATCACTGGCGCCAGGGCCGCTTTCCCGTCGACCGCCTGGTGCGCAACTACGCCTTCGACCGGATCGGCGATGCCTTCGACGATTGTCACCACGGCATCGCCATCAAGCCGGTTCTCGACATGGCCAGCCACGCTGATCGCGCCGGGCAGTCTTGAGGATCCGCGCACTTGCGGCGCCGCACCTTGAAATTGGGTGCGCTGCAACCTGCAAAGTTCGCATTTGCGCCTGCACCGCGCCCCGTTCACCATTTCCTCATAAGTAGAGGAGTGGGCCGCGGTGGCATTTGGCGCTTACGAGACTTCGGGCAACATGTCGGGGCCGTTCCTCGGGATCTTGATCGGCGTTCCGCTGTCGCTGGCGGTGTGGGCGGCCGGCGCGGCGCTCGCCCTGATCGCGTTCTAGGGCGGCCGCTCTTCCGCCGGACATGGCGGCCGGGCTTCGCGGTTGAACAGCGAGGCATCGCATGCCAATCGGTTGCCGCTTCCGCGGCGCAAACGATCGTGGCGGCCGACAAGCGAGGATTCCATGGCCGAAACGCATGCCTTCACCCCCAAGCTCGAACACGCCTTCACGATCACGCAGCAGCTTGCCGGCGCGCCCCATTGGGTGAAGCCGTCGGCGATGGGCGAGGTCCGTGCCGCGGTCTATAATGGTGAGGGCATCGTCGAGGGGCCGATGCTCAACGGCAAGCTGATCCCGCGCTCGGGTGGCGATTATCCACTCGTCCGCCCGAACGGCGTGATCGATTTCGATGCGCGATACGTGCTGGAGGCGGACGATGGCGCCATCATCTATCTGCAAAGCCGCGGCTTCCGCTGGGGATCGGAAGAGGCGATGGGCCGCATGGCACGCAACGAGCCGGTCGGCTTCGACGAATATTACATGCGTGTCAGCACCAAGTTCGATGCGCCGGCGGGCAAGCACGAATGGATGACCAAACACGTCTTCATCGGGGTGGCCGAAAAGGTGCCGGGCGGCAACGCGATCCACTATTTCGTCGTTCGTTAGGCGCGCATCGTGATGAGCCCACGGCGCATATGGTCAGGATCACACGGTTGGAACCGAGGATGACCGGCCTTGCAGCGCGGCTCGGCGGCCTGGCGGTGCTCGCCGCAACGATGGCCGTGCCGCACGTCGCCGCTGCACAGGGCAACGCTGCGACCGCGGCGAACCCCGCCGCGGGCGCGCGGGGCGACGGCGCGATCGATCGCGCGCGGGAGATTGCCGGCCAGCCGGCGCGGGACGTCGGCGCCGCGCGGGTGACCATCCCGCCGGTTCTCGCGCAGGCGATCGCCAATCCCTATGGGCCCGCGAACACCCGCAGCTGCGCCGCGCTTGCGGCGGGCTTGCGCGGTCTGAACGCGGTGCTCGGCCCCGATTTCGTGGCGGGCGCCGATACAAACGAAAACCGGGCCAGCAAGATTGCCGAGGCGGGCGGCAAGACGATCGTCAATTCGCTCATCCCGTTTCGCGGGCTGGTGCGGGAGATGACCGGCGCGGCGCCGGCACAGCGCCGTCTCAACGCCGCAATCGACGCGGGTTACGCCCGCCGCGGCTTCCTCCAGGGGCTGCGGAAGGCGCGTAAATGCCGGGGCTGAAACCGGCAGCCGATCGTGCAGCCACTGGACCTTCGCGCCCCGCTGACGCATGGGCGGGCGCATGGCCGGGTTAGCTCAGCTGGTAGAGCAACCGATTTGTAATCGGTAGGTCGTCGGTTCGAGTCCGACACCCGGCACCACGGCCCTTTTCAGGGTCAGGACCCATCGATGTGAGAGGCTCGATCTGTCAGGCTCCGTAAGGCGGCTGTGATGAGCGACCTGTAGTGGTTCACGGATGAGCAGATGATGCGTCGGCGGCGCGACTTTCCCGCGAGCCAGGCAGGCTGCGCCGCCCTCGCAGCCACCGGCTCCTCTGGCTATGGCCAAGGAGTCCTGACGCTAGGCGGAGCCCAGTCCGTGCTTATCGCTTTGCTATCAGACCGCTATTCCCACGATCGCAGTCGCGGTGAATCCGGCGCTAACGCTGCCAGTCGCCGCGAGGGTCATCGCCGCAACTTGCGCGGCGCTGTTGTCGCCGAAGACGTTGTCGTTGGCGATGGATAGCTGGGCGAACCGACTGATGCTGGCGGTGTAGCCCGCCGCGTTGTTGTAGACTGTCGTGCAGATGCTGCTGGGCAGCGCCAGTTGCGATATCAGCCTGGCAGAGCGCCCGTTGGTTGCGGCTGCCATCGACGTGAACACTTCGAAATGGATATGCGGATAGCGACCGGCATAGCATCCCGGAAAGATCGTGGTGAACGTGACCTGCCCATTGGCATCGGTCACCTGCAACCCGCGAAGATAGCTTTCTGCCGGCAGGTCGTAGAGTGAGTAGTTCCCGTCCCGGTCGCAGTGCCAGAGGTAGATTGCATACCCCGCAAGCGGCGCGCACGCCTTGTTGACGTCGACGACTGTCAGGGTGAGCGTGACCTGTACGCCGGGGGCGGCCGCTGTGGACGTAAGGAAGCTGGATCTTATGTCGGAACGGACGATTCCGTTCACCGTCAGCGCGTTCGACGTGGCCCCGCGCGAGGTGTTGGTGCCGTCGGCAGGATAGGGTCCGTTCGTCTCGGCCGGATCGGCTACGCACTGGCCCGTGCTGCCGCTGGCGGTCGGAGCGGTGGTAGTAGCTGTCGTTGCCGTCTCAGCGACGGCGCCAGTCGACGCGGTGGTGGAGCCCGAAGCGGTTTCCGTGGAACCGCTCGACGCCGATCCGCCGCCGCATCCGGTTACCAGCGCCGTCGTGCCGGCCGTGAAAAGCCAGGCGAGGGCGCGCCGACGGACGATCGTGCGGCTCGCGATCGTTCCCAGGTCGTAGGCCAGCCCACGATCATGATCCTCCGCATGATCACTCAGATGCGCCTCGTTCATAGCCCCCCCGTTCGACGTTGATGTCCCGTGTGGAGCGTCGTGTTTGCGGGCGCATTTCCGCAATCTTGCAGGCTTGTAGCGTCAGCCCTTCGCGACGAGGGGGACGAACATATACCCTTCATTGCGGACGGTGCGGATCAGGTCCGCGCCATCGGCGCCGCCGTTCAGCTTGCGGCGGAGACGGCTCACCTGCACATCGATCGCCCGGTCGTAATGATCCGTATCCGCGCCGCGGGCATAATCGAGCAGTTGATCGCGGGTGAGCACGCGCCGCGGGTGCTGAACGAAGGCGCGCAGCAGCCGGAATTCGCCGTCGGACAACGATATCACCTGATCGTTGGCGTCGTAGAGCATTCGGGCATCGAGATCGATCCGCCACCCGGTGAAGGTCAGGCATTCTGAAGCAGGCCGTGGCGTGGTGACCGGATCGGCGGGCGCAACGTTGGCCAGCTTGTCCCGGCGGCGCAGGACGGTGCGAATCCGGGCGAGCAGTTCGCGCGGGTTGCACGGCTTGGCCAGGTAATCGTCGGCGCCAAGCTCCAGTCCAACGATCCGGTCGACATCGCTTCCGACGGCGGACAGCATGATGACGGGTGGCCCCTCTGTTTTCTGAAGGCCGCGCAGGGCGGTCAGCCCATCCTCCTGCGGCATCATTACGTCCAGGACGATCAGGTCGTAGGTGTGCTGCGCCAGCAGCGCCCGCATCCCGGCAGGATTTGGCGCCACATCCGCGCGGAAGCCGTGCTTGTTCAGGAAGGATGCTATCAGTTTGCGGATGCCGGCATCGTCATCGACGATCAGTATACGGGTGGCGAGATCCATGTGCGGCAGAATGGTGGTCATCGGTGCATCTTACCAGCACCGCGTAGCGGCCATGTTTCGCTTTCCTTGCAGCGGCGGCCGTTTGCGAAATAGTGCCGCAACGTTCGCGCCGCAGGCGGAAAGTTGTCGGGGCGGGGTGAACGCAGTGGGGTTGAGGCAGGATGGCGTCGGGCGGGGCGGGCTGTCATGATCGCGCCCATGCCTTCCGTCCACAAGCCGCGGCGTTGGCGAGGGCCGCCTTTGGCCCTGCAGATACTCGGCCTGCTGATCGGCGGACTGGTGGTGGCGCAGTTCGTCACCCTGTTGCTGACGATGCTGCTGCCGCCACCGCCGCCGCAGCAATATGCGCTGGAAGACATCGCCGCGGCGCTCCGCGGAGAGGACGCGGCCGCCGCCGCACGGCTTCAGCGGCGTGTGCAAGGCGGCCCACCGGATCTGGCCGGTCCGGGCTGGCTGGTATCGGAGCGATCGAGGACGGATCTTGCCCGCCTGATCGGAGTGAGTGCCGCCGAAGTCAGCCTCGCATTCTACACGCCGCTGCCGTTTGCCGGCACCGCGGCTCCGCCACCACCCCCGCCGGACGACGGACCCTACCGTCCGCTGTCTGCGCTATCCAATGGGGGCGAGCGACTTCAGGCCGGATTGATCCTCGCCCAGGTCACCCTGCCTCCAGGCGGGCGCATGCCGCCTTACCGGCCTGCCCCGCGCCCCGCCGCACCTGAATTCATGCCTCGTCCTCGGGGTGCACTGCCGCCCGGAATGCTGCCCGGCGGGCCCCCGCGGGTCGACCGCATGGCCCGGCAGCAGCAGGGCGCGCCACCGCTTGCGCAGGATGGTGGCATCCGCCCGCAACGCGGAGGGCTGTACGATGTCGGCCCGACGCCGCCGGCGGGTGAGAGGAGATACATACCCGGAGATGGCACGGCGGCGGTGCCGCGGATGCCGCGGGGGGCGGCCCCCTCCTTCGTTCCTGCGCGTGACGCCGGAGGTCCTTCGGGTGGCGGCGTGCGCCCGCCGCCGATCGATCTCGTGGCGCAGCTGCGATCGCTCACCATGTTGCAGTGGAACCCC
>NZ_JAQGLK010000223.1 GCF_028292925.1 Sphingomonas bacterium
GTCGACCTCGGCCAATGCCGAGGAGGCGATGGCCAATGCGAGAAAGATCGTCGAGCAGGTGCGCGGCGGTGCATCGTTCGTGGCCTATGCGCGGCAGTTCTCCGAGGCGTCGACGGCGGCTGTGGGCGGCGATCTCGGCTGGGTCCGCGCCGAGCAGCTGCCCGAGCCGCTGGCACAGGCCGCCCAGGCGCTCGCCACGGGCCAGGTGAGCGATCCCATCGCCATCCCTGGCGGCGTTTCGATCGTGGCGCTGGTCGACAAGCGGCAGGTGCTGACCGCCGATCCGCGCGATGCCGTGCTAAGCCTGAAACAGCTTTCGATCACCTTTGCCCCCGGAATGACGCAGGCGCAGGCATCGCCCCGCGTTGCTGCCTTCGGTGCCGCGCTGAAGACAGTGGCCGGGTGCGGCAGCGCCGAGGCGGTCGCGGCGAAGGTAGGAGCCGAGGTGGTCGAGAACGACCAGATCAAGATCCGCGATCTGCCCGCTCCGCTGCAGGAAATGCTGGTGAGTCTGTCGATCGGGCAGGCAACCCCGCCGTTCGGATCGATGCAGGAAGGCGTCCGCGGCCTCGTGTTGTGCGGCCGCGACGATCCACAGACCGCCGCTGGCCCGTCATACGACGCCATCTACGCGCAGATGGAGGAGGAGCGCGTCAACCGCCGCGCGCAACGCTACCTCCGCGATCTTCGCCGCGACGCCGTGGTCGATTATCGATGAGGGCAAGCGCTTGAACCCGCTGGCAGTCGCCCTCGGCGATCCGGCGGGGATCGGGCCCGAGATCGTCGCGAAGGCCTGGGCAGCCCGCGCCGCGCGCAATCTCGCCCCCTTCTTCGCGGTTGGCGATGCACGATCGATCGGCGCGGTCTGGGACGGCCCGACGATCCGCATCTCCCAGCCGGAAGATGCCGCGACCCACTTTGCGGATGCGTTGCCGGTTATCGAGGTGGAGGATGCCGGCGAGATCGTGCCCGGCAAGCCCAACATGCCCGGCGCGCGCTGCTCGCTCGATTCGCTTGAACTGGCCGCCGGGCTGGCCCGGTCCGGCGCGGCTGGCGGGCTGGTGACGGGTCCGGTTTCCAAGGCACAACTCTATTCGGTCGGCTTCGTCCATCCAGGGCAGACCGAGTTCGTGGCCGAACGCTGCGGCGTCGGCGCGGATAACGTGGCGATGATGCTCGCCGGGCCCACGCTGCGCACAGTGCCGGTCACGACCCACGTGGCGCTGCGCGACGTTCCCGAACTGCTGACGATAGAGCTGATCCTATCCAAGATCCGCACCACCGAGCGCGGACTCGTCCGGAACTTCGGCATTGCGCACCCACGGCTGGCACTCGCCGGGCTGAACCCGCATGCGGGCGAGCAAGGGGCGCTGGGCCGGGAGGAGATCGAGATCATCGCACCGGCGGTGGAACTGGCGCGTGCCGAGGGGATCGACATCGTCGGCCCGCTGCCCGCCGACACGATGTTCCATGCCCGCGCCCGTGCCCGCTACGACGCGGCGATCTGCCTGTACCACGATCAGGCCCTGATCCCGTTGAAGGCCCTGCACTTCGACGAGGGCGTGAACCTGACGCTGGGCCTCCCGATCGTGCGGACCGCGCCGGATCACGGCACCGCCTTCGAGATCGCCGGCAAGAACGTCGCCGATCCCGGCGCGATGATCGCGGCCATCGAGCTGGCCGCGCTGTGTGCGGCGAACCGCGCGCGATCGTGAACCGGCCGACGCTGGGCGATCTGCCGCCCCTCCGCGACGTTATCGCCACTCATGGCCTGTCTGCCAGCAAGGCGCTGGGCCAGAACTTCCTGCTGGACGGCCAGCTGCTCGACCGTATCGCCCGCGTCGCGGGTGAGCTCGATGGTGCCCGGGTCTATGAAGTCGGCCCTGGGCCGGGCGGGCTGACGCGTGCGCTGCTCCGTGCCGGCGCAGAGGTGATCGCCGTCGAGCGCGATGCGCGCTGCCTGCCAGCCCTTGCCCAACTGGCGACGGCAAGTGGTGATCGGTTGCGGGTGATCGATGGCGACGCAATGGCGGTGGACGAGGCGGCGGTTGCCGGCAGCGGCGCACATATTGTCGCCAACCTGCCCTACAATGTCGGCACGGCCTTGCTCGTCCGCTGGCTGACACTACCCGTCTGGCCGCCCTGGTGGCGATCGTTGACGTTGATGTTCCAGAAGGAGGTGGCGGAGCGGATCGTCGCCGTGCCGGGCAGCGATGCCTATGGCCGGCTGGCCGTGCTCGCGCAGTGGCGAAGCACGCCAGGCATCGCGTTCACCGTCAACCGCATGGCGTTCGTGCCGCCGCCCAAGGTCACGTCCGCGGTTGTGCACATCGTTCCCGCCGACGCGCCGGCAGATGTATCGGTGCGATCGATCGAGGCGCTTACGGCGGCTGCTTTCGGGCAGAGGCGCAAGATGCTGCGGCAGAGCCTGAAGGCGCTACCCGGCGCGATCGCCGCGCTGGAGGTGTGCGGTATCGCAGCCGAGCGGCGGGCAGAGACGCTCAGCGTCGCCGAGTTCGTGGCAATCGCACGACAGATCGAGGCGGAGCGGAACGCCTGATCCCCGGCCGGCGCGGCAAATCAGGGTTTGGTAGTCGTCGCCTCTTGGCCCTTGGGTGGTACGATGGTCGTCGCCTGCGCTGTCACCACGGCGACCGGCGGCCCCTTGGCGATGGCGGCAGCAAGCTGCGACGCGGCCGGGCACCCCGCCTTGCACACGGCCTGCAACTTGGCGAGGTTCTGCTTGGCCCGTTCGACTGCACCCTTTTGAACCATGGCTTCACCCTGGCCGCCGAGAGCCGCGGGATCGTTCGGTTCGAGAACGAGCGCCTCCCGGTAGAAGCGGATCGCCTTGCCGGGCAGTTGCTGCGCCTGGGCGACATGGCCGAGTGCGACGAACGCCGCCCGGTTTCGCGGATCGACGGCAAGGGCGGTTTCGAGAAGATCGTTGGCGGCCACCAGGTTGCCGGCGCGGCGGGCGGCCTCACCCTGCTGGAGAAGAGCGAGCGAACGCGGGTTGATCTGATCGTCGGCCTTTTGCCCCTGCCCTGCGCTGGAAACAACGGCGAGCGACAGGGAGAGCGCGACGGCGATCGGGGAAAAGCGCATGAACAACTCCAGCAGAGCCCGTTTCTTCGGCCCTAGCATGGCCGTTGAAGGCGGGCGACGAAAAAGCCGTCGGTTCCGTCATGCGCAGGCGTGAGCCGGCGGCCTGCGCCGTGACGCCGCCCTTCCGGAACTGGATCTGGATCGGCACGCCAGCCGGGATGCCTGGCCAGGAACGCGGCAACCTGCCCCGCCCCCTCCTCGTCGAGCAACGAGCAGACGATATGCACCAGGTGGCCACCCGGACGGACGAGCGGCGCGGCAACATCCAGGATGTGCGCCTGAAGCGCGACGAGGCGGTCGATCCGCTGTGGCGTCAGGCGCCAGCGCGCTTCCGGGTTGCGCCGCCATGTACCGATACCAGAACAGGGCGCATCGACGAGCACGACATCGGCCTGAGCGTGCAAATCGTGGAGGGCGGCCTCTTCGCGGTTCGCGTCGAGCAGCCGTGTCTCGACCGCGGCTCCGGCCCGAACCGCCCGCGGGGCGAGGCGGGACAATCGGGTGCGATCGGCATCGCAGGCGATCAGCCGTCCCTCGCCGGCCATCTCGGCGGCAAGCGCCAGGCTCTTTCCCCCGGCGCCGGCGCAAAGATCGATCACCGTCATGCCGGCAGCGGCCCGCGCCGCGCGGACCACGATCTGGCTGCCTTCGTCCTGCACCTCGATCAGGCCCTCAGCCCAGGCGGCAAGGCTCTCGACGTTCGTGCCCTCGGGCAGGCGGATGCCATGAGGGGCAAGCGGTGTCCGCCGGGCCTCCGGCAGAAGGGCGAGAACATCCTCGCACGTCGCCTTCAGCCGATTGACCCGTAGATCGAGCGGCGCCCGTTCGAGGAGCGCGGCGAACTCGCTTTCGGCAAGAGATCCGGCCAGACGCCGCATCAGCCAGCCAGGGGCGACGCCCGCAGGAGAGGCGGGTTCGGAATGTTCGATCGGCGCTGGTCCATGAGCCGAGCCGTCAAAGCTGGCGGCAAGCGCAGGATCGTCAGCCACCAGCCCGATCAACGCGGCACGGCCGGATGCCGGTATCTCGCCGGCGCGGCGGATTGCGCGATAGACAAGGTCACGCACGGCGCGGCGATCGCGCGCGCCGGCATAGCGGCGCGTCTTGAAGTAGCGCGCGATCAGCGTATCGGCCGCGGCCCCGCTCTCGCGGGCAGCGCGGACGATCTCGTCGAGCAGTTCGATCGCTGCCTGCGCGCGGGCCGCGGGCGTCACCTAGCGGGTCGGGTAGTTGGGCGCCTCGCGGGTGATCGTCACGTCGTGGACGTGGCTCTCGCGCAGGCCCGCATTGGTGATGCGGACGAAGCGTGCCCGCTGCTGGAGATCCGGGATCGTCGCCGAGCCGGTATAGCCCATCGCCGCCTTCACCCCGCCGACCAGCTGATGGATCACGTCCCGCGCCGCGCCCTTGTACGGGACCTGGCCTTCAATCCCCTCGGGCACCAGCTTCAGCTGATCCTTGATGTCCTGCTGGAAATAGCGATCGGCGGAACCGCGCGCCATCGCGCCGACCGATCCCATGCCGCGATACGATTTGTAGGTGCGGCCCTGGTAAAGGAAGCTTTCGCCCGGCGCCTCCTCCGTACCCGCCAGCAGCGATCCGATCATCACCGTGGATGCACCCGCGGCCAGCGCCTTGGCGACGTCTCCCGATGTGCGCAAGCCGCCATCGGCGATCACCGGCACGCCCGACTTGGCGGCCTCTGCGGCGGATTCCATGACTGCGGTAAGCTGCGGCACGCCCACGCCCGCGACGACGCGGGTCGTGCAGATCGATCCCGGCCCGATGCCGACCTTGATGCCGTCAGCCCCCGCATCGATCAGGGCGCGCGTCGCCTCCGCCGTGGCGACATTGCCGGCAATGATCTGGACCGTACTGGAAAGCTTGCGCACCCGCTCGACCGCTCGGGCGACATCGCGATTATGGCCGTGCGCGGTATCGATGACGATAAGGTCGCACTCGGCATCGATCAGCGCCTCGGTACGCGCGAAGCCCTTGTCTCCCACGGTGGTGGCAGCGGCGACGCGGAGACGGCCGGTCGCGTCCTTTGTGGCGGACGGATAGGTCACCGCCTTCTCGATATCCTTGACGGTAATCAGCCCGACGCAGCGATAGCCGTCATCGACGACGAGCAGCTTTTCGATGCGGCGCTGGTGCAGCAGGCGCCGCGCCTCTTCCTGCCCGACACCTTCGCGAACGGTCACCAGATTGTGGCTGGTCATCAGTTCGGTGACAGGCTGGTTCGGGTTTTCCGCGAAGCGCACGTCGCGGTTGGTGAGGATGCCAACCAGCCGACCATCCGACTGGACGACGGGGATGCCGGAAATGCGGTGGCGCTGCATGAGGGCGAGCGCGTCCGCGAGCGTCTGTTCCGGGGTGATCGTGATCGGGTTGACCACCATCCCCGATTCGAAACGCTTCACGGCGCGCACCGCCGCGGCCTGCGCCTCGACATCCAGATTCCGGTGGAGAACGCCGATACCGCCGAGCTGGGCCATGACGATCGCCATGTCCGCCTCGGTAACCGTGTCCATCGCCGCGGACAGGACGGGGATGTTGAGCGAAATACCGCGCGTCACCCGGGTCCGGGTGTCCGCCATGCTTGGTACGATGTCCGACTCGGCAGGGCGGAGAAGAACGTCGTCGAAGGTGAGACCGAGGCTGATTTCCATGGCGTCCGTTAATGCGATGCCGCGGGAGAGTCGAGACTCTGCGCGGAGACGATCTGCCGTGCGGCTGTCGGATAGCGGGCGGGATCGGCCAGGATGGTGCCAAGCGCAATGTGCAGCAAGACGTCCTCGGCCGCGCCGCCCAGTTCCAGCGCGCCGTCCGCTTCGTCGGCAGGCTGATGGTAGCGGCTGGCGAAGAAGCGTTCGAGCGGAGGGCCGTAGGCGCCGCCCACCATGATCGCCGGCACGCCATGTTGCAGCAGCGTCCACCCATCCTGACGCTTGAGCAGGCGATCTCCACCGAGGCCGGGATCGACCCGCCGGCCCAGCGTACGCGCGGTCTCGTCGACCAAGGCGTCCAGTCCGGTGCGGCCGCGACCGACGATCGTGACGGGTGCGCCGCGCGGCGCAACGGCCGACGTATCCAGGTTGATCCCGGCAACGATGTGCTCGAGCGGGACCGAGGGATCCGCGACAAAGGTACGCACCCCGACGAGCCCGGCCTCCTCTGCCGCGGTCGCGACGAACAGGATGTCCC
>NZ_JAQGLK010000224.1 GCF_028292925.1 Sphingomonas bacterium
CGAAAACTGCCAACAGGCACGGCAACCACTGGAGAGGTGACACGATGGCAGACGAGACGAAATCATTTCCGCTGCCAAGTTCGATCGAGGTGGTTCCCGGTACGGAGGCCGCCCAGGCGGCAATCCCCTATTACGCCCAGTTCAAGCCGGAAGATGACGAACGCTTCTGGTTTTACAATTCGATGCACTTCCCCGAGCCGATGCATCATTTCGACATCATCACGGCCGAGGCCTGTTATTGCGCGCTGGGCGCGTTCAACACCCGCGTCCACGTCCTGCCCACCACCAAGGGCATCGATCACCGGGTGATCAACGGCCGCGTCTTCATCAGCGGCGTGCCCGTCACCGATCCGGAAGAGATCGCGATGCGGCAGGAACTCTTCGAGCAGCGCGCTTTCTATTATTACGAGAACTGGGAGCCGCTCTACGACCAGTGGAAGGTCAAGATGAAGGCGCTGATCGCGGAGGCGCAGGCGCTGCCCAAGCCCGAACTGCCGGAATGGGAGCCGATCGAGACGACCCACACCGGCAAGGGCGTCGCCGCCAACCACACGCTGATCGAGACGTACCGCAAGCAGCTGACCGGCTATTACCGGATGTGGCACCACCACTTCGAATTCCTGCTGCTCGGCTACGGCGCCTATCTGACCTTCTTCAACTTCTGCAAGACGGCCTTTCCGGAGATTTCCGATCAGGCGATCAGCCGCATGGTCGCGGGGATGGAGGCGGAGATCTTCCGCCCGGACGAGGAGATCAAGCGGCTCGCCCGCCGCGCAGTGGAGCTTGGCGTCGACGACAAGTTTCACGATGGCATGAACATCGAGGACGTGCTCGGCGCGCTCGACCAGCTCGGCGGGGAGGGCAAGGAATGGCTCGCCGAGCTGGAGACGAGCCGCAATCCCTGGTTCAACGTCAATGTCGGCGACGGCTTCTATCATTATCACCGTTCGTGGAACGACGATCTGTCGATGCCGTTCGCCGCGCTCCCCGGCTACATCGCCAAGGTAAAGGCCGGCGAGACGATCGAGCGGCCGCTCGACAAGCTGATCGAGGAGCGCAACCAGCTCGTCTCCGACTACCGGGAACTGCTCGACAGCGAGGAAGACCGGGCGACGTACGATAACCTTATCGAGCTGGCCCACCGTGTTTTCCCCTATGTCGAGGGGCACAAATTCTACTGCGAGCATTGGTACACCAACCTGTTCTTCAACAAGATCAGGGAGTTCGGCGCGCTGCTGGCGGAACATGGCTTCTTCGAGAGGGAAGACGATGTTTTCCACCTCACCCACTATGAGGTGGAAGCCGCGATCGTCGATCTGATGCTGTCCTGGTCGAGCGGATCGGCGCCCCTGGGGCCGAAGCACTGGCCGGCGATCGTCCAGCAACGCCGCGACGCCATCGTCGCCTGGACGGACGCGACCGTGCCGCCGGCGCTCGGTGTCGTGCCGGACGTGATCGACGATCCGGCGATCGTGATGCTGTGGGGCATCACCCGCGAAAACCTGGACCGCTGGCTCAATGCCGGCGACGAGAGCGACAGCAGGGAGCTGAAGGGCTTTGCCGCCTGCTCCGGCGTCGTCGAGGGGACGGCGCGGGTGGTCAAGTCGGTCGCGGAAATCGGCCGTCTGCAACAAGGCGACATCCTGGTCTGCCAGGTCACCAACCCCACCTGGTCGCCGATCTTCCAGAAGATCTCGGCCGCGGTGTCGGACATTGGCGGATCGATGAGCCACATGGCGATCGTGGCGCGCGAATACGGCCTGCCGGCCGTCGTCGGCACCGGCTCCGCTACCCAGCGGATCAAGGACGGCCAGCGCATTCGCGTCGACGGCGGACGGGGCACCGTGACGATACTCGACGAACCCGTGCTGGAGGACGCCTGAGCCATGCGCGCAGAGCAAGACGCGATCGCCTGGTTCGGCGATGTCGGCATTCACGATCGTCCCCGCGTCGGCGGAAAGGGCGGCAGCCTGGGGGAACTGACCAAGGCGGGCATCGCCGTGCCCCCCGGCTTCGTGGTGACCACCGCCGCCTTCGAGCTGTTCCTGGACGCGCTGGAGGCGCGCGCGCCGATCCGCGCGCAGATCGAGGCGCTTGACGCGACCGATCTCGACGCGGTGACCGCGCTTTCGCAGGTGCTGCGCCGGCGCGTCGAGCAGGAGCCGATGCCCGAAACGGTGGAGCAGGCGATCGCGACCGCGCATGCCACCCTGTGCGACGGCGGCGACGCCCCCGTCGCGGTGCGCTCCTCCGCCACGACCGAGGATGCCGAGGATGCGAGCTTCGCCGGCTTGCAGGATACGTTCCTCTGGGTGCTGGGCGCGGCCGACACGATCGCGCGGGTGCGCGAATGCTGGGGAAGCCTCTATTCGGTCGAGAGTATCAGCTACCGCCGCAAACAGGGCCTGCCCGAGGACGGCGTGGCGATGGCCGTCGTCGTGCAGCGCATGGTCGATGCGCGCACGGCGGGGGTCATGTTCACCCGCAGCCCGCTGACGGGCGACAAATCGGTCATCACGATCGAGGGCGCATGGGGGCTGGGATCGGCAGTCGTATCCGGGGAGGTGACGCCGGACCGCTGGGTGCTCGGCAAGATCACCGGGGAGATCAGCGCCCGCGACATCTCCGACAAGCATGTCGAGCAGGTGCCCGCACCGGGCGGCGGCATCGTCGAGTTGCCGGTCGATCAGGAACGTCGCCAGACGCCGTGCCTGAGCGACGACGAGTTGCAGAAACTGCGCGACGTCGGCCGCAAGATCGAGCGGCATTATGGCCGCGCGCAGGATATCGAATGGGCGATCGACAAGCAGGGTGCGCTGCTGCTGCTGCAAAGCCGGCCGGAAACGGTCTGGTCCACCAAGGAGCCCGCGCGCGTCGCCGCGCCGGAGGCCAATCCGCTCAAGCACGTCATGGCAATCTTCGGAGGGCGCAAGTGAGCCTGACCGCCAAAGATATCGAGGCGATCATGCGGCTGCTCGATGCGTCGCGGTTCGACCGTTTGAAGCTGGAAATGGACGGGCTGAAGCTCGAACTGGCGCGCGGCCCTGCAGCGGGAAAGCCCGCGGCCGATCCCGCCGCCCCTGCCGCGCCCCCCGCCCCGGCCGCCAGGCCCGCGCCGGAGCCCGCGCCGA
>NZ_JAQGLK010000186.1 GCF_028292925.1 Sphingomonas bacterium
GCCGCCAGGCCGCCGCGACGTATGAGGCGGCGATGCGGACGTGGAGGAGCGAAGAATAAGGCGCCGCCAGGGATGCCCGGCGCCATCGACGGTGTGGCGACGGCACGAACGTCCGGCTGCGGCGTCAGGCCGGCGGCCGCGACCGCGAAGGCAAGGGCGGAAGCCGCGCTTGTCGGCTCAGTCCGGTGCGCCGCCCGCAGGCCCGAACCCGCCGCCCAGCGCACGCACCAGCGCCACATTGGCCTGCAGCCGACGCGTGCGCAGGATGAGCGTCAGCCGTTCCGCATCGAGCGCGGCGGTCTGCGCCACGACGACCTCCAGAAAGTCCGATGCGCCGTCGTGATAGCGGGTCAGCGCCAGTTCGCGGGTGCGCCCGGCGGCGCTGGCGGCGTCCGCCTGCTCCCGTTCGGCAGCGGCGAGGTGGCGGGCCGCGGCGATGTTGTCCTCGACCTCCCGGAACGAAGCGAGCACGGTTTGTCGATAGTCGGCCGATGCCTCGTCGAATTCGGCACGGGCGCGGCGCACGTCGGCCTTGCGGCGCCCTCCGTCGAAGATGATGGCGACGGCAGAGAGCGGCCCGAGCGCCCAGAAACTGTTCGATGCCGACAGGATGTTCCCGCCGGCCGCCTCGTACCCCCCCGACAGCCCGAGGGTGAGAGACGGGAACCATGCCGCACGGGCAACGCCGATGCGGGCGTTGGCGGCGGCGACGCGGCGTTCGGCCGCCGCAATGTCGGGACGGCGCTGGAGCAGCTGAGCGGGCGTGCCCGCGGGGATGGGCAGCGGATCGATCCGGGGCGTCGACGGCGGAACCGCGAAGGCGGACGGCGCCTCCCCGACCAGTACCGCCAGCTGGTGTTCGGCAACGGCCCGGTCGAGTGCGATCGTGGAAAGCTGCGATCGGGCATCCGACAGCTGCGCCTGGGCGCGGCTGGTATCGAGCCCGGAGGCGATACCACCTTCGTGCCGGGTGTTGGTCAGATCGGCGGCGCGAGCATAGGCCTCGCTGGTCTGGCGGAGGAGGGCGGCCTGCGCGTCCAGCCCGCGCAGCCGGAAATAGGTGTCGGCGATCGTCGCGTGCAGGCTGAGCCGCGCAGAGGCGAGATCGGCGCTGCTGGCCTGAGCCTCGGCCCGGCCGGCGCGCGCGGCATCGCGGAGCCGGCCCCACAGGTCGATCTCCCAATCCAGCGATCCGCCGAGGATCATGTCGTTGAAGGTGCCGCCATTGCCACCCGCCAGCGGCCGACCGCGCGATAAGCGTTGCCGTGCGGCCTGGCCGCTGGCGCTCACCACCGGCAGCCGTTCGGCACCTGCGCGCTGGGCGATCGCCACCGCCTGATCGTAGCGGGCCACGGCGGCGGCCACGGTGGGGCTTGCGGCGTCGCCCCGCGCCTCGATATCGTCGAGCAGCGGATCGCCAAACCCTTTCCACCACGCGCCCCGCGGCACATCGTCCAGCGGCGTCGCCTGCGCCCAGCCGTCTGCCTCCTTGAAGGCGGCGGCTGCATCCGGCGTGGCCGGCGGGCGGTAATCGGGGGCCATCGAACAGGCGGCCAGCGCCGTGAACGACGCAAGCGCCGGCATGCGTCGCAACGCGCGCACGATCATCCCTTCGCTGCCTGGGTGGCGCGTGTCGGCTCGACGCGGACCCGATCGCCGTTGGCGACGGCATCGGGCGGCGTGTCGACGATCCGTTCGTCGCCGGTAAGCCCGGCACCGATCGCCACCACGCTGCCCTCGTCGCGCGCGATCTTGATCGGCTTCAGGCGGATGCGGCTGTTCGCGTCCACCGTGGCGACAGCGGTGCCGGCTTCGTTCACGATCAGTGCGCTGGCCGGCAGCGTCAGCATGTTCGCGCCGGCCAGCGGGAACGTCACCTGCGCATAGGCCCCCGGCTTCAGCGCGCGATCGGCATTGTCGACCTGCAGTTCGACCAGCACCGATCCCGATCCCGGATCCACGGCCCCCGACGAACGGGTAAGCACCGCATCGAAGGTGCGGCCGACATATTCGGGCACCGTCAGCTTGGCATGCATGCCGGTCTGCACCTGCGACGAATAACCCTGCGGGACGCGGACGTAGATGCGCAGGCGGCGCACGTCGGAAACGGTGAACAGCGGCTGGGCGGCGGCATTCCCGGCAACGATCAGCCCGCCGATCTGCGCGGACCGGCTCGTGACGATTCCGGCAAACGGGGCCGTGATGCGGGTGAAACCGTGGAGCGCGCGCAACTGACGGACGTTGGCCGATTGCGCGCTGGCGATTGCGGTCTTCGCGGCCAGATCGCCGCGCTTTTCATCCGCTTCCTGCTTGGAGACGGCATCCTTGGCCAGCATCGTATCCCAGCGGACCGCCGTGGTGCGGGCGAGCGACTGGTTTGCCAGCGCAGTCTGGTAATCGGCCTGGGCGCGGGCGAGCTGCTGCTCCACCTCCGGCGCGTCGATGATCGCCATTGTCTGGCCGGCAGAGACGCGATCGCCGATATCGACGAGCCAGCGGCGGACATAGCCGTTGGTGCGCGCGAACAAGGCGGCGCTGTTCAGCGCCTGGATGTTTCCGGGGAGGACGAGGCCCGCGCCCTCGCTGCTCCGCTTCGCGCGGATCACGTTGACGCTGGGCAGCGCATTCTCTGCGGCGACGGTCTCCAGCTGCCGGTCGGCGTGGACGCGCGACCCGATGCCCAGGCCGACGACCACCAGCGCGACCGCCGCGGCGCCGATGCCGATCGCCTTCAGGTTGCGGGGGGACGAAGTGCCGGCGTCAGACATGAGCGAGTTCCAGTTCCTTGGCCGCCACCGCGGCCTTCGCGCCCTTGCGATGCGCAAAGCTGAAGACGACCGGCACGAACAGCAGGGTGGCGATCGTCGCGGAGATCAGGCCGCCGATCACCGCGCGGCCCAGCGGCGCATTCTGTTCGCCGCCTTCGCCCAGGCCAAGCGCCATCGGCAGCATGCCGATGATCATCGCCAGTGCGGTCATCAGCACCGGGCGGAAGCGCACCAGCCCCGCCTCGATCGCGGCCTGCGTGGCATCGCCCAGTTCGGCCAGCCGCTCGCGCGCGAAGCTGATGACCAGGATCGAGTTGGCGGTGGCGACCCCCATGCACATGATCGCCCCGGTCAGCGCCGGCACCGACAGGGTAGTGCCGGTGGCGAACAGCATCCAGACGATGCCCGCCAAAGCCGCCGGCAGCGCAGTGATGATCACGAACGGATCGAGCCAGCTCTGAAAGTTGACCACGATCAGCAGGTAGATCAGCAGGATCGCGCCGAGCAGGCCGAAGCCCAGCCCGTAATAGGCCGCGTTCATCGTCGCATACTGGCCGCGCAGCTCGACCGACACGCCTTGCGGCTTCTGCGGTTCGAGCTGCTTGAGCGCCGCGAGGATATCGGCGGACACCGCCCCAAGATCCCGGCCGGACGGCGTCGCGAACACGTCGATTGCGGGCTGGATGTTGTAGTGGGTGACGAGGGCAGGGGCGTTCGCGCGGTTGATCGTGCTGATCCCGCCCAGCACCTGCGACTGGGCACCCGCCGCACCCGACACCGGCACGTTGGCAAGATCGCTGACCGATCCGATGCGGTATTCCGGCGCCTGCCCCACCACGGGGTACGAGACGCCGTTTTCCGGGTTGAGGAAGAATACCGGCGCCGTCTGCGAGGTGCCGGCAAGCGTCGTCGCCAGGCTGTTCGTCACGTCCCGCTCGGTCAGATTATACTGGCCGATGCGCGACCGATCGACATCGACGTTCAGCTGCGGGTAGCGGGCCGATTGCTGGATCCGCGCATCCGCAACGCCGGGGATCGTGCGGATCCGGCGCAGGATCTTGGCCGCGTAGGCGGCGTTCGCCTTGGCATCGCGTCCGGTGACCTGCACGTCGATCGGGGCAGGCGCGCCGAAGTTCAGGATCTGGCTGGTGATGTCGGCCGGCAGGAAACTGAACGTGACGGACGGGAAGGCACGCGGAAGCTCACGCCGGAGCAGCGCGACATGCCCCGCGGTCGGCGCATGGTCTTCCTTCAGCGAGATCAGGATGTCGCCATCCTGCGGGCCGACCGTGCCGGAGTTGTTGTAGACGGTGTTGATGGTGCTGGTCGGCAGGCCGATATTGTCCGCGATCGAGACGACCTCACCCGGCGGCAGCAGTTCGCGCACTTTGGCCGAGATCCGCTCGAACTCGGCCGCGGTGCTTTCGATCCGCGATCCCACCGGCGTGCGCGCGTGGATCGAGATCTGGCCCGCATCGACCGCCGGGAAAAAGTTGCGGCCGAGGAACGGCACGAGCAGGAACGACACCAGGACGACCGCGAGGAAGCCGATCATGAACGGCTTGCCGCTGCCGAGCGCCCGGCGGAGCAGGTCGCCATAGCCGTCGCGGAGCCGCTCGAACCGCGTCTCGAACCCGCGCTGAAAGCGGACGAGCGGGTTGGTCGATCGCGGGCTGCCCGCTTCGTGGATGTGCCCCGGCGCGTGCGGCCGCAGCAGATACATGGCCATCGTCGGCACGAGCGTGCGCGAGAGGATGAACGACGCGATCATCGCGAACACCACCGACAGCGCCATCGGCACGAACAGGAAGCCGGCGATGCCCGGCAGGAAGAACATCGGCACGAAGACGATGCAGATGCACAGCAGCGACACGAATGCGGGCGCCACGATCTGCTGGGCGCCGTCCAAAATCGCGGGGATAACCCCTTTGCCCTGTTCCAGATGCCAGTTGATGTTCTCGATCGTCACGGTCGCATCGTCGACGAGGATGCCGACGGCCAGCGCCAGCCCCCCGAGCGTCATCACGTTCAGCGTCTGACCGAACGCGGCCAGCGCGGCGACCGCTGCCAGCACCGCCAGCGGTATCGACACGGCGATGATCACGGTCGACCGCCACGATCCCAGGAACAGCAGGATCATCAGCGACGTCAGGAGCGCCGCGATCGCGCCTTCCTTGACGACGCCGGAGACCGCCGCCTTCACGAACAGCGACTGATCGCCCACCGGCACGATCTTGAGCGGGACGGACAGGCCCTGTTCGATCGCCGGGATCTTCTCCTTGATGCTCTGGACGATCGCCAGGGTGGAGGTGGCGCCGTTCTTCAGCACCGTCAGCAGCACCGAGCGGCGGCCATCGACGTGGACGATGTTGGTCTGCGGCGCGCTGCCGTCGCGAACGTGGGCGACATCGCGCATGTAGATCGTCGCGCCATTGACGATCTTCACCGGCAGATCGTTGAGCGCCTGCACCGATGACGGCGCGTTGTTGAGCTTCACGCTGTACTGGTAGGCGCCGATCTTGGCGAAACCGGCCGGGTTGATCTGGTTCTGCGCGGCGATCGCGGCGGACACGTCCTGCGCGGACAGGCCGTTCGCCTGGAGCGCCTGCGGATCGATATCGATCTGGATCTGCCGCTGGCTGCCGCCGGACGGATAGGGCACCGCCGCCCCGGCGACGTTGGTCAGCTGGGCGCGGACCTGATTCTGGCCGATATCGAACATCTGCTGCTCGGTCAGCCCGGCGCCGGAAAGTGCCAGCTGGACGATCGGCACGGTAGAGGCGCTGTAGTTCAGCACCAGCGGCGGATTGATCCCGGGTGGCATCTGCCGAAGCACCGTCTGCGAAATCGAGGTGACCTGCGCCGTTGCGGTGCGGATATCCACGCCCGGCTGGAAGTAGATCTTGACGATGCCGGCGCCGGGCAGAGACTGGCTTTCGATATGTTCGATGTCGTTGACGGTCGTCGTCAGCACCCGTTCGTACGGTGTGATGATCCGGCCGGACATCTCCTCCGGCGGCAGGCCCGCATAGGTCCAGGCGACGGCGATCACCGGGATGCGGATCTCCGGGAAGATATCGACGGGGGTACGGAATGCCGCAAGCACGCCGACCACGAAGATCAGCATCGCCATGACGATGAACGTCAACGGCCGCTGCAGCGCGATCCTGACGATGCCGATCATGGCGAGGTCCTCCTGCCGGCGCCAAGAAGCGCGTGCGGCTTAAACGTCGGGCGCGGTGAGACGGCGCCAGTCGCCCGGCACCTGCAGAGGCGCTACATTGCTCCATTGTTGCTGCACAATCCAATATGGATTGCGGCTGGACCGATAGCTGCGGCATATCGATCCGATGGAGCTCCGCCACCTTCGCTACTTCGTCGCCGTTGCCGAGGAGCTTCATTTCGGCCGCGCCGCCGTTCGGCTCGGCATCACCCAGCCACCGCTCAGCCAGCAGATCGCCGCGCTGGAGGAGGAACTGGGGGTGACCCTGTTTGAGCGCACCAGCCGCCACGTCGCGCTTACCGGCCCGGCGCGGCTGTTCCTCACCGAAGCCCGCAAGACGCTGGCGCAGGCGGCCCACGCGATCGATATCGCCCGCCGCGCGCAGCAGGGTGAGGTAGGCGAACTGTCGATCGGCTTTTCCTCGTCGGTTCCGTTCACGCCGGTCGTCGTCGAGGCGTTGTCGGCATTCCGCGAAAGCCGCCCGGCAGTGCGGCTGAACCTGACGGAGATGCCGCGCGGCGAACAGATCGACGCGCTGGTGCAGGACAGGATCGACATCGGCTTCATCCGCGGGTTCGAGACGCCGGCGCTTTCGATCCCGATCAACGTGCGCATGCTGCTGACCGAGCCGCTGCTGGTGGCAATGCGGAGCGATCACCCGTTGGCCGCGCAGAAGCGGCTCCCGACGATCGACGATCTGCGCGACGCGCCCTTCGTTCTCTACCAGCGGACCTTCGGGGCCGGCTTCAACGAGCATCTGACGCAATTGTGCGCGCGCGCCGGCTTCACGCCGCGGGTGGTTCAGGAAGCCACCGGACTGTCGACGCTGCTGGGTCTGGTGGCGGCCGGCATGGGGATCACCATCCTCACCCGCTCGCTGGGCGTGCTGCATCCCGAAAACATCGTGTTCCGCACGCTCGACGATCCGGAGGCGCTCAGCAAGCTGTGGTTGCTCTACGGCAACAGGCTGTCGACGGCGGCGCAGGCCTTCGTGGATCTGATCGTAATCTAGCGCCGCGCCGCGCCTGGCCCGCGCTATGCGCCGAGGACTAGGCTGTGAACCGCAGGACGCCCATCAGGCCCTCGACCGAATAGGGCTTGCGCAAGAGGTTGAATCCCCGGTTGTTTTCCTCTGCCAGGACGTGACTGTAGCCGCTGGTCAGCACCACTTCCAGATCAGGCCACCGCGCCGTGATCTTCTGCGCCAGTTCCAGGCCGTTGATGCCGGGCATGACCACATCGCTGAATACGAGGTCAAACTTGTCAGCGGCGGACTCGAGCAGTTCGAGCGCGCTTTCCCCGTTCTGCGCCCAGGTGACGATCTGCCCAAGTTCCTCCAGCAGAGCGCGGGCGAACTGGCCGACGACCTCATTGTCTTCCACCAGCAGCACCCGCTTGGTCGTGAGTCCCTCGCGGCGCACCTCGCGGGCGGGGGCGGCCGCCGCAATCTGTTCCGCCTGGGCGACCGGCAGGTAGAGGGTGAAGGTGGTGCCATGTCCGACGCGGCTCTCCACATCGACCTCGCCGCCGGACTGCTTGGCGAAACCGTGTACCTGGCTGAGCCCCAGGCCCGTGCCCTTGTTGAGGCCCTTCGTCGTGAAGAACGGCTCGAAGATCTGCTTCAGCGTTTCGGGGGCGATGCCGCTGCCGCTGTCCCGCACGCAGACCGCAACGAACTGCCCGGCCGCGGCAGCATGGCCGCGCACCGCGGGCAGTGCCTGCACCAGCTTGCTCGTGACCGACAGATCGCCCCCCGCCGGCATCGCGTCACGTGCGTTGATCACGAGGTTGAGGATTGCCGTTTCGAACTGGTTGAGGTCCGCATTGACGACACGGGCCGGCGCCGCTTCGATCAGGACGCGGATGGCCGAACCGACGCTGGTCTCCAGCATCTGCCGCATCGCGACGATCCGGTCGCCCGCATCGAAGATCTCGGGCTTGAGTGGCTGGCGACGGGCGAAGGCGAGGAGTTGCGAGGTCAAGGCTGCCGCGCGGTCAGCGGTGTCCGAGATGGCGTTGAGGTAGACTTCCCGTTTTGCCGGGGCGAGGCCCGGCATCTTGAGCAGGTCCGCCGAGGAGCGGATCACGGTCAACAGGTTGTTGAAATCGTGGGCGACGCCGCCCGTCAGGCGGCCGACGGCCTCCATCTTCTGCGCCTGCGCCATGGCTTCGCGGGCGCGCTCCGTCTCCTGCTGCGCCTGCCAACGCTCGGTCAGGTCACGCGTCACCTTGGCAAAGCCGACGAGTTCGCCGGTTTCGGAGTATATCGGATCGATCAGGACGCCGGCCCGGAACCTGGTGCCGTTCTTGCGCTGGCGCCATGCCTCGACCTCGTATTTGCCGGCTTCGCGCGCCACCCGCAGCGCGCGATCGGGCTCGCCGGCTTGCTGATCCTCTTCGGTATAGAAGCGGGAGAAATGCTGGCCGACGATTTCGTCCGCGGTGTAGCCCTTGATGGCCTGCGCCCCGGGGTTCCAGTTCGTGACATAACCCTGCGCGTCCAGCATGTAGATCGCATAGTCCCTGACGCTCTGGACGAGCAGACGAAAGCGTTGCTCGCTTTCCAGCAGCGCCCGGTCCGCCGCCCGCCGGTCGGTGACGTCTCGGGTCACTTTGGCAAAGCCGACGAGCGTGCCGTCATCCTCGAACACCGGGTCGATGACGACGCTGGTCCAGAAGCGTGTGCCATCCTTGCGCACGCGCCAGCCCTCCGATTCGAAGGTCCCGGTCGCTGCGGCGATATCGAGGGCGCGTTGCGGCAGGCCGCTGGCGCGATCCTCATCCGTATAGAAGCGGGAGAAGTGCTGGCCGATGATCTCGTCGGCAATATATCCCTTGAACCGCTCGGCGCCGGCGTTCCAGCTGGCAACATAGCCGTCCCGGTCCAGAAGGTAGATCGCGTAATCCTTGATGGCGTTGACGAGCAGCTCGAAACGGCGGCTGCCGCCGACGTCGTCCATCTTGCGACCCGAGTTCACCTGAACCTCATCCATCGTTTACGCACCCCACGCTACCCCCGCACCCCCGCGCCTCCAGCCGGCAATCGGATCCGGTCCAGCGAAGAAACGAATTGCCGCAGCTACATGCTCTGGCTGGCAAAGTCAGCACTGCGCGTCGGTGAGGATCGTCGGCGCCTCCGACGATCCTGGCCGATGCCGTACGAAAGCAGGAACGTGCCGCTGCCGAGCCGCACAAGCGGCGGGCGCTGCCTGGCTGTTACGCAGAGCCGCCCTCTGAACGGCCGAACGATAGTGCGTCGGCAGGGCCGACTTCCTGTTCGCCTGCGAACAACTGGTCCAGCCGGGCCGCTATGTCCCGCCTATAGTCCTGCGATGCGATCGACCGCGGTGCGCTTAGAGAGATCTGGTCGGCTACGGCGCTCTTGATCCGCTCGATCGCGGGCTCGTCCAGCACGTTTGCGCGGCGCAACTCGATACAAAGCTGCACCAGTCCAACTGCCGTCGCCTGCGCGCGAAGCCCGACGTTCGAAAGATCGAAGTGCAGCTTTTTCTGCTTTTCGTAAAGCGTCGTCATCCTGAGGCTCCCTCGCGGCGCACCTTACACCGACGCGCCAATTCACGCGAGGGAGTGCGGGCCGGGTTCTATCCTGAACCGCGCGCTGCCCCAATGCCCCAATGCCCCAATGCCCAGCCGGAAGCTGGCCGGAGGGCGCTCGCCAAAGTCGGCTGGAGATTGCGCCGACCGGATGGACGGTATGTAGGTTGCCCCGCTGCGAAATCGCGGATCGAGGGGGCCTCAGCCGATCCCGGCCCCTCGCCGGACAGCGAGCGCCACCCCCGCCCAGTCGATATCCTCTCCTTCCTGGGCGATCGCCGCGCGCAGATGATCGCGGACGACACCGAGCAACGGCATCGGCACCTGCGAGGCGGTGGCCGCCGCGTCGACCAGGTTCATGTCCTTGAGGCCGAGCGGTGCGGAAAACCCGGCCGGGCGGAAGCGATCCTGGGCGAGGATCTCGCCGTAGGTCTGGTAAACGGGCGCCCCGAACAGTGTGCCCGTCAGCACGGCAAGGAGCGTCTCGCGTGCGACGCCGCCTTTTTCGGCCAGCGTCATGGCCTCGGCGAGCGCTTCCACCGCAGACATGATCATGAAGTTGCCGCTAAGCTTGACCAGGTTCGCGGCCGAAGGTGTCTCGCCGATCCGGAACACGCGCTGCGAGACGGCATCCAGCAGTGGCGCACAGCGATCGAGGTGGTCGGTGGCGCCCGCCGCTACCACGAACAGCTTACCCGCCTCCGCCGCTGCCGGCCGGCCGAACACGGGCGCGGAGACGTAGCCCGCGCGCCCGGCGTGATCGGCCGCAAGCCGCTCCGCCAGCGCGATGCTGATCGTGCTGTGCGAGACATGGAGGGCGGGCGCGTCGAGGATGCCGTCGGCGCCATGGACCACCGCCTCCACGGCAGCATCGTCGGCTAGCATCGACATGACCACGGCGGCCTCGGCTGCATCCCGCGGAGAGGCCGCCCGCCGCGCACCTGCCTGTACCAGCGCGTCGGCCTTGTCGGGCGATCGATTCCAGACCGCTACTTCATGCCCCGCCTTGAGGAGATTGGTGGCCATGGCGGCCCCCATGCGGCCAAGGCCGATGAAGCCGACCTTCATGCCGGGCCGCCTTCCATGTACGCCCTGAACGCCTCGGCATGATCGGGGTGCCAGCGCGACAAAGCGGGGCGGTTCGCGATGATGTCGCCGGCGCCCCACGCGATCCGCCGTTCGTCCATCGTCCGCGTGACGTCATTGTCGGGGCACAGGATGTAGAAATCGCCGCTGGCCATGCCGGAAAGCATGAAGTCGGCCACTTGCTCCCCCGTCCAGGCGCCGGCCGGCTTTTCGGCGATTCCGCGCCGGCGCGTGAAGCCGGTGTAGGTGAAGCCGGGGATCAGCAGGTGTGCAGTCACGCGCCCGCCGGTGGCGAGCAGGTCGTGCGCCAGGCTTTCCGTCAGCGCCTTTAGGCCCGCCTTGCTGACGTTGTACGCGGTATCGCCCGGCGGCAGCGTGATGCCCTGCTTGGATCCGGTGTTGACGATCGCGCACGGCCAGTCCGCCGCCTGCATGCCGGGCAGGAACTGCTGCACGCCGTAGAGTGTACCCATCAGGTTGGTCGCGATCGTCCGCTGCCACACGGCTGCCTCGGCCAGGATCCCGCCACCGCCCTCGCGCCCGGCATTGTTCATCAGAAAGGAGACCGGGCCGATCGCATCGGCGGCGCGCTTCAGCGCGGCGATCTGGGCAGCGTCGCTCACGTCGGTGGGCACCGTCTGCACTTCCGCGCCCTCGCTGCGCAGCGTGCTCGCGGCCCGGTCGAGCTCGGCCGCGTCGATGTCGGCGAGGAGCAGCCGCATGCCGGCCGCGGCGAGCCGCCGGGCAACGGCAAGGCCGATGCCACTCGCTCCACCGGTGATGACGGCGACGCGCCCGGTGGCGATCGCGGGATGATGGTCCATGCTGCTTGTCCTCAGTTCGGGGTGGGGGCGTCGGCGGGGATCAGTTGTTCGTCCTTCAGTTCCTGCCACAATGCCGCGGGGACGGTGGCGGCCATCAGGCGTGCATTCTCGGACACCTTTTCGGGCCGCTTCGCCCCCGGGATGATCGCCGCGACCACCGGATGCGCGGCACAGAACTGGAGCGCGGCGGAGCGGATGTCGGCACCGTGGCGGCCGCAGATCGCGGCAATGGCATCGCGCCTGGCAACCATTGCGGGCGGCGCCTCCTGATATTCGAAGTTGCGGCCGCCGGCGAGCAGGCCCGAATTATAGGGCCCGCCGACCACGACATGCACGCCGCGTGCCCCGCACATCGGGAACAGCCGATCGAGTGCGGGCTGGTTGAGCAGGCTGTACCGGCCGGCGAGCAGGAACAGGTCGGGATCGGCCTCCTCCAGCGCGCGGATGCACGGCGCGGTAAGGTTCACGCCGAGCCCCCAGCCCCTGATCACGCCCTGTTCGCGCAAGCTGGTCAGCGCGCGGAAGGCGCCGTTGCGTGCTACCTCGAACTGCTCGGTCCACGCATCGCCGAGATGGTCCGCAGCGAGATCGTGGACAAAGGCTATGTCGATCTGCGCCAGGCCGAGGCGCTGGCAGCTATCCTCAATCGAGCGCATCGTCGCATCGTACGAATAGTCCGTATCCACCCGGAACGGCAGCCCCTCGATGAATGGCGCGTTCTCCGGCCGGGTCGCATCGGGGCGAAGCAGCCGGCCGACCTTGGTGGAGAGCACGAAATCCTCGCGGGGGTAGCGGCGCAGCACATTGCCGAAACGATGCTCGGAAAGGCCGCTGCCGTAATGCGGCGCGGTATCGAAATAACGCATGCCGCTGTTCCAGGCGGCGATCAACGCGGCCTCTGCCGTCTCCTCGTCGACCACGTCGAACATGTTGCCGAGCGGAGCGCCGCCGAAGCCAAGCGGACCGGGAGGGGCGAAGTGGGTCATGGGATCGTCCTTGAAGATCGGGGAAGGATGCGCAGGGTTTTCAGATTGCCGATCGCGTCCAGCGGCGGGTTGTCGAGTTCAGCCGCTGCGTGAACCCGTATTCGCCGATATTGTTCACGCGGCAGGCGTTGGCGAGAAGCCACAGCTTTCCGGCCGGGTCGCCCAGCGGGCGTGCGGTCCTTCGCAGCGCGGCACATCGATGCCGCGATCGGTCACTCCGCACTGGCACCGGAACGGGTCGTCGTTGCGGGTTGGAGAGGCGGTCGCTCCAGCCAAGAATACGCTTGATAAAGCGAGGCAGGTATGATTGCTCGGACGGGTGGGCGGCCCCGCTCCCGAGTGGGCCGCAAGTAGACGTTGACCGTAGTGACCGGATAAAAGTGCAGGAATAGGTGTAAGGAAGCCAGATTCTGAATAACTGGCGATAGGCGGAAGTGATGATTCGCCCAAAAAGAAGCGCAAGACAGTAACGCCGGCATACGGCGCAATCATTTGCACCCTGAAAAAGGGGCAGTGTTACAGGGGAGGAAAACGGATGGTATCGCGGAAGCATGTTGGCGCCGCAAGCGCGGTCAGCCGACTTGGGCTGGCCATGGCGATCGCGGCAGGATCGCCGGCACTCGCCCAGGCGCCCGAGAACCAGAGCGCGGCTGATCCGGCACCCGCCGAGCAGCAGGTCGCGGCACAGGCAGGACAGGCCAATGGCCCCGGACCCGGCAACAGCCCGGCGAACCTGAGCGACGAGATCGTCGTCACCGCCCAGTTCCGCGAGCAGAACCTGCAAGACACACCGATCGCGATCACGGCGGTGTCCGGCGCCATGCTCGAGGCACGCAGCCAGACCAGCGTGCAGGATGTGGCGAACCAGGCGCCATCCGTGACGCTGAAGCCGCAGGGCGCGACGTTCGGCCCGGCGCTGGGCGCCTCGATCCGCGGTGTCGGTCAGTTCGACTTCAACCCGGCGGTAGAGCCGGGCGTCGGCTTCTACGTCGACGACGTGTATTTCGCGACGTTGACGGGATCGATCCTCGATCTGCTCGATCTCGACCGCGTGGAGGTGCTGCGCGGGCCGCAGGGTACGCTTTCCGGCCGCAACTCGATCGGCGGCGCGGTCAAGCTGTTCTCGAAACGGCCGACCGGCGACAATACCGGCTACGTCCAGGCGGCATATGGCATCCGCAACCGCATCGATCTTCGCGGCAGTGCCGACTTCAACCTCGCCGAAGGTCTCGACGCGCGGATCGCCGGTGTCGCCAAGAAGCAGCGCGGATATGTGAAGCGGCTCGACTTCGGTTGCCTCTACCCGGCGGGCGGCGCCGCGACGTTCGTGAACCGCAGCGGCATGACGGTCCCGATGAACCCGGCAGGCGGGGTTCCGGCGCTTTCGTCGGGCACCGACTGCGAACTCGCCCGCGAAGGCGAGGTCGGCTACATCGCGATGCGTGGCCAGTTGCGCTACCGGCCGGCCGACAATCTGGATATCAACATCGTCGGCGACTATACCGATGACGACCGGACGACGGCAGCGACGGTGCTGCTCGATCGGGTCTATCCCAACGGCGGTGCCGCCAGCCCGATCTTCCCGCTCGCCCCCAACCTGCCCTTCACGACGGGCACGCCGCCGACCGCGCCGGGGGCAGCGCCACGAGATATCCAGCCGTTTGCCGCCACCGTGCCGTACGATCTGCGGTTCGTCTGCGGCCGCTACTGCAACTTCGCGACGTTCAACAATCCGGCTGACGGGCTCTATCGCGCCTCCGCCGGGGACGGCAGGGTCCGCTTTCGTGGCTGGGGCGTATCGGGGCAGGTGGAATGGGATCTTGCCGATCAGCTGCAGCTCGTCTCGATCACGGCGTTCCGCAAGTATCGGTCGGAGTTCTCCAACGACAACGATGCCTCGCCACTGGCCCACAGCCTGGGCTTCGGCCCGCTGAACTTCCGTTTCTTCAGCCAGGAGGTGCGGCTGAACGGCGCGTTCGGATCCGGCGACGAGATCGAATACACTCTGGGCGGTTATTATAGCGATCAGAAGTCGGTCTATACGTCGTTTCAGGATCTGCGGTCGTCCGCACTGCAATTCCAGCAGAGCGATCCCGTCGATGCGGACAGCAAGGCGGTATTCGCCCACCTTGGCTGGCATCCGTTCGACAAGCTGACGCTGAACGGCGGCATTCGCTATACCGAGGAGTCGAAGACATACCAGTATATCCGCCAGCGGCCGTACAACGATCCCACATCGGTGGCAGCCAACGGGGTTCTGCCGCTGAACGGCACGATCGGCGACTATAACGGGAACCGGGTCGATTACCGGGCGAACATCCAGTACGCCTGGACCGGCGACCTGATGACCTATGCCCAATATTCCACGGGCTTCAAGGGCGGCGGTGTCAACCCGCGCCCGTTCTTCACGCAGCAGGCGCTTTCGTTCGGCCCGGAGACACTGGAGTCGTTCGAGCTGGGGCTGAAGAGCGACTTCCTCGATCGACGGGTGAGGATCAACGTCGCGGCGTTCCTCAGCAAGTATAAGGGCATCCAGCTGGCCCTGACGAACTGCACGGCGATCACCGGCGCCGGCTTCGGTGCTCCGTGCGCGCTTCCGGTCAATGCGGGCGACGCGACGATCAAGGGAATCGAGATCGAGACCGCATTCCGCCCCGTCGAAGGATTCCTGATCGATACGTCGCTCAGCTATCTGCACTTCAAATATGATCGGTTCGGAACCTTCACCAGCACCAATCCGACGACAGGGGCGTCGACCACCGTCAGTGTCGGCGGCCCGACCAACATCAACGGGCCGCAGTTCGGCGATGAAGCACCGTATACGCCCAAGTGGAAGTGGAGCGTCGGCGCGCAGTATGAGATCGATCTTGGCGATAGCGGATCGGTCACTCCGCGGCTGGACGCTGCCTTCCAGGGCGATGTCTATGCCAACCCCGCCAATCGATCGAGCAACAAGATCGAGGACTATCTGGTCGCCAATGCACGGCTGACGTGGCGGAACGCAGAGAAGGACCTGGAGATATCCGGAGAGATCACGAACCTGTTCGACAAATACTATTACCTCACGATCAACGACCAGACCCCCGGCGCGCAGGGTTATGCGCAGGCCCAACCCGGCCGCCCTCGCGAATGGGCGGTCAGCGTGAAGAAGAAGTTCTGATGAAGCCGGGGCGTGGAACTGCGTGCACGCCGCGCCCCGACCGCCCGCGTTCAAGGTGGCCGGACGGACAAAGGAGAGGGTGATGAAAAGAGTATCGGCCGCGATCGCGGCAACGATCGCGGCGGCGGCCAGCAGCGTCGGCGCGCACCATTCGTTTGCCGTGTTCTTCGATCCGAACCGGGTGGTCAGCATCTCGGGCGTGGTCACCGATTTCCGGTTCGTCAATCCACACGGCGAAATCGGGCTGATCGTGAAGAACAAGGCGGGCGCCGCGGAGACCTGGCGTGTCGAGACGAATGCCCCGGTCATCCTCCGTCGACGGGGCTGGTCGCCGAGCAGCCTGAAGGCGGGCGATACGGTGACGATCGAGGGCTGGCCGTCGCGCGACGGCAAGCATTACATCCGGCTGCTGAAGGCCGCGCGCGGTGACGGCAGCATCATCGGCATCCCCTTCGAACAGGGCGCCCAGCAATGAGAACGGCCCGCATCGTCCTTGCTGCCGCGCTTCTGGCGGGTGCGTGTGGCAGCGCATCGGCGCAGCCAGCGCCCAGGCCCAAGCAGGTGGTGGCGGCAACCGTCGGCGCGCCGCGGGCGGCCGCCGCGCGCCCCGACCTGTCGGGCTTCTGGATGCTGTCGCGCCAGCAGAAGCCGGTCGATCCCGCGCTGGTTGCCAAGCTGCCGCCGAATACGGCCCTGCTCGACGACAGCGGTGCGGTGGAGTTCGTGCGGGGGGCGTTTGGCGGCCTGAAGCTCAAGCCGGCCGCCAGCGAAGCGGCGGCGCGCTGGAAGCCCGAGAACGAGATGACGGTGAGCCGCGCCTGCGCCCGCCCATCGATCGTCTACGCCACCCAGGGTCCGTTCCCGTTCGAGATCCTGCAAGGCACCGAATTCATCATCTTCCGATACGAATATTTCGATCTCGTCCGGATCATCTTCATGGACGGTCGCGGCCATCCCGGCCCCGATGCGGCGCACACGAAGGTCGGCCACTCGATCGGCCACTGGGAAGGCGACGAACTCGTCGTCGATACCACTCATCTTCAAAGCGCCACGATCACCAACAATGGGCTCGACCACAGCGACAACATTCATGTCGTCGAGCGGTTCAAGCGTTCGCCGGACGGCAAGACCCTGATGTCGACGATGTGGTTCGAAGATCCCGAGGTGCTCGACAATAACGGCGCACGCTACATCCAGTGGCAGTCCGAACCGGGCGAGATATACCCGTACGACTGCGATCCGGCCTTCGGCGCGAACTACACCAACGCGCCGAAATGAAAGGGTGACATCGAGCGCCTGACGATCGGCGCCGCCCCGATCCCGCGGCGCTTTCCGTCCCGCCGGCTCCCGTCGGCGCTGCGGGTCGGCCCCGTGAATCCGGGCGGAATGTTCCGCGAGCGGAGCCGTGGCCATGTCGACGTGGCCGCCTTCGGTTTCGATCAGCCGCATGCCGGGCGGCAGGAGGATCTGGCGGGATCGTCTCTGGGGGCGTAGCTTGTCGTACGTCCGGAGGCGGGGCAGGGCGCACGCCCGGCCCTTCTGTCCGTGCGCGAGCCACCTGGGCGGCCCGCTACGCTTCGATCCTGTTGCACCACGGTGTGTTCCACGTTAGCGGCAGCATTCGCTTGGACCCGGTGAAATCCCGGGTGGCTATTCCGGCCGCCGATCCGCCGGACAACGCAATCCGCGCTCAAC
>NZ_JAQGLK010000040.1 GCF_028292925.1 Sphingomonas bacterium
CCGGCGCGGACGTGGTGCTGGTCAACACCTGCGGCTTCCTCGATTCCGCCAAGGAGGAAAGCCTGGAGGCGATCGGCGAGGCGATGGCCGAGAATGGCCGCGTCATCGTCACCGGCTGCATGGGGCAGGAGGCAGAGGCGATCCGCGCCCGCTTCCCCAACGTCCTCGCGGTCACCGGCGCGCACCAATACGAAACCGTCGTCGGTGAGGTGCACCGCGCCGCACCCGTTCCGCCCTCGCCGTTCCTGAACCTGGTGCCCGACCGCGATCTGAAGCTGACGCCGCGCCACTACAGCTACCTCAAGATTTCAGAGGGCTGCAATCACCGCTGCTCGTTCTGCATCATTCCCTCGATCCGCGGGGATCTGGCCAGCCGGCGGCCGGACGCGATCCTGCGCGAGGCGGAAAAGCTGATCGCGGCGGGCACCCGCGAGTTGCTGGTCATCAGCCAGGACACGTCCGCCTACGGGCTCGATCTGAAGCATGCCGAATGGCCCTGGAAGGGCGGCACGGTGCGCGCGCACATGACCGATCTGGCAGGCGAACTCGGCAAGCTGGGCGCCTGGGTGCGGCTGCACTACGTCTATCCCTACCCGCACGTCGATCGCGTCATCCCGCTGATGGCCGAGGGGCTGGTGCTGCCCTATCTCGACATTCCGTTCCAGCACGCGGCGCCGAACGTGCTGCGCGCCATGAAGCGCCCGGCGAACGAGGCGAAGGTACTCGAGCGGCTGAAGGCATGGCGGGCGATCTGCCCCGACATCGCGATCCGATCCAGCTTCGTCGTCGGCTTCCCCGGCGAAACCGAGGCCGAATTCCAGTATCTGCTCGACTGGCTGGACGAGGCGCAGCTCGACCGGGTCGGCGCGTTCCGGTTCGAGCCGGTGACTGGCGCCGCGGCCAACGCCCTCCCCGATCCCGTGCCCGAGGAGGTGAAGGAGGAACGCTACGCCCGCCTGATGGAGCGCACCGCAGCCATCTCCGCGGCAAAGCTGCACGCCAAGATCGGCCGCACGCTGGACGTGATCATCGACGTCGCGGACGATGAGGGCGGCGCGACCGGGCGGTCCAAGGCCGATGCGCCCGAGATCGACGGCGAGGTTCACCTGCGCGATGCCGGCGTGCGCCAGCCGGGGGATATCGTCCGCGTGCTGATCGAGGATGCCGACGAGCACGATCTGTTCGGCGTGCCCGTCCCCTGACTGCGGGCCTCTGATTCGCGCCTGCCGGGAAGCTCGACTTGGCGGCCGGGCGGCGGCATGAGTTTGCCATGATCGATTGTTCCACGCTGTACGTCGCCGATCGCGGGCAGGATGCCCACGATCTCCACATCATCGACAAGGCCGGGTTCGATGCCTGGCTGCACGGCCTGCCGGCGCCCGCCCGCGCCGCCGCGGGGCCCCAGCGTTTCAGGGGCGCTGCATCGGATTTCGCGATCCTGCCCGGCGAGGGCGATCGCTGGACGGTGGCCGTCGGGGTGGCCGATGCGTCGGCGCTGACGCCCTGGTGCCTGGCGGCAGCGGCGGAGCGCCTGCCCGAAGGCGTGTACCGCATGGCGGGCGTGGGCGATCCCGGCCCGTCCGCGCTCGGCTGGATGCTCGCCCAGTATCGGTTCGATCGGTATCGCAGTTCGCCCGATCCGGTCCGCGATCGTGTCCTGCTCACCCGGCAACCATCCCACGCCGCAGACATGGTTCGGCTGGCACAAGCCACGGCCCTCGTCCGCGATCTGGTCAACACGCCGGCGGCGGATATGGGGCCTGCCGAGCTCGCCGACGCTGTCGAGAAGGTCGCCAAGGCGGCGGGCGCTGCGTTTCGTGTGACCGGCGGCGATTCGCTGGCCCAGGGCTATCCGATGATCTCTGCGGTCGGCCGTGCGGCGACGCCCGCCCGTGCGCCCCGGCTGATCGAGCTGGAATGGGGGGATCCCGCCAACCCGCGGATCGCGATCGTCGGCAAGGGAGTGTGCTTCGATTCCGGCGGGCTCGATATCAAGCCCGCCTCCGGCATGCTGCTGATGAAGAAGGATATGGGCGGCGCGGCGCACGCGCTGGCGCTGGCGCAGTTGGTGATGCAGGCGCGGCTGCCGGTGCGGCTCCACCTGCTGATCCCGGCCGTGGAGAATGCGATTTCGGCGGACGCCTTCCGGCCGGGCGACGTGCTGACGAGCCGTGCCGGGCTGCACGTCGAAATCGGCAACACCGATGCGGAGGGGCGGCTGGTGCTGGCCGACGCGCTGACCCGCGCGGGCGAGGACAAGCCCGCGCTGATCGTGGATTTCGCGACGTTGACGGGCGCTGCACGGGTCGCGCTCGGCCCAGACCTTCCGGCGCTGTTCGCCAACGACGACTCGCTCGCTGCGGTATTCGGCGCGGCCGCCGAGGGGGTGGCCGATCCGCTGTGGCGGATGCCTCTCTGGTCCGGCTATGCCGACATGCTGAAGTCCGGCATCGCCGACATCAACAATGCCGGTGAAAGCGGGTTTGCCGGCGCCGTCACCGCGGCGTTGTTTCTGCAAAGGTTCGTGCCCGCCGGCACCCCGTGGGCGCACCTCGACACATTCGCCTGGCGGCCGGCCGCGAAGCCCGGCCGGCCCAAGGGGGGCGAGGCGCTGGGCCTGCGCGCGGCCTGGGAGATGTTGCTCCGGCGCTTTCCCTGAGCCCCCCGGATTAGCCGCTGCTGCCGGTCGCGGTTTATTGCGAACGGATCGTAAGAGAAATGAAACGATCCGCCTTCCTGCGTGTTCTTCTTTGCAATCGCGGGAACTTGCCCGCGCCTGAATGCAAGTGGGACATGCTGGTGTCGAAGCGCGCATTATCACGCTGGATGGGCACGCTGATTGATTACGTGCGCTCCGGCAAGCCGGATCTTACGAATCGGCAGATGGCGTTGCTGCTGGCGGTTTATCTCAAGCCGGGCCCGCACACGGTGCGCGGGCTGGCACATCTGCTTGGTGTTTCGAAGCCCGTGGTCACGCGCGCCTTGAATACGCTCGGGTCGCTCGGGTATCTGCGTCGCGAACGGGACGAGGCGGATCGCCGCAACATCTTCGTCGCGCAGACCACCAAAGGGGCGGACTTTCTTGACGGTTTCGGCAGCCTTATCGAAGATGAAGAAGGCGATCGTGCCGAACGCGGACCGCGCATGGCCGTTGGCTGACCGATTCCGGCTGGTCGGCCCATCGGCTGAGCTGGATCCGCGCGTCCATGCCGTGCGCCGCGACATTGCCGATATCGCGCTGGCCGACCGGGTCTTCGCGCCGCATTATGCCCGTGCCGAAGTCTGCCTGTGCGCCGCGCCCTCGGCCATGCTGCACCACGAACCCGATCCATCCTCCCCCGCGGTTTCGCAATTGCTCCACGGCGAGACCTTCGCGGTGCTCGATGCGACGGGTGGCTGGGCGTG
>NZ_JAQGLK010000059.1 GCF_028292925.1 Sphingomonas bacterium
CTCGACCGCATCCAGCGCGGAGCGTCCGCGCCACGGCTGGCCGGCGGAATGGGCGCTCTCGCCGGTAAAGGTGTACTTGACCGAGACGAGGCCGGTGCCCTCGGGCTGGCCCCATGCCGTTTCCAGGTTGCGCCCGACATGGGTGAAGATCACCGCGTCGATGCCGTTGAACAAGCCATCGCGCACCATATAGGCCTTTGCGCCGACGAGTTCCTCGGCGACGCCCGGCCACAGCACAAGCGTGCCCGGGATCTTCTGCCGCTCCATCTGCTCCTTGACGGCAAGCGCGGCGACGATGTTGACCGCCTGGCCGCTATTGTGGCCCTCGCCATGGCCGGGGGCGCCAGGCACCAGCGGCTCGTGCCAGGGGATGCCGGGCTTCTGCGATGCCTTGGGGATGCCGTCGATGTCGCTGCCGAGCGCGATCACCGGGCCGCCGCTGCCGTAGCTCCATCTGGCGACCCAGGCGGTCGGCATGCCCGAGATTCCGCGCTGGACGGTGAAGCCCTCCTTTTCGAGCAGCGCGGTCAGGTAGCGGGACGTCTCGTCCTCGTGGAAGCCGAGTTCGCCGAAGCTGAAGACGGAATCGTTGATGACCTGCGCCAGCTTGGCGCGGGCGTCGATCCCGGCGACCAACTTCGCCTTCAGGCCCGATGCCCGATCGGCCGCGGCGGCGCCCTGGTTTGCGATGGCAACCGCGAGAAAGGCCGCCGTGCACCGTGCAATCGTCTTCCGCTTCATTTCGTCCCCCGATGTGTGAGAAGCCGGGCCCGCGTCCGCCCGCCCTTACGGCAGGGCGACCGCAACCCACGCCGCCGGTTTCTTCAGCCCGCCCGTGGGCACGACGATATACTGCTTGCCGCGATACATGTAGCCCATGATCCCGCCCGTCGCGCCGGCCGGCAGCTTGAGCGAGGCGACGACCTTGCCCGTCGCCTTATCATAGGCGCGCAGGTTGTCGTCGAACCACTCGCCGGTCGGGATTTTGCCGTCCGGCGTGCGCCCGACATAGGCGGCCTGGTCGCTCAGGGCGACGAACAGCAGCGACTTGGTGAGCAGGGGCATTCCGAAGCTGAACACGCCGAGTTCCGGCAGGTCGAGGCCCTTGAGCGCGGGATGATCGCGCGGGCCGGCGGCATTGGCGACAACCCAGCGTATGTCGCCCGCCTTCAGGTCGATCGCGGTCACCCTGCCGTAAGGAGGCTTCGTGATCGGCAGGCCCTGCGGCCCGAGGATCGGGTTGCGACGGCCGCGATGGTAGCGGAAGTCGGTCTTGGCCGGATCGCCCGGAACGATGCTCGCCAGGATCGTGCGCGTGATCGATGGCACGAACAGCATGCCCGTGGCGGGATCGAACGCACCTCCCGCCCAGCTGCTGCCGCCGCTGGTCGTCTGGATGCCGCCCAGCTTGCCGTTCTCGCCCTCGATCGGCGGTGGCGTGTATAGCGGCCCGACTATGTAGTCCCTGGTGAATGCGAGGCCCTGCCGGCGCAGCTCCGGCGTGAAGTCGATCAGGTTCTCGGGCAAGGACGACTGGATGTCGTAAGGCGGCGGCTTGGCCGGAAAGGGTTGAGTGGGGGAGGTGCGCTCGCCGGGCGTGGTCGCCTGCGGCACGGGGCGCTCCGCGATATCCCAGATCGGTTTGCCGGTGGCGCGCTCGAATACGAAGGGCTGGCCCCACTTCGTCAGTTGCACGACCGCCCGGACCGGCTTGCCCGCGCCGGGGATATCGACCAGCATCGGCGCGGAGTTCAGGTCCAGATCCCACAGGTCGTGGTGGATGAACTGGTAGTGCCAGCTGACGGTGCCGCTATCGCACTTCAGCGCCACGAGGGAATCCGAATAGACGTTGTCGCCGGGGCGGTGGCCGCCATACATGTCGTTCGTGGGCGACGCGGTCGGCAGATAGAGTAGCCCGAGCGTCTCGTCCGAGCTCATTGGCGCCCAGACGTTGGCCGCGCCGGTATAGCGCCAGCTGTCATTCTCCCACGTCTTCGTCATGGCATCGCCGGCGGTGGGCACGGGGCTGAACGTCCAGCGCGGCTTGCCCGTCACGATGTCGAACGCCTGGACGACGCCGACCACGTCCTCCTTCCGGGTCGGGTAGTCGCTCAGTGTCGCCCCGAGCGCCACGACCGTGCCGCAGATCTGCGGCGATCCGGCCCAGCGATAGGTATCGGCGCGCGGCTGCATGGCGCGGCTGAGATCGACCCGGCCGCTCTCGCCGAAGTCGCGGAGAATATGGCCGGCCATGTCCACCGCGTAGAGCCAGTTGTCCCGCACCGCGAGCAACCGCCCGGCACCGCCCACCTTGACGTAGGCGATGCCCCGCATGCCCGACCCGTTCAGCGGATCCCCGGCGAACTGCTCCTGCGTCCAGATCGTCGCGCCGGTGCCGGGATCGAAAGCCTCGATCAGGCCTATGGCGTTCTGGGCATAGAGACGCCCGTCGATCATCAGCGGGGTAGACTTGAAATAGCCCGTCGCCCGCAGGGAGGAATCCCTGGCCGCGAGTTCCGGCGACAGCGCCGGACGCTGCCATGCCACCTTGAGCGTGCCGACATTGGATGCGTCGATCTGGTCGAGCGGCAGGTATCGCCGCGCGGCCTTGTCCCCGGCGAAGTCGTGCCATTCCTGCGCGGCTGCGGAGATCGGCAGGGCAGTCACGGCCAGCCCGGCCAGGATTGCGAAGCAACGTCTCATCTCGCTCCCTCCCGGCACCGGCTGGCCGCGGCCAACTATCAGAACTTGAAGCGCACGCCCCCCGAATAAGAGCGGCCGAGGATGTCGTAGAGCCCCTGCGCCCCGGTGGTGGACAGGAAGAAGGCGAACGGGTTGCCCACCTGGATCTTGTCGAGCGCGTTGCGGACGTTGAAGTAAAGCTGGATCCGCTTGCCTTGGCCATAATCCCGCAGCGTATATTGCAGGCCAAGATTAAGCAGCCACTGGTCGCTGATGTTGTTGCTACCGTCCAGCCGGGTGATCGTCGGCACGCCGGCCGCGTCGGTCAGGTTGGAGCGAACGCCGCCGCCGATGTAACGGCCCTCCGCGAAGAGACCGACCGGACCCTGATCGTAGTTGACCGAAAGGTTGCCGCGCCACTTCGGCATGCCCGTGGAGCCGCCGACGGCACCGGCCTGATCGGTCGTCACGCCGTTGTAGATCTGCTCCAGCTTGTCGATCCAGGTTGCGAGCAGGCGGATGTTGAAGTTGCCGTCCAGGAAGCCCAGCGCCTCGACCGAGGTGTTGTAGCTCACCTCGAAATCGATGCCGACTTCCTTGAACTGGCCCTGGTTGATGTACTGGCGCAGGATCTGGCTGATGCGGCCCGCGCCGGCATAGCTGGCGCCCGTCGTGTCGCGGGTGATCAGGTCGCAATAGGTCTGGATGTTGTTCTTGTAGCAACCGTCGAGAATGTCGGTGACCGCCGGCAGGCCGATCGCATCGTCCAGCTTGATGTTGAAATAGTCGACCGAGGCGGAAAAGCCGCGGAACGGCCGTATCACGGCGCCCGCCGTCCAGGTGTCGCCGATTTCGGGAACCAGGTTGGCGTTGCCCGTCTGCGGGGCGAGGGTCGTGTACTGGATGTTGCCGAGGGTCGGATCGATCACGTTCGTCGACTGGGTGATCGCGGACGCGAACAGTTCACCCAGCGCAGGTGCGCGGATATCGCGTGACTTCGTGGCCCGCAGGCGGAGGAAGTCGGAGACCTCCCACGTCGCGCCGACCTTCCAGCTCGTGACGCCACCGCTGGTGCTGTAGTCGGTGTAGCGGACGGCGCCGTTCAGATCGAGGCTCTGGACCAGCGGCACGTCCTTGAGCAGCGGAACGACGATTTCGCCGTACAGCTCCTTGACGTTGTTCTTTCCGGTCAGCGCCTTGGGATTGTGGATGTTCCAGCCCGATGTGGCGGACAGCGGGTCCACCGTCTGCGCCGCCGAGTCCTTGCGCCATTCTGCGCCGACCGCGACCGAGACCTCGCCCGCCCACAGCGAGAAGGGGCTGCCGTTCAGGTCGATCGCCCCGGACGTTTCCTTGAAAAAGGCGTCCTGCCACGACGTTCCGGCGGAGTAAGCGAGGGCGGCCTGGGACGGCGACCCGACGCCGAACAGGTTGATCGGTACGCAGCCGTTGCCCGGGTTGGTCAGCGTCGAGCGGCAGACGATCTGACCGTTCGCCGGGTTGATCACCGCATCGACGGCCAGCTGGAAGTTGGCGTTCTTGCGGTTGTTGAGGACGTCTTCGCGATAATCGTCGCGGCCGGTCTGGAGATAGGCGCTCCACTTCCAGTCACCGAACACCTTGCCCTCGGCGCCGACCATGTAGCGCTGCAGCTTGTTCTTGTTGATGGGGGTCTGCCAGAAGCCGTCCGGGCTGATCCGGCCGAGCTGGAAGCTGGCCAGGTTGTTGGCGGTCATCGCATCGCGAACGCTCGCGGCGATGAACGGATTGTCGGCATTGATACGGATCGTTCCGAGATCGAGCGGCGTCGTCAGGCGGAACTTGGAGTAGCTGTCGGCATAGCTCACCTCACCGAAGACGGTGAGGCTGTCGGAGACCTCGAAGCTCGCCCGGCCGTAGATGTTCCAGCGCCGCACCGGCACCTGCAGGGTTCCGAGCTGGTTCATCGTGTAATCGCCGGCGCCGCTGCCGCCGACCATATACTGGGTGCCGACCATCGACCCGAACTGGAACGGGGCGGGCACGCCGCCGGGCAGGAACTGGGTGCCGCGCAGGAGGGTGCTGCTCTGGCCGCCCCGGGTGGTGCTGCCGGTGATCAGGCCGCCGAGCGTGGCCTGCGAGATGTTGACGTTGTCGGTGAGGTAGCTCTGCGCCTGGCCGTTCCCCAAGCGGTAGGTTGGGTTGGCGATGACCTGCCACTTGGTCAGCAGTTCCTTGCGGCTCGAAAACGGCCCGACGCCATGATTGTCGTCGAACTCGCCGGCGATGACCACGTTTCCGCGATCATCGGCAAAGTTCGTGCCGATGTTCAGGGCTGCGCGATACTGCTTCCCGTCATTATAGTCGGAAATGCCGTACTGAATGCTACCCTCTATGCCGGTCTGCTTCTTCTTGAAGATCAGGTTGACCACACCGGCGATCGCGTCCGACCCCCAGGCCGCCGACGCACCGCCGGTGACGACTTCGGCACGTTCGATCAGGGAGGCGGGGATCGCGTTGAGATCGATCCGCCCCTGGATGGTGGAGGGGATGAAGCGGCGGCCATCGACGAGCACCAGCGTGCGGGTGGTGCCCAGGCCGCGCAGATCGACGAGGTTCGCGCCGCTGGAAATCGACGTGTGGTTGGTGGAATTCGGTGTCGTGCCCGATGCGAACGAGGGCAACACGGTGAGAACGTCGGCGATGTTGGTCGCGGCGCGGTTCTCCAGGTCGCCGGCGCCGAGCGTCGTCAGCGGGGTCGGGGCGGTGAAGCCGGAGCGGGCGATGCGCGATCCGGTGACGACGATCGTGCCATCGTTGGTGCCGGCCGCCGCCGGATTGTCGATCGTGCCTGCGGAGCGCGTTTCGATCGCCGTCGCGGTATCGGTTTCCGACGGCACGGGCGGTGCGCCCGGCTCCGTCGTCTGCGCGCTCAGCGGGCCGGCAGAGAGCCCGAGCGCTAAGGTGAGGATCAGTCGGCTGACGCCGTTGAGGCGGGCGAACCGCCTCGCATCAGGACTAGCTCCGCGTGGCGAATTCATTGAAAAAGTCCCCCTTCGTGACGTCAAGACACGTTGACCGCTCAGTCCTCCCCGGCGGGCCCGTACATTCTGGTTTTTGCTTGGACCTGCAGATCCATATCCGTCACGAAGCTGTCGCCAAGCTGTCGCAGGCGCGACGAAGGGCCTGCCGGTCCGCGACGTTGGGGGGCGGGCGCGCTGTCTGCCGCCGCATGACAGCTTCCTGACAGGCACTTGCCCCAGACCCGGCCCGATGATCCCGTACCGGGAGGGGGCTTGCACATGGTTTACGCATGCGATTGGGTGAACGGCGCGGGATACGCCGCAGTCCGAAGGCGCGGGGCGCGGATTGCTTCCATGCTGGCCGCACTGGCCGCCACGATCGGTGCCGCAGGTGCACCGGCAGCGCTGGCCGCGGCGCCGCCGGCCCCGGCCGGACCGTGCACGGCAGCCACCGAGGCCTGCGTGGACTGGATCCCGCTCGGCAGCGGGGCGGGGGTGAGCAGGGTCTATGCGAGCCATAAGCTGGCGAAGCGCAACGTGAAGGTCACGCGTGCGCTGATCATGGTGCATGGCACGCTGCGCAACGGCGACCTCTATTTCTCGACGGCGCTGGCGGCAGCGTTCATCGGCAAGGCGCTGGACGACACCGTCGTCATCTCCCCCAACTTCTCCTCCGCGGCGGGGCGCTGCGCCGACAAGCTGGCGCCCAACGAGATCAGCTGGAGCTGCGGCGGCGATAGCTGGCGTTCGGGCGGGGTGGCGGCAAGCGACCCGAAGCTCACCTCCTTCGACCTGGTCGACAAGCTCGTCCGCATGCTCGCCGACAAGGCGGTCTTCCCCAACCTAAAGTCGGTCGTGATCGCCGGCCATTCGGCGGGCGGGCAATTCGTCAACCGCTACTCGATGGCGAACCGCATCCACGACAGCGCGGGCGTCGCCATGTCCTACGTCGTCGCCAATCCGTCGAGCTACGCCTGGCCCGATGCGACCCGGCCGCTCCCGATCGACGACGGTGCGCCCGCCAATGCGATCGGGGGATGGAAGGAGGAGACGAAGGTGCACGATGCCTTCCGCTTCGGCCCGTTCGATCCGGCCAAGGCGCCCGGCTACGACACGTGGCCCTATGGCCTGACGGAGCGCACCACCGGCTACACCGCCGGGATCAGCGACGATCAGCTGAAGGCGCAGCTGGCCTCTCGCCCGATCACCTATCTGCTCGGCCAGGTCGACACGCTGCCGCTGGGCGGGTTCGATGAATCGCCGAGCGCGATGGCACAGGGGGCGACGCGCCGCGCGCGGGGCGAGGCGTTCGTCAAATATGTCAACGATCGGCTCGGCGGGCGCGCCAAGGCGATGATCGTGCCGGAATGCGGGCACAATGCGCGTTGCATCTTCACGACGGACGACGTGATGCCGCTGGTGTTTCCGCTTTGATGCGCGCCATCCCCCTGCTGCGCGCATCGGCGGCGGCCATCGCTGCCGCCGGCGTGGCGCTGCCGCTGCCCGCGCAAGGCGTGCCCGCGGTGGATGCGGTCTTCGCGCGCTGGGCCGGCACGCAATCCCCCGGTTGCGCGGTGATGGTGGCGCGTGACGGCAGGACGGTGCTGAACCGCGCTTATGGCTCCGCCGATCTGGAGCATGGGGTCGCGAATACGCCCGGCACCGTTTTCGAGGCGGGGTCCGTCTCCAAGCAGTTTACCGCCGCCGCCACGCTCGCGCTCGCGGCGCAGGGCAAGCTGAAGCTCGACGATGATGTTCGCAAACATCTGCCCGAGATGCCCGATTACGGTGCCCGGATCACGATCGATCATCTGCTGAACCACACCAGTGGCCTACGCGACTGGGGCGCCGTGATGAGCCTGGCGGGTTGGCCCCGGACCACCCGCGCCTACACCCAGGAGGACGTGCTCGAAATCGTCGCACGCCAGAAATCACTGAACTACCTGCCCGGCACGGAATATAGCTACACCAACAGCGGCTACAATCTGCTGGCGATCATCGTCGAGCGCGTATCGGGACAGTCGCTGGCCGATTTCACCGCCGCGCAGTTCTTCCGCCCGCTCGGCATGGCCGACACGGGCTGGCGCGACAATTTCCGCGCCATCGTGCCGGGCCGGGCGATCGCCTATCGCAAGGCCAAGGACGGCTACGAGCAGCTGATGCCGTTCGAGGACACGTATGGCAATGGCGGGCTCCTGACCACGACTGCCGATCTGATGCGCTGGAACGAGGCGCTCACCTCCGGCCGCCTCGACCCGTTCGTCACCGCCGAACTGCAGCGGCCGGCCCGCCTGAGCGACGGCACGCCGATCGGCTATGCGCGCGGGCTGTTCGTGTCGACCTATCGTGGCCAAAGCGAGGTGTGGCACTCCGGCACGACGGCGGGCTACAAGGCCTGGCTCGGCCGCTGGCCCGGCGAGCGGCTGTCGCTGGCGATGCTGTGCAATGCGGGTGAGATCGACAGCACGCTCATCGCGCACCGGACGATCGATGCCATACGCGGCCTGCCCGCGCCGGTCGTATCCGGATCCGTGCCCGCAGCGGGGCGGACGGGCCTGTTCGTCGATACCCGCTCGGGCATGCCCATGACGTTCGTGGCGAAAGACGGGGCACTGGCTGTGGAGGGCGGGGCACCGCTCGGCCTGCTGCCGTCAGGCCGCGCCGACTCTCCGTCCGGCGAGATCGCCTTCACGGCCGCCGGGTTCGATCTGTTCGACGGGGAGAAGCAGCGCCTTGCCTACCGCCGCGAACAACCCTGGACGCCTGCGGCCACCGAACTGGTCGGGCTTGCGGGCCGCTATGCGAGCGAGGAGGCGGACGCCGCTTATGTTGCCAGCCTCTCGGGCGGCAAGCTCGTCCTCAGTCTCGATCGCCGGCCACAGGTCCGCCTGACGCTGACGCCCGCCTACAGGGATGCGTTCGCTGGCAAGGGCATGATCGTGCGGATCGTCCGCGGCGCCGGGGGCGTGCCGGTAGGGCTGGGCCTGGGATCGTCCCGCGTGCGCAACATGATCTTCCTGCGCACGCCTTCCTAGGAGCGGCCCGGCAGTCCGCCGGGCCGTTCCGCGGCTCAGGGCCTGCAGCCGCGCGACAGCCGGGGCGTGCGAGGCGTGTCTGCATATCGAGCCCCGGGGGAGTCCCCGCCGAACCTCCAGGGCATTGCTGTCCCAATCGCAGACCGAGTGGCCGCGCCGCCGCCCGCCGCGCGCGCGACCGCGAGGCGGGGACGGCGCCGGCAGCACGCCCGAGGCTAAATCGGCTGGGTGCTTTCGACCGGCACCCTCAGCTCGAACGATTTCGATCCCGGCGGCGGCGGGATGAGCAAGCCGCCAATCGATGCCATCAGCCGCTTCGCCAGGCCCATGCCCAGGCCATCGCCGTTGCCGGTGAGTTCGGGGAAGGGAAGGCCGTCATCATCGACCATGACGACTATGTCGCGCGTGCCGTTCCTGCCGATCGACACGCGGATGTGCCCGGACTTGCCCTCTTCGAAGGCGTGCTTGATGGCGTTCGTCGCCAGTTCGTTCACGACAAGCGCGACGGTCGTGATCTGGGTGGCGGACAGGCCCTGCACCTCATGGACGGCCTCCAGGGAGACGAGGATCGAGCGTGGCTCCGCCTGCGCGTGCAAAGCCTCGCATACCTGCCGCAGGGCCGCCGGGAGGTTGGGCGGGCGCTCCCGATGCATGGCGTTGCGCGCACGGGCAAGGATCGACACGCGCTCCATCGCATCGGCGAGTGCCTGGCGCACCTCCGGGCTAGCGGCCCGCCGGCTCTGAAGCCCCAGCAGGCTGACGACGAGCTGAAGATCGTTGCTGCAGCGATGGTTCGTCTCGCGCAGCAACAGGTCATCGCCATGAGACGGTTGGCGCGGGCCCGGGGATACCGTCACTACGTTGCTCCCCATCTTGCCCCTCCAGCTAGGCCAGCTCAGGTTCTGCGGGCGTATCGATGTGCAGATAGCGCGGATCGAACCCGCCGATCTGGCGAAGCCGCGCTACCTCCGGCAAGGTCATCGTCCGGTTCGCGACCGCGATCAGCCCCTCGCTGCGAAGCTGTTGCATCGTGCGGTTGACGTGGACGGAGGTCAGCCCCAGCGCGTCGGCGATCTGCTCCTGCGTCAGCGGGAACGCGAAGCTGCTCTGGTCGCCATCCTCTGCGTCGAGGCGGACGCTCAGTTCGCACAGCAGATGCGCGAGCCGTTCCTTGGCCGATCGCCGACCGAGCGAGAGCGCCCATTTGCCGAGGATCGCATTCTCGACCAGCGCCAGCCAGGTGAACAGCCGTGCGATGCCGGGATGCTGCGCGGCAAGCGCCAGCGCCCGATCCCGAGGCAGCACGACGACCATTGCCCGGGTAAGCGTGCGGAGGCCGTAATCGAGCCGATCGAACAGGAGCGAATCAAGGTTGCCGATGTCGCCGGGCACCAGCAGCGCCGGAAGCTGGCGGCCACCTTCCTGCGTTGTCGTGTATCGACACGCCCAACCCTTGCTGACGATGAACAGGCTGTCGGCGCGCTCCCCCTCACGCACGAGATCGGTGCCGGCGTCGACAGACTTCAACGGTGATACCACATCCTCGAGCGCGTGCTGTTCCTCCCGCGACAGGAGGCGGGACGCGCAAAGGCGCGTGCCCGCTAGCCGCGAGGAAAGGCGTGGTGCGATGTGGTGGGCGGACGAACTGCCGAGTTGCGTGGTTTCGATCACGACGCCTCCGCCGGGACAGGCGCGCCCGAACTGAGCTTGCCCAGCTACGTGGCCCCGCGCCGGCAAGACTTTCACTGCGTCGGGCAAGGTCGCCCCTTCGGCGCGATCGGTCCCGGCGTCTGCGTGGTGCTGATAGTACGGCCTGTCATCCTTGAACATAAAGCCGCCTTCCTGGGAATATTCGTTCGCCCTACGTACATATAGTAGCGTTTTCTCAGTGGAAGAGGCGCGCCGCCTTCTGTGTGCCAGCCAACATTCCGCTGCGGCCGGCTGGTCCCCCAAAATCCTGCGCCGGCTGACTGCGCCGGCGCCGCGACCCACGTATTCGGCTGTCTTCCAAAAAGACTGGGGCTGGCGAGCCGCAAGTTCGGCGCTCAGGAATCGAACTGTGGTCTGGAACACGGACCCGTTTGCCGAAGTCCGCCGTTGCACCTATATGTTTGAAATCGCTTGCCACTGTTAGGGCGTGAGCGGCTGAAAGATGCTTTGTGCTTTCGCCCCAAGATACGGGGGCGATCATGTCTCAGCCAGGCCAGTCCTATACCGCCAACATCCTGCTCAGCGCCCTGCGGGATGACGACCTCGCGCTGCTGAAGCCTCACCTGACCCAAGTATCGCTGGGGCGGGAACAGGTTCTCGTCCCGCCCAACCAGCCGATCGAGCACGTCTATTTTCCGGAAGGCGGCATCGCCTCGATCGTATCGTCGATGGGCGGCGGCGAGCGCACCGAGGTCGGTATCTTCGGGCGGGACGGCGTCTCGGCTACCTGCCTCCTGCTCGGCACCGATCGCTCGCCGCACGAGACCTTTATCCAGGTCGATGGCTCGACCGCACTGCGGATCGACACCGATCAGTATCTCGCGGCCGTCCGGCAAAGCGAGACCCTGCGCACGATGCTGCTGCGCTACATCCAGGCGTCCATGATCCAGGGTGCGCAGAGTACCGCCACCAACGCTCGTCACCGGGTCGAGGCCCGGCTCGCTCGCTGGTTGCTGATGTGCCACGATCGCATCGACGGCGACGAGATCGCGCTGACCCACGAGTTCATGGGCATGATGATTTCTGCCGAGCGGAGCGGCGTCACGGTCACGCTGCATATTCTGGAAGGGGCTGGCATGATCCAGTCGAAACGCGGCCGGGTCATCATCAAGGACCGCGACAAGCTCGAGGAACTGGCGGGCGACAGCTACGGCGTGCCGGAAGCCGAGTATCGGTATCTCATCGGCCCGATCGGGCGGGAGTCGGTTGTCTTGCCTTTCAAGGATTCCCAGCCCCATTGAGACGGGCGGCGTCCACCTTGTAGTGCTTCGCCGCAGTCGGCAGGACGCGGAGGCGCGGGCGCCGCGCGCGCGCGCATGGCGGTTGGCTGGATGGCGAATGTCGGGCGGATGTAATCGTATCGAGCGGGCGTTCGATGCAGCAGCCGAACGTCTCCTCCCGGCGTCAAAGCCGGAAGGTGGCCCAAATGCCGGTGAAGGCTGAATCCGCGTAGCCGGCGCGTTCGAGGACCTTGCCTGCGCGGAGATATTCGGTCCTGAGTGTGAAGGTCAGGTTCGGCGTTGCCGACCAGGCGGCATTCAAACGCAGCAGCTTTGCCACGTCATGGCCAGTGACGTTCTGCGTACCGGCATAGGCACCACCGACACCGCTATAAACCGCATCGCGTTCGCTGTTGCGCCAGACGAAGGCTAGTTCGCTGAGCACGCGAACGTCCTTCATCGGGGTGAAGCTGATGGTCGGCGCGACATCCGAATAGTTGGTCGGTCCGACAAAGATGCCATAGCTGAAATAGGGCGCCGTGCCGAACAGCTGACTCGCATTGCGCAGCGTGCCCGACCCAAACGCCCCGCCGCCCGAGGCATAGTCCGCGCGCCAGCCGATCCGGGTCGCGGTGGCGGTCGGTTTGCCCAGGGCGAAATTCTGCGCGGCGAAGATCTGGTAGGCGGCAATCCGGCGCCCGCCATAGGTGCCGGACTGATAGTTGCCGTTCAGATCGACGTTCATGGAGCCGACATCGCCCCACAGCCGTGCGCCCCAGAAGCGCCGCTCCTCACGCGCGGTGGCTGTGCCCCACCGCTGATTGCGGTTGCGCAGGTAATAGAAGAAGGGATCGATATAGAGCTTCGAACTGCCGAACGCTTTGGGGGGCACCATCACGCTGCCGGTAACGCCGGAGAAGCGGCGGCTCGTGTCGGTCGGGTCGTCGAAGGCATCCCGGCCTAGGCGCGTGTAGCGGAAATCGAAGAGGCCGATCCGCGCGCGCGATCCGGACGCGTAGGCGCGGACGCCGTCGAACGTGATGTGGATGTTGGGATTTTCCTGGATGCTGACGAGCTGGATAGGGCCGTCCTGGAAATCCTGGCGACCGACGCGGATGCCGGCGCTCAGGCCGCGTCCGATATCGCCCTTCACCTCGGCGAAGAGCTGCTGGACGATCAGATCGTTGCGCTGCACCGGCGTCACTGCGCCGAAATAGCCGCCCTCCTGCACGCCGCTGGCGATCTGGCCGAAGGCGCGGAAATTCTTGCCGATGTGCAGATCGGCGCCGACGATGTTGCGCAGCAAGATGGCATTGGTGTCGCGCCCCGCGCGCAGGCCGGGGCTGGTGATGGTATCGTGCCGCAGCCGCTGTTCGTCGCTGAGCGTCAGATAGATGTCACCGCCCGCGTCGAGCGGGATGAATTTCAGGGCGTCGAACGGCCCGGTGCGTTTCGACGGGTCCCGCAGGAACGACCAGTCCTCGGCCCAGCGCGCCAGATAGAAACGCGGGCCTGCCTTCGCGCCAAAGCCGGAGGCGGCCTCGGGGTAGGTTGCGGGGGCGGCGTCGGGTGCCGGAACGATGCCCCCTTGTTGATCGACGGGGGTTGCCGGCAACGTCGGCAGCGTCTGGCCAGGGAGCGGATCGGAAGCGGCCGGGGTCTGGGCGGCGGCCATCGCTGGCATCATGGCGGCACACAGGGCGGCCCCCTCCAACACGCGCTTCATCATCGTCTCCTAAGCCGATCCTGCGATGACCTTCTCCGGTCGTTTCGCCGGGTGCCTCGCGGGAAGACGGAAAAGCTACGGGCATCGGAGGATCACGACAAATAAGCTTATCGTATGCGTTCCATCATTCTTGTTGAACTGACCGGGCCAAAATGAGTTCACGAAAAGTGATCGTTATCATAATAGCTCCTTATTTGCGTTGATGGTTCCCCGGTTGGAATAACGGCCCTCCAAGCCCCGCGTCGTGCGTGGTCGACGGCAAAAGCCGCCTTGGACGAGAGGATCGACAATGGACGCCACGACACGGCATTCGAACGATACCGCGCCGCCGAGCTCGCAAACGAGCGTGCTGGCAGTCGTCGCCTCCTGCTTCGGGTGGGGCCTCGACCTCTTCGATCTCTTCATCCTGCTGTATGTCGCACCGGCCGTCGGGCAGCACTTCTTTCCGTCGGAAGAACCCATGCTATCGCTGGCCGGCGCCTACGCCGCGTTCGCGGTGACTCTGTTGATGCGGCCCCTGGGGTCCGCGCTGTTCGGGTCCTACGCCGATCGTCACGGGCGCAAGGGGGCGATGATCCTGGCGGTGGCCGGTGTGGGTATCGCGACCGCCGCGTTCGGGCTGCTACCCACCGTCGAGATGATCGGCATGTGGGCGACGGTGCTGTTCCTGCTCCTGCGTCTGGTGCAAGGCGTGTTCGTCGGCGGCGTCGTCGCCTCCACGCATGTTTTGGGCACGGAATCGGTGCCCGAACGCTGGCGTGGCATGATGAGCGGAACGATCGGCGGCGGTGGCGCGGCGATCGGCACGCTGCTCGCCTCGTTCGCCTTCATGGGCGTATCCTACCTGTTTCCGGGCGATGCGTTCACCGAAACGGGCTGGCGCTTCATGTTCTTCTGCGGTCTGATCACCTCGGCGATCGGGCTGGTGCTGTTTCGCGGCCTGGCGGAATCGCCGCAGTTCCAGCAGGCGCAGGAGGCCAAGGCCGCCAAGCGTCGCGCCGCCAGCAGCGATGCAGGCCCATCGCCCGTGGGCCTGCTGCTGGGCAACCCGGAGTACCGCAATCGCTTCTTCGTGAACCTGCTGCTCAGCACGGGGGCGGGCGCCAGCTATTACCTGACGGCCGGCTATCTGCCGACCTATCTGAAGCTGGTGAACGGGCTTTCCGCGCCGGCCGCTTCGTCGCTGATGCTGCTGGGCAGCGTCGCGGGCGCGGTCGCCTCGGTCAGCCTGGGCGAACTCAGCCAGCATGTCGGGCGCAAGAAGGCGTTTCTCCTGATCGGGGCGGCATGCCTTGCGCTGCTGCCGTACCTGATCCTGCATCTGGGTGAAGCGACGGGTACGAGGCTGACGATCTATGCATTGCTGATTAGCTTCCTTGGGTCGGCCAGCATGGCGCCGCTGATGATCTTCCTGAACGAACGGTTCCCGACGCATATTCGCGCCACCGGGACCGGGCTGTCCTGGAACGTCGGGTTTGCGCTCGGCGGCATCATGCCGACCTTCGTGTCGCTCGCCTCGGCGACGCCGGCGGCTATCCCGCAGACGCTCGCGATCTTCCTCGCTGCGACCAGCGTACTTTATCTGATCGGCGGGGTCATCGCGCCGGAAACCAAGGGAAGGCTCGTCTCTTGAAGGGGGTGGACGGCGCCAAGGCGGATGGCTGGGTCGGCCGGTCGCTGCCCCGCGTCGAGGACGCCGCGCTGCTGACCGGGCGCGGCCGCTACATCGATGATCTGGGGGCGAAGCCGGGAACGGCGCATGCCGCGATCCTGCGATCGCCCCACGGTCATGCGCGGCTCCTCGGCATCGATGTCGCCAAGGCGCTGGCGTTGCCGGGCGTGTTCGCCGTGATCACCGGCGACGACGTGAAGCGGCTCGGCTCCAGCATGGTCGTGGGCCTCAAGATCCCGATCGAGTGCTGGCCGCTGGCGATCGACAAGGTGCGTTATTATGGCGAGCCGGTCGCGGTGGTCGTCGCGCTCGATCGCTACGTTGCCGAGGACGCACTCGATCTGATCGCGGTCCGCTACGAGACGCTGCCCGCCGTCATCGATCCCGAAGCGGCGCTGGCCGAGGATGCGCCGGTTCTGCACGACGGGCTGGGCGGCAACCTCGCGAACGAGCGGTGCTTCACCTATGGCGATCCGGACGGCGCGTTCGCAGCCGCGCCGCACCGCATCCGCATCGACGTCCATTTCCCGCGCAGCGCCTGTACGCCGATCGAGACCTATGGCGTGGTTGCGGAATATGATCCGGGCGCGGACGCCTATGACGTGCTCGCCAACTTCCAGGGGCCGTTCAGCATCCACGCGGTGATGGCTCGCGCCCTGAACGTTCCCGGCAACCGGCTGAGACTGCGCACACCGGGCGATAGCGGCGGCAGCTTCGGGATCAAGCAGGCGATCTTCCCGTACGTCGTGCTGATCGCGATAGCAGCGCGGGTTGCCGGCCGGCCGGTGAAGTGGATCGAGGATCGGCTCGAGCACCTCATGGCATCGGCCGTCGCGACCAACCGCGTCACGACGCTGGAGGCCGCGGTCGAGGCGGACGGACGGATCACTGCGCTGTCCTGGGACCAGCTGGAGGATACCGGCGCGCACCTGCGGGCGCCCGAGCCGGCGACGCTCTATCGCATGCATGGCAATATGACCGGCGCCTACGCCATCCGCAACGTGGCGATCCGCAACCGCGTGGTGCTGACCAACAAGATGCCGACCGGGCTGAACCGCGGCTTTGGCGGGCCGCAGGTCTATTTCGCGCTCGAGCGGCTGATGCAGCGAATTGCGGTCGAGTTGAACGTCGATCCGCTCGATGTGATCACGCGCAACTTCATCCCCGCGGATGCCTTTCCGTACCGTACCGCCTCCGGCGCATTGTACGACAGCGGCGATTACCAGGCGGCGCTGGCTACCGCGATCGACCAGGGCGGGCTGGACGCGCTGAAGGCCAGGCGGGAGGCCGCACGGGCCGAGGGGCGGCTATATGGCATCGGCTATGCCGCGGTGGTCGAACCCAGCGTGTCGAACATGGGGTATATCAGCGCCGTCCTGACGCCCGATCAACGGGTCAGGGCCGGGGCGAAGAATGGCGCGCAGGCCACCGCGACGATCAGCCTGGACGCCGTCGGCTCCGTATCCGTCCATGTCGCGTCGGTGCCGCAGGGCCAGGGGCATCGTACCGTCCTGTCCCAGGTCGTCGCCGATGCGTTCGGACTGAAACCGTCCGATATCACGGTCGTCACCGAACTCGACACGGCGAAGGACGCCTGGTCGATCGCCTCGGGCAATTACTCGAGCCGCTTTGCCGCCGCCGTCGCCGGGGCCGCGCAGATTGCCGCGATCCGGCTGCGTGCGAAGCTTGCGGCGATCGCCGCCAAGCAGTTGAATGCCGAACTGGAGGACATTGTCTTTGCCGGAGGGCGCGTGCACGCGGGCGCTTCGGGGCAGTCGCTGGCCTTCGGTCGCGTCGCCTCGGCAAGCCACTGGGCGCCGGCGGAACTGCCGCAGGGCATCGACCATGCCATCCGCGAGACGGCGTTCTGGACGCCGCCCGAGCTTACCGCACCGACGGGCGACGACCTGGTCAATTCGTCGCTGTGCCACGGCTTCATCTTCGATATCTGTGCGGTCGAGATCGATCGCGCGACGTGCGAGGTCAAGATCGATCGCTATGTCACCATGCACGATTGTGGCCGCATCCTGCATCCCGGCATGGTCGAGGGCCAGGTCACCGGCGGATTCGCCCACGCGCTAGGCGCAGCACTGTACGAGGAGAGCAGTTACGCGCCCGATGGCGGGCTGCTGTCCGGAACGCTGGCCGATTACCTCATACCGACGATCATGGAGATCCCGGCCCTGCAGATTCTGCACCACGAGAGTCCGTCGCCATTCACGCCGCTGGGCGCGAAAGGGGTGGGGGAGGGCAATTGCATGTCGACCCCGGTGTGTATCGCAAACGCAGTTGCCGATGCGCTGGGCATCGCTGACGTGACGCTGCCGATCCTGCCGGCCAGGCTTGCCGAGTACATCCACGGCGCTGAGCCGGAACCGCGCAACCCGCCTGCGCCCAAGCCGAAATCTGCGTCGGCCAAGCCCGGCGAGCGGATGCTGACGGGGCAGGGCAAGGCGGTGGTCGAGGCGTCGCGCCAGGCGATATGGGACATGCTGCTCGATCCGCAGGCGCTGATGTCGATCATTCCTGGCGCGCACGGCGTGGAGAAGGTTTCGGATACCGAGTTCAAGGCCGACGTCACGCTCGGTATCGGCCCGGTGAAGGGGCGCTATTCGGCGGCGATCAGCCTGTCCGACTTGAACGAACCCGAAAGCGTGACGCTGACCGGCGGGACCGAAGGCGCGCTCGGCTCAGGCCACGGCAGCGGCCGCGTGACGCTGACCCAGGACGGCGGCAAAACCACGATCGCCTATACCTATGAAGCGGCCGTCGGCGGCAAGGTCGCCTCGATCGGCGGGCGCCTGCTCGACGGCGCGGCGCGGGTCGTGATCGGCCAGTTCTTCGATGCCCTCGCCCGCAAGGCCGGTGGCAAGACCAGTGGCCGCATTCGCCTGCCGGCCGCGCTCAAAAGGGTATTTGCGATGCTGGGGATCGGCGCATGAAGCCGGCCGCGTTCGATTATCTGCGCGCGGCGGACGCCGCAGAGGCGCTGGAGGCGCTGCACCAGGAGGGCGGCGACGCGCGAATCCTTGCCGGCGGGCAGTCGCTCCTGCCGATGCTCAACATGCGGCTCGCCCGGCCGGCATTGCTCGTCGATGTGATGCACGTGGCCGAATTCGCTCGGATCGACGACGACGGGACGCAGTTGCGGATCGGTGCCGGCGTTCGCCAGGCCGTCCTCGAAAGCCATCGGGATCTGAAGACGCGTCAGCCTATGCTCGCCGCCGCGCTCGCCTGGGTCGGCCACGCCCAGACCCGTGCGCGCGGCACGGTGTGTGGATCGATCGCACACGCCGATCCGTCGGCGGAACTCCCGCTGACGCTGTTGACGTTGGGGGGAAGCGTGCACCTGCGCACCCGCAAGAAGCGTCGGACGCTCGTCGCCGGCGCGTTCACGACAGGCATGATGGCGACGCAGAAGGCCGACGACGAGCTGATCGAGGCAGTCTCGTTTCCGGTCGCGCAGCCGGGCACCGGCTATGCGTTTCGCGAACTCGGTCGCCGCCACGGTGACTTCGCGATCGTCGCCTGCGCCGCGGTGGTGGATGCGGACAGAACGGTGCTCGGGATCGGCGGCGTCGCCGACATGCCCGTCCGGCGCGATCTGCCGCTACCGACCGACCCCGAGTTCGCCGACGCGCTCAACCAGTTCGCTTGGGATCTCGATGCGCGGGACGATCTCCACGCCACCGGCCGCTATCGCCGCGACCTCGTCCGGCAACTCGGCCGACAGACTGTAGAGGAGGCCGCGTCATGCCGCGCCTGACCGCCGATCGCCGTCATCCGGTATCCTTCACCCTCAACGGCAAGCGCGTTTCCGGGCAGGCCGAGCCGCGCATGCTGCTGAGCGACTTCCTGCGCCACGAAATCGGCGCGACCGGCACGCATCTGGGGTGCGAGCATGGTGTGTGCGGCGCGTGCACCGTGCAGATCGACGGCGGCCTGGCCCGAGCGTGCCTGGCGCTTGCGGTGCAGACCGAGGGTGCCGAGGTGCGAACCGTTGAAGGACTCTCACCCGATGGCGGCGCGACGCTGTCGGTACTGCAGAATGCCTTCCGCGAGCATCACGGCCTGCAATGCGGGTTCTGCACGCCCGGCTTCCTCGTCACGCTCGACGCGCTCTTCCGCAACGAGCCGCATGCGAGCGAGGACCGGATCCGGGAGATGCTATCGGGGCATCTGTGCCGCTGCACCGGCTATGCGCCCATCATCAAGGCGGCCCTTGCCGCGCAGGCTACCTTGCTCGCCAGCGCCGCCAAACCGGACCCTGACGACGCCATGCCTGAAGAGGACGTCCATGCTTGACCTCGGCACCACCTATCTTGCGGCCCTGGAGCGCGATCCCGACGCGCTCGCCATCGTCGATGGCGCCGTGCGCCTCAGCTATGCCGAATGGTATCAGCGCATCTCCGCACTCGCCACCGCGCTCGACGACATCGGGCTGAAGGCGGGCGACCACCTCGTCAGCGTCCTTCGCAACCGGTGGCAGGCGGCGACGCTGCACTGGGCGTGCCAGTTCTCAGGCATCATCCTGACCCCGATCAACTGGCGCGCCAAGTCGGACGAGGTAAGCTACGCGGTCCACGATTCCGAGGCGCGGGCGATCGTGTATGAGGACTTCCCCGCCAAGGCGGTGGCAGCGGCGGGGCTTGATGGGTCGATCATCCACATCAGCCTGGACGATACGCGACCCGGCGAGCTGCGCTTCGGCGATCTGCTCGAAGGCAAGGTGATCCCGGCCAAGCCGAAGGTCGATGCCGAAGCCTGGTCGCTGATGCTCTACACGTCGGGCACCACGTCGAAACCGAAAGGTGTGCCGCGCCGCCAGCGTGCCGAACGGGCCGCCGCGGTCGCTCATATCGCGCAGAATCTATACGGCTACGGCGAACGCACCCTGGGCGTCATGCCGCTTTACCATACGATGGGTATCCGATCGTTGCTGGCCTGCACGATCACCAATGGCACGTTCGTGTGCATGCCTAAATTCGACGCGGGCGAGGCAATCCGCCTGATCGAGGAGGAGCGGATCGAAAACCTCTACCTTGTGCCCACACTGTATCACGACATCATCCATCATGCCGATTTCGCGCCGGAACGCGTGCGGTCGGCGCGCAAGCTGGGGTTTGCCGGCGCGCCGATGACGGACGGGTTGCTGAAGGCCATCGATGCGGCGTTCCGACCCGAACTGTTCGTGAACCATTACGGATCGTCGGAGATCTATACCTGCACCATCGCGCAGAATGCGCGGCTCAAGCCGGGTAGCGCGGGACGATCGGGCATCAACCAGATGATCCGCGTGGTCGCGTTCGACGATCAGGACCCCGAGCGGATCGTCGAACGCGGTGTCGAGGGGCAGATCATCGCGACGATGGCCGGGGACGAGGCGTTCGAGGGCTATTGGCGCCGGCCCGAAGCCGACGAACGCTCGCTGAAGGATGGGTGGTTCTTTAGTTCGGACACCGGCTATTACGACGAAGACGGCGACCTGTTCGTCACCGGCCGGCTGGACGACATGATCATATCGGGCGGCGAAAACGTCTCTCCCGTCGAAGTCGAGAGCCTGTTGTCGCTCCATCCCGCGGTGTCCGAAGTGGCGGTGGTCGGTCTTCCCGACGAACGCTGGGGCAAGGCCATCACCGCGTTCATCACGCCGTCCGCGCCGGTCACGGCGGAGGAACTCGACGCTTATTGCGCGAATTCCACGCTCGCCAATTTCAAGCGCCCGCGCGCGTTCGTCTTCGTTCGCGAGATCCCGAAATCGCCGGTCGGCAAGCTGCTGCGGCGCTTGCTCGTGTCGGGCGAATACACACCCATCACTTTCGAGATAGAAGGAACTTCAGCATGACCGACCCCTATGCCAATCTCGACGGTTTCACCGTCGTCATCGATGCGGAGCAGCAGCGCGGCGACATCATCCTCGATCGCGGCGAATACAACACGATCAGCATGGAACAGCGCGATCAGTTGAAGGCGGCGTTCGAGGCGCTCGATGCCGACGACCGCGTCCGCGTGATCGTCGTCCGGGCCGTCGGCAAGCATTTCTCGTCCGGCGGCTATATCATGGGGTTCCTGGAAGCGACGCCCGAGCACGTTTCGAAGCTGGCCTGGAATGTGGCGGCGCCCGCGCGCTGCGCCAAGCCGGTGATCGCGGCCAATCGCGGCTATTGCTTCGGCGTCGGGTTCGAACTGTCGCTGGCGTGCGATTTCCGCCTCGTCACGGAGACTACGCAATATGCGCTGCCGGAGCAGAAGCTGGGCCAGATTCCCGGCTCGGGCGGGTCGGCGCGGCTGCAGAAGATCGTTGGCATCACGCGGACCAAGGACATCGTCATGCGCTCGCGCCGCATCAAGGGCCAGCAGGCCTATGACTGGGGCATCGCGACGGAGATCGTCGCCGAGGACGAACTGGAAGCCGCGACCGACGCGCTGGTCAACGAACTCGTCGGCTTCTCGCCGCTTGCACAGCGCACCGCGAAGAAGTTGCTGAACGACACCGAGGATTCAACGCTCGCCATCGCGATCGAGCTGGAGGGGCATTGCTACAGCCGCCTGCGCTCGTCGGAGGACTTTGCCGAAGGCGTGAAGGCGTTTCACGAAAAGCGCGATCCCGTCTTCAAGGGGCTGTAAGCGACAGGTGGCCGACGCGTTTCGGCCACCTGTCCGAAGGACGACGATGCCGGACAACCGCTACCTCGAAGACATCGTACTCGGCGAAACCTCGTCGGGTGCGCCGATCACGATGACGGAGGCCGCGATCGTCGCCTACGCGGCAGACTATGACCCGCAACCGATGCACGTCGATGCGGTCGCTGCGATGCAGGGCCGGTTCGGCGGCTTGATCGCCAGCGGCTGGCACGTCGCGTCGCTGATCATGCGCGATTTCGTTATATCGGCGCCGTTTGGCGGTACGCCGCTTCTCGGCGTCCGAACGGATGGCCTGTGCTGGCTGCTTCCGGTGCGTCCGGGCGATACGCTGCTCGCCACGCGCGAGGTCGTGGAGGTGGTGCGGTCGCGCAAGAACCCCGCTTATGGACGCATCCTTGTCGCGACGAAGGTGGTCAACCAGTCGGGCGCGACGGTGATGACGCTCGAGACGTTGATCCAGATCCCGGCGCGGGACCCCTGACGTGCCATCTCACGCCGCGGCCGTGATCAGTCCGTCTCCCGTCATCGCGAGAAGTTCCTCGCGAAGATGATCGATGAATGCCAGCGACGCGGGGCTCAGCGGATGCTGAGGGTGATGGATCACGGCGAGCCGCCAGACCATCGAGGGTTCGATCGGCCGGATATGGATGCGACCGGCGGCGCGGTGCCGCCGGACGACGATGCTCGGCAGGATCGATGCCCAATCGCTTTCCGCGACAAGTTCGACAATTCCATCGAGTACGTCGAGTTCCAGGCGCGGATCGAGCGACAGGTTGCGGTCCGCTACGAGCCTTTCGAGTTCCACGCGGACGCCGTGGCGCCGGGTGGGCAGCACGAGCTTCAGTTCCGTCAGTTCCTCAAGTGAAATCGGCCCCGCATCGGCATTGCCGCCGCCCGCGCTGACCAGCACCATCCTGCCTTCGACCAGCGGATCCAGAATCAATCCCAGCTTGTCCGTCGGGCGATTGATGATGGCGAAATGGAGTTCGCCGTCGCCCACCAGCTCGGTCAGCGCGGAACTATAGCCGTCGACGACGACGACCTCGATCTCGGGATAGGCGATCGTGAACCGCGTCAGCATGCCCGGCAGCAGGCTGGTTGCGAGGGAAGTGGGTATGCCCATCGTGACGCTGCCCGACACGATGCCGGACAGCCGGGCCATGTGCTCGTGCGCCACGGACAGGTGACGCACGACGGGGAGGACCAGACGGTGGAGTGCCCGGGCGGCAGCGGTTGGAACCATCGACCGGGAATTGCGATCGAACAATTGTTGGCCCAGCTCCCGTTCCAGTCGCGATATCTGCATCGACACTGCCGGCTGCACCACATGGAGCCGCTGCGCGGCGCGCGTCACGCTGCCTTCCTCGAACAGCGCAAGGAAATAGTTGATTTGGCGAAGATCCATGTGCGCTCCTGGGTAGGAACGGTTCATCAACGCAGATAGCTTTCGGCGCAAGCCGATCAGTTCCGGTGAACCAATGGCCAAGTTTTCCGCTCTTCGCGTTCTTGATGAACCGAGGTTCCCATGCACCCGGCGGGATGCCTTCCGCACGCATCCATGCGCAGCGCGAGCCGTACCTCGCCTCGCCGTGCGGCAGCGTCGCCGCGCGCGACGCGCTTATGCTGAGCAGGGGGGGGCATGCCGGGCGGCCCGGCGTGCGCGGCCGTCATTTACCGCGTGTATTCGTCCGGATGATCGCCACGATAATCAGCATGAACGCGGCCAGCCGGATGAGATAAATCCACGCACGATCCTCGACATCGATCACCGCCAGAGCGAACCCTGCCTGGATCGCGAGCAGGAGGAACGCGGCGGCGAACGCCAGGAACAGTTCGTCACGGGTGCGAGTCCAGAAGCGCAGGAAGAACAACGCGGCCGCGGCAAATCCGAAGGTGACGGCGCCAGTCAGAAACGGGATCAGGAGCATGGCTAATCGTCCTCCGCCGACCAGATGAAGCCGAAGATCAGAGTGCCGATCGCACCCACCGACAGGAGCGAACGGATCAGGCGCAAATCACCCTCGACGAACACCACCAGATCCAGCACCAGCATAAGGTTGTTCGCGGCCAGCAGGGTGAAACACAGAGTGCTCCACAACAGAAGCGGAGCGCGCCTTGCCACGAACGTTCGGCCCAGCAGGACTGCGCAGCAACTGCTCGCCAGGAAGCACAACAGGTAGACTGCAGGCGCAAAATACGATGTCACGGCTCCCCCTTGCGCAATTTGAAGGCATCGGAAAAGGCGCTGATGCCGCCACGTCGCGACCGGACGATCACCCGCCGCACGGCGGATGGCGATGTCGCATAGAGCGCGGCAGCCCGTGTCATGGCCTGGCCGATATCGGGCGTCGCCGGCTGGTATCGTACGCGATCACCGGGCTCGACGACGACGAGCCCCGCCGCCAGCAGTTCGTCCACGGCTTGAACCACGACCAGTTTGCTCGCGCGGAGCACCGTGACCAGATCGGCTTGCTGCCAGTCGTGGCCCGGTTTGCTCATCATCAGCAGCGCGGTTTCCAGCGACCAGACCGAACTGAAGGTTTCGCGTGCGAAATCCATCAGTTCACGTTCGGTCGACATGCCGTTGCGTACCCCCTCGATGTGACAGCTCCGCGACGCCCGCCACGACGATTGTCAAAACCCCCGTCTCAACAGCTGTCTACTTGGCCGCCGCGGCCGCCATCGCCCGGCCGATCGCGTCTTGCAACTGCAGCGGGGTGAACGGTTTGCTCAACGCGATGATGTCGGCAGCGCCTATGTCCACGGTGCTGCCTTCCGCGTAGCCGGTGATGATGATCGCGGGCAGGCCGGGGCGTATCTCGCGAGCGCGACGGATCACCTCCGATCCCGAAAGATGCGGCATGGCATAGTCGCTGATCAGCAGGTCGACGTCTTCGGGGGCCGCCGTCAGGCAGTCGAGGATCGATTTTCCGTCGGCCGCGCTTGTCGTCCGGTGGCCCAGGTCATCGAGCAACGCAGCCGTCGTTTCGCGCACGCCATCGTGATCGTCGACCAGCAGCAACCTGAGCCGTTCGCTGACCGTCTGTGGCGAGGCAGTCGCGCTGGCGCCCGAGGCCGGCAGATCCATCGGCGCGCGCGGCAGCCAGAGTTCGATCCGCGTACCGACGCCGATATCGCTTTCGATCCGCATCGCGCCGCCCGACTGGCTGGCAAAGCCGTAAACCATGCTGAGGCCGAGACCTGTCCCCTTGCCGACGTCCTTGGTCGTGAAAAACGGCTCGAGAACTCGGTCGAGCATCTCGGGCGCGATGCCGTGGCCTGTGTCGCTGACGGTCAATACAACGTAGCGGCCTGCGGCTAGCCCCAGTTCTCCGTTGGCCTCGGTCTCCGCCCCTCGCGCCTTGATCGTGATCGTCCCGCCGCCGGGCATCGCATCGCGCGCATTGATCGCGAGGTTCATGAGCGCCAGTTCGAGCTGGGCCTCGTCGACATAAGGCGCGCCGACATCGGGGGCGATATCCCAGCCGATCTCGACCAGCCCGCCGAGCGTGTGCGACAGCAGGTCACTGACGGTGGCGGAGAGCTTGGCGATTTCGATCGCCGCGGGTTCAAGCTTTTGCTTGCGCGCGAAGGCGAGCAGGCGGGCGACGAGTTCGGCGCCTTGCCCGGCAGCATGCTGCGTCATCGCCAGGATCTTGCCCTGCGCCTTGTCGAGCGGCACGCGTCGCTCGATCAGGCCTAGGCCGCCGATGACCGCCGCAAGCAAATTGTTGAAGTCATGGGCGATGCCGCCGGTCAGCTTGCCGATCGCGTCCATCTTGCGGACGTGGAGCAACTGCGTCTCGAGATCCTTGCGTTCGGTCACATCGGACAATGTGCCGGCATATTCCAGATTGCGGCCGTCGGCATCGCGCAGGAGCACGGACTGATCGAGGAAATGCTTGTAGCGCCCGTCCGCGCACTGCCAGCGATACTCCAGCGCGATGGACAGACCGTGCGCCCGGTTGGCGACGGCGGCGAGTACACGCTCACGGTCGTCGGGGTGGAGCCGTTCCTGCCAGAGCGTCGGAGACCGCTTCAACTCGTCGCTGCTGAAGCCGGTCAGGCCCGCGAAATCGCCGCCGACGAATTCGGGAACGCGCGGCGCGGCGCCGATCGGCTCGACATAGAAAAGGATCGGCAGCGAATGTATGATGGCGGCCTGGCGCTGCTCGGACAGTCGGAGCGCCTGCTCGGCGCGCAGGCGCTCCGCATTGGCGGTCAACATCTCATCCAGAAGGGCCTGCTCCTTGGCCGCCTTCCGCTGGATTTCGCGGTTCATCAGATAAAGATCGACGAACACGGCGACCTTCGACTGGATCACCAGCGGCTCGACCGGCTTAAACACGTAATCGACCGCGCCCATCGAATAACCGCGGATCAGGTGTTCGATCTCCTTGTTCACCGCCGACAGGAAGATGATCGGGATACGCTTGGTCTGTTCGCGACCGCGGATGAGTTGCGCGGTCTCGTACCCGTCCATGCCCGGCATGTAGACGTCCAGCAGGATCACGGCGAAATCGCCCTTGAGCAGATGCCGGAGCGCTTCCTCGCCCGATTTGGCGACGACGATCTGCGCCACGCCTTCCAGCACGTTGGTGATCGCAAGCAGGTTGTTGACGTCGTCGTCGACGACCAGAACGCGGGCCAGATCCCCCGGTTCGCCGGTGCGGTCCGGCTGTTCGCCCGCTACTACGCCATTCTCGATCGAGGCAGCCATCGTCACGCTCACCCCGGTCACTCGGCCGCGGCCGAGGCGGGCGCCGGAGCGGCGATCCGCATCTCGCGCGAGCGCGCATTCCAGACGCGCAGCAGGGCGAGCAGCAATTCGATGTCGACCGGCTTGGCGATGTAATCGGATGCGCCCGCATCGAGACACTTCTGACGATCGCCCTTCATCGCCTTGGCCGTCACCGCGATCAGCGGAATATTCGCAAGCGTCGGCAACGCGCGGATGCGCTGCATCGTCTCATAGCCGTCCATCTCCGGCATCATGATGTCGATCAGCGCAAGATCGATACCGGGAGTCTGTTCGAGGATGAGGAGCCCGTCGCGGCCACCCTCGGCGTGCAGCACTTCGACGTCATAACTCTCGAGTAC
>NZ_JAQGLK010000089.1 GCF_028292925.1 Sphingomonas bacterium
AATCCCGCATCGCGCGCCCAGCATCCCGCCTGATAATCCCAGAAGGTATAGACCTTGCCGGTCGGGTGAACCGCACGGATCGCATCCGTCCAGCCGTGGTGGATGAGCCGCCGCCACGCAGCCCGGCTGCCGGGCTGGGTCAGTGCGTCTCCGGCCATCGCGGCGGCGGAGAACACGTCGTCGCTGCCGTCGCCCGGAATGACATTATAGTCGCCCGCGAGCACCACCGGCGCCTCACCCGCGAAAAGATCCTCCGCCCGTGCGATCAGCCGTTCCATCCAGGCGAGCTTGTAATCGTATTTCGGCCCTGGCTGCGGGTTGCCGTTCGGCAGGTAGATGGACGCGACGATCACGCCGCCGACCTCCGCCTCGATGTACCGGCTGTGCGCGTCATCCGGGTCGCCGGCGAGACCACGCGTGATCTCCACCGGATCGCTGCCGCGGGCGAGGATCGCCACGCCATTGAAGCCCTTCTGCCCGTGCCAGACCGCGCCGTAGCCCGCATCGCGCAGTTCCGACGCGGGGAAGATATCGTCGGTGATCTTCGTTTCCTGGAGGCAGGCCACGTCCGGCGCGGTTTCCTCCAGCCACTCCAGCAGCCTCGGCAGGCGCGAGCGGATGCCGTTCACGTTGTAGGTGGCGATCTTCACGTCGGTTCGATCAGATCGAAAAGCTCGATCCGCAACCGCAGCCCGAGGCAGCGTTCGGATTCTCGACCTTGAACGCGGCACCCCCGAGCGATTCAACGAAATCCACTGCGCAACCGCGGACCAGATCGATGCTGATCGGATCGACCACCAGCGTCACGCCGTCCCGCACGGAGGTGATGTCCTCGGCATCCACCGCGTCGGCCAAGCCGAACCGATAGGAGAAGCCCGCGCACCCGCCGCCTTCCACGCCAAGCCGCAGGATCGCCGGCTTGCCCTGCCGCGATGCGATGGCCGCTACCCGCCGGGCAGCGGCGGCGGTCAGGTCGATGGCGAGGGCAGCTTCTGTCATACGTTGCAGATAGGCATGAAAAGGGCCGCCGACAATCGTCGGCGGCCCGCAATGCTCTTCCCGCCGGGACCGGCCGGAACTCAGGAACTCAGGATCTCAGTTGTCGGGGCCGCCGACGGCGATCTGCGTACCGTCGCTGCGGCGCGCAACCTCGACGATGTAGCCGGAGGTCTCGAGGAACGGGATCGGGTTGATCGCGTGGCCGTCCATGCGGACTTCGTAGTGGAGGTGGCTGCCGGTGGAACGGCCGGTCGATCCCATGCGGGCGATCAGGTCGCCACGGCGGACGCGCTGGCCGGGCTGAACGAGAATGGCGGAGAGATGCCCGTAGCGGGTCTCGAGACCCTTGCCATGCTCGAGCTCGACCAGGTTGCCGTAGCCATTGGCCCAGCCGGCGCGACCGACATGGCCGTCGGCGGTGGCATAGATGGGGGTGCCGATCGGGCCGGGCATATCGACGCCCGCATGCATCGCGGCGCCGCCGCGGAACGGATCGGAGCGGACACCGAAGCCGCTGCTCAGGTTTGCCTGCTGGATGGGGCGCTGCGAGGGGATCGCCATCGCGCCCTGCTGGAACTGATCGAGACGCTTCCACGAAAGAAACAGCGCGCGATAGCTGGGATCGGCCTTGCTCGCCGAGTTGTCCTTGCTGTCCATCGCCTCGTAGGGGCCGCCCGCCCCGTTCTGATCCGCTGCGACCGCGGGAACCGCCTGCACGCCGCCGATCAGCAGGGCCATGGTGAGAAAGGAGCGGCGAACCGCGCGGACGAAAGTTCCGACAGGACGGAACCGGTTGTGGAAAACCGCGTTCTTGCTGGAGATCAGTTCGATCATTCGGTTCCTCGGCGACCAGTTGGCCCGATCAGCAGGCGGGCGCCTGCCGATCCGTTTGTTCGTCGTTGGAAGCATCCCCCGCCCCGCTTGACGGAGCCTGTGTGCACAGCTGCCCCGTTATCGGGCAAGGCCGGCGTAGAAATCTTTCGTCAGACCGGCTGCGGCGCGCGCCGAGTCGTTGAACGGCGGCTTAATCACACCGGCAAAATATCGATCGACCAGCACGCGCCAGTGTTCCGCAGGCGCGACTCCGGTGGTGGCGCAGCCGGCCCGGAACCATCGGACGCCAATGGCGACATGGTTGATCTCGTCGCGCAGGATACGGGCGAGCAGGCGCGCCGACTGGGCATCACCGACGCTCTCGAATCGCGCGATGGTTGCCGGCGAGACATCGAGCGCGCGCGCCTCCAGCACCATCGGCACCACCGCGAGCCGGGCAAGCACATCGCCCGCCGTGGCCTCCGCCGCCTGCCACAATCCGCCATGTGCGGGCAGCGCACCATACGAGTGGCCGAGCGCGCGGAGCCGCCGATCGAGGATGGCGAAGTGCATCGCCTCCTCTGCCGCCACCCCGCATCCAATCGTCGACGAACGCGCGCGGGAAAGCCGCCCCGAACCGGCCGACCATGTCCAGCGCCAGATCGATGGCGACAAACTCGATGTGCGCCAAGGCATGCAGCAGCGCGGCGCGGCCACGCTCGCTACCGGCCTTTCCCCGCCTTGGCATCTGTGCGGGTGGCAGCAGTTCGGGGCGGTCGGGGCGCGCCGGCTCAGGCGGCATGGCGACATCGAAGCGATGTGCCAGTCGCCCGCTCCGCCAATCCCGCGCGGCCGCCCGGGCAGCCATCACCTTGCCCGGCACATCGCCGGTCAGCAGGACATCCGCCACCGCTGCCGCGATCGACCGCGCCGGACCGGTGCTCACACCGTGGCTGCGGCCGGTGCGCCGCCACCCGCACCGAGCGCCGTCGCGGCGGCGAGCACTTCTTCGGCATGGCCCGGCACCTTCACCTTGCGCCAGACGCGGGCGATCGTGCCATCCTTGTCGATCAGGAAGGTCGCACGGTCGATCCCCATATATTTGCGGCCGTACATGCTCTTTTCGATCCAGGTGCCGAACGCCTCGCACACCGATCCGTCCGCATCGGTGGCGAGGGCGACCTTGAGTTCATACTTTTCGGTGAACTTGCCGTGCGCCTTCGGGGTGTCCTTGGAGATGCCGAGGATCGTCGCGCCCGACTCCTCGAACGCGTCGACGAGGGCGGAAAAGTCCTGCGCCTCGCGCGTGCAGCCCGACGTGTCGTCCTTCGGATAGAAATAAAGCACGAGGGTGCGGCCGAGCATCGTGCCGAGCGGTGTGCTGCTGCCGTCCGCCAACTGCAACGTCACGTCGGGTGCCTTGTCGCCTGTCTCGATCATATCTTCTCCATCGTGCTGCGATCGGCCCGCCCTAGACCAGGGTGCCGATCCGCCGCCACTCCTGCGCGACGATGCGCCGCGCATCGGCGTAGGCCGTGAGCAGCGCATCCCAGTCCGGCGCGCCGCACGCCTGCGCCACAAGGGGGCGCGACACCGCCTCCGGCTCACCGTCCACCGGCGCGACGAGCCGCAGCGCCACCAGCATCCGCGTCAGCAGCCGGGCGGCCTCCGTGAAACCGGGCGCCAGCCGGCCGGCGCCGATCAGCGCCTCGGCCGCCACCTCGATCCGGGGATCGAGCCCGATACGGTCGCGCAGTTGCAGGACGTGGATGCAGAACTCCGCGTCCACCAGCCCGCCGTCGATCAGCTTGACGTCGAACGGGCCCGCGGGTGGCTTGTGGCGGGCGACGTCGCCGCGCATCTTGGCGGCATCGGCGGCAAGTATCGCCGGGTCCCGCGGCCGGCGCAGCGTTTCATCGATGATCGCCTGGACTGCGGCGCACGCCTCCGGCGAACCATAGACGGTGCGCGCACGGGCCAGCGCCATATGCTCCCACGTCCACGCGCTCGACCGCTGATATTCGGCAAAGCTGTCCACCGACACGGCCAGCAGGCCCTGCGCACCGGATGGCCTGAGGCGCGTATCCACCTCGTAAAGCGGCCCGGACGGCGTCGGCACGCTCAGCGCCGCCGAGACGCGCTGCGCCAGACGATTGAAATACTGGGTGGCGCCAAGCGGGCGGCGGCCATCCGATTCCGCCAGAAAGTGGCCGGTAAACAAGTAGATCAGATCGAGATCGGAGGCATGCGTCAATGCACCGCCGCCAAGCCGGCCCAACGCCAGAATGACGAGTTCGCCGCCCGGCACCCGGCCGTGTGCCGCCTCGAACTCGGCGACCGTCGCGCGGGTCAGCGTGGCGATCGCCGCCTCCGCCACCCGCGCATAGCCCGCCGCGACATCGAGCGGATCGGCGACGGTCTCGATCAGCTGGACGCCCAACGCAAACCGCCGCTCCCCGACGCGCGCGCGGACCCGATCGAGCAAGGCCTGGTAATCGTCCCCCGCCTCGCCCGCTGCGAATTCGGCGGACAGGGCTGCGACATCCGGCGGGGGATCGAAGGCGCGGGCATCGATCAGCCCGTCGATCAGCTCGGCGCGGCGGGCGAGCGCCTCCGCCAGCACCGGGGCATGGACCAGCACGTCGCCGATGATCCGGCCGAGCAGCGGCCGCGCCTCCAGCAGGCGGAACAGGTTGATCGCGCTCGGCAGTTGCCCGACGATGCCGTCGAAGCGGGTAAGCGCGGCGTTCGGGTCGCGGGCCTCGCCGATCGCCGCAATCAGCGGGGGCAGTACAGCTTCCAGCGCATCGCGGGCCGCAGGCGTGCGCAGCGCCCGGTGGGTCCCCGATCGCCAGCCCTCGATCCGGGCGCGGGCAAGCGCAGGATCGGCGAACCCGGCAGCAGAGAGGGAGGCGTCCAGCAGGGCCGAATCGCGCGACAGCCCGGCGGGCCGATCACTATCGAGAGAGTCGTAGATCCGGCCGACCGCCTCGACGTGGGGAGCGAGCAGGCCGACGAGGGCCGCCCCGTCGGCCAGGCCATGCAGCGCGGCGACGTTGTCCAGCGCGGCCGCCTGCCGCGGCAGGCGGTGCGTCTGCTCGTCCTCCACCATCTGCAGCCGGTGCTCGACAGTACGGTGCAGCCGGTAGGCGCTCGACAGGATATGCGCCTCGTTTGCAGGAACGTGACCGTCGGCGGCGAGCGCGGCAAGCGCGTCCAGCGTTGCCGGCGCCCGCAGCGCGGGATTGCGCCCGCCGTGGATCAGCTGGTGGATCTGGGCGAAGAATTCGACCTCGCGGATCCCGCCACGGCCGCGTTTGAGGTCGAACCCGGGGCCGAGCTGCTGGCCGTGGGCGTGGTGATCGCGAATCCGCTGCGATATGCCCCTGATTTCCCGGATCGCGCCGTAATCCAGGCTACGGCGCCAGACGAACGGCCGCACCGCGGCGAGGAAGCTTTCGCCGAGCGCAACGTCCCCTGCTGCGGCACGGGCGCGGATGAAGGCGGCCCGCTCCCACGGCAATGCACTCGACTCGTAATAGGAAATCGCCGCTTCGACGGGCAGCGCGAGCGGCGTCGCCTCAGGCGAGGGACGCAGCCGGAGATCGACGCGCAGCACATAGCCGTCGGCGTCGCGGTTCTGAAGCAGCTCCACGATCCGGCGGGCGATCCGCACCGCCGCCTCTGCCGGATCCTCGCGCGGACGGCACGGCAGGGTGCGCGGATCGAACAGGAAGATCGGGTCGAT
>NZ_JAQGLK010000137.1 GCF_028292925.1 Sphingomonas bacterium
GGCCGCCACGATCCCGATCGAGGCGTCGATCGGCAGCACCGCCCGGTTCGGCCACATCGCCGCAAAGCAGTTCGTCAACGTCGCGGGCCGCCGCGGCGCGCTCACCGCCGATGCCCGGCAGCAGGCAGAGACGATCGACAGCTATGGCGAAGTGCGCGCGCGGATCGTGCCGGTGGTGTCGCTCGTCGCCGGCGCGATCTACACGCATGGCGAACGCAAGGTGATCAACCGCCTGACGCCGGGGCGCAGCGGCGCGGCCAGCTTCGACACCGTCTCTCCCAAGATCGGGCTGCTGGTGGAGCTCGCAGGCGGCGTCCAGTTCTACGCCAACTACAACCGCTCGGTGGAGCTGCCGGGAATCAGCGAGTTGAACCAGGTGCCCTTCACTGTCGCTGGAGTGGTGACGCCGGGGTTTGTCGACGTGAAGCCGCAAAAGGCGTGGACGGCCGAGATCGGCACCCGCGGCACCCGCGGGATCGCGGCGTGGGACATCAGCCTCTACCGAGCCGACCTTCGTGGCGAGATGCTCCAGTTCAACCAGGCGGCGGACATTCCTGCGGCGACGTTCAACGCGGGTCGCACGCGGCACCAAGGGATCGAGGCGGGGCTGGATCTGGCGTTCGCGCCGTGGCTCCGGCTGCGGCAGGTCTATCAGTATAACGACTTCCGCTTCCGCCATGATGCGACGTTCGGCAACAACCGGCTGCCGGTGATCGCGCGGCATCTCTATCGCGGCGAGATCCGGATCGGTGGCGATCGGCTGAGCGTGTCACCCGCGGTCGAATGGGTGCCGCAGGGTGCGTGGGCGGATTACGCCAACATCATGCGGGCGCCGGGCTATGCGCTGATCGGCATCGGGGCGCAGGCGACGGTGCGCAGTGGCATCACGCTGTTCGCCGATGCCCGCAACGTGACTGGAAAACGCGCGACCGGCGACATCTCCGCCGCCGTCTCCGCCAATGCCGCATCGGCGATCTACTATCCCGTCGAACGCGGCGCGGTGTATGGCGGTGTGCGGGCGCGATTCTGACGATGGCCGCCAACGGCACCGCCGCCCCCGGCGGACTTTATCGTTCGGTGTGGCGCTGGCACTTCTATGCCGGGCTGCTGGTTCTGCCTTTCCTCGGATGGCTGGCAATCACCGGATCGCTCTACCTCTACAAGCCGGAGATCGAGCGCATCGTCTATGCCGACTGGATGCGCATTCCCGCCGCACGGCCCGCATTGTCGGCAGGGATATTGGCCGACCGGGTGGCGAAGGCCACCGGCGGCATGGTGATCCAGGTCAGCCGCCCCGCCGATCCCCGCGAAAGCTGGCGCATGGCGCTCACCCTGCCCGGCGGCACGCGGCGGATGGCGTTCGTCGATCCGGGCGACGGTCACGTGCTCGGCATGACGCGGCCGGGCGGGATCATGGGCACCGTCAAGGATCTGCACAGCCTGGTCCTGGCCGGCCCGATCGGCAATGCGCTGATCGAAATCGCCACCGGGTGGACGATCGTGCTGGTGGCGAGCGGCATCTATTTGTGGTGGCCGCGCGGCACGAACCGGCCGCTGGCGCTTCGCGGCACGCCGGCCAGGCGGCCGTTCTGGCGCGATCTGCACGCCTCCACCGGGATGCTCGCCGCAGGGGTCATCCTTTTCCTGGCGGTCACCGGCATGCCGTGGAGCGGGGTATGGGGCAAGGCGGTGCAGGCCTATGTCGCCGCGCACGGGCTGGGCCGGCCGGCCGCGCCGCGCACGTCCCGCGCGCCGGGCGGCGGCAGCGGGGAACATGCTGCGCACGATGCCGCCGCGACGCTGCCCTGGGCAATGCAGCAGGCAGCGATGCCGCACGGCGGGACAAGGCGCGGCGGGCGGATCGGCCCCGATCAGGCCATCGCCGTTGCACAGGCCAGGGGCATCGTCGCACCCTGGACGATCAGCCTGCCCGTCGATCCCGGCGCGCCCTACCTCGTCAGCACCGCTGTCACCCGCGCCGGGGACGCACATGCCGTCTATGTCGATGCCGCAGACGGAGGGGTGTTGCAGGATGCCCGCTTCGCCGATTTCGGGGCGGCGGCGCGGGCCATCGAATGGGGCATCGCGACGCATCAGGGCCAGCAATATGGCGAGGTCAACCGGCTGGTGATGCTTGCGGGCTGCGTCGCTACGCTGCTGCTGGTCGTCACCGCGCCGGTCATGTGGTGGAAGCGCCGGCCCAAGGGGCGGATCGCCGCGCCGCCGGGGCATAGCGGGCGCGGGCTGATCGCGATCATGGCCGCGGCCGGGCTGATCTTCCCGCTCACCGGGCTGACAATGCTTGCCGCGCTGACGATCGGGCACGCCGGCCGATGGAGACGGCGGCCGCGCCCCGGATTTATGGGCCCTGCCTGACCTTCAGGCGGCGACCCTGCCGCGGCCGTGCCGCTTGGCGCGGTAGAGGCTGGCGTCGGCGCGGCCGAGCGCGGGCGCGAAACTGTCTTCGTCGCTGGTGACGGAGGCGACGCCGAGGCTCAGCGTCCAGCCGGGCAGGCCCATTTCGGCGGTCTCGGGAAGTCCACGCACCCGTTCGGCGAATGCGAACGCGCCGCCGGGCGCGGGCGGCAGAAGCACGACGAATTCGTCCCCGCCGATGCGGGCGAGTTCCCCTCCGGCCGCCTGGGCACAGCGGCCGACCTCGCGCGCGATCGATATCAGCACCGCATCCCCCACGCCGTGGCCGTGCCGATCGTTGATCGCCTTGAAGTGATCGACGTCGATCGCGACGACCGATGCGCCGGAGGAAAGAAGCCGCCCCTGCTCTGCTTCAAGCCCGGCGCGGTTCCACACGCCGGTCAGAGGATCACGCCGCGCCGCTTCCCGCAACTGCGCTTGGGCGCGCTGGGCCGGCAGCGTCAGCAGGCCGAGATTCAGCACGCCCAGCAGTAACTGATCCGAAAGCATCGGCAGCAGGCCGAGCAGGTTGGCATGCGGGAATGCACCCGCCTCGCCCAGCACCGACAGCAGGTAAGCGGGAATGTAGCCCAGCAATGCGGCGCCCGCGATCCAGCGACTATCCGGGGAGCAGTGCCGCGGCCTGGAACGGATCATCCATATCCCGACTATTCCCACCGTCACGGTAAGGCCGAGCGCGCCGCCGATGCGCATTGTGTCACGATCCAGCGCCATGCCACCGAGATCGCGTAACGCGAAAGGCAGGGCCTGGCCCAGCATGGCCGAGAGCACCGGCACCGCCATCCACGCGCGCCAGGGCGGCAGGCCGTCGAACCGGCGCAGGCCGCAGAGCAGGAGCACGTCCGTCACCCCGAGCAGACCGAGCAAGCCGACTGCCTGCACCGCCGACGTACTGCCGAGCAGCGCGAACGCGATCAGCACCGCGCCATAGAGGAACGAAGCTGCTGCCCAGAACAGCAGATAGTCGTCGCGGCGGCGCGTGCGCCAGACGGCGGCGAATACCAGGCCGAACGAAAAAGTCGCGAGCAGGCTGCACAGCTGCAGCGTCTCGATATCCGGCAATTTTGACACGTTAAGGCCCCACCCCAGCGCAGGGTGTGGCCTAACCGGCTTAAGGAATCTCTAAACGTCAGCGGCGCGGATCGCCGCCCCTGCGCCTCAGGCTGGTGAGCGGCCGATCGCGCCATCCCAGATTTCGGCAATCAGCCTTGCCTCGTCGGCGGCGAGCGGAACGAGGAAGACGCAGCCAGCGATGTCGCCGTCGATCCACACCACGCGGGCCTCGGGCACGCTGCCGACAGGCAAGTCGATGCGGAACACTGCTCCCTCCCCCAGATCCGCCGCGATCGTCGCGCGGAACCCATATTGGGAAAGATCGGTGATCGTCGCTTCCACCGCCCGACCGTCCGGCAGGCGCACGGTTGCAGCGAGCATCACCCGGCTGCGGCCGGGCTGCCGCGGATCGATGACGACCCGAACCTTCTTCGTCGATGGCATGCCGCTTTCCCTCCGGGCGCCTTGCTGCGCGCCAGGTGGTCAACGGGGGATTACCAGCGGCCGCTACGCCACCGTTCCGGCGGTGATTGCCGATGCGGGGATGCCGGGATCAGTCGGTGGGCTTTGAACCGGCGGCCTCGCCCTCGTCCGGTTGGCCGACGGATAAAGTGTCGGCTTCATCCAGTTCCTTCGCGGTTCCCAGGTCGGCATCTCGGTTGGGCGCGTTGACGCGGGCGTCCATGTTGACGCCCTTGATGTCCGAATGTGCCCCGGAAGGCGGCGGCTTTGCCATGGTCGAAAACTCCTTCAGCCGGCATGAACCGACCAAAGGAGCGGAGGTTGCGCGATCAGAATTTGGCGGTTGCCGAGAGCGAGAATATCCGGCCGAGCGAGTAGCGGTTGATGAAGATCCGGCGCTCCTCGAACTTCTGGTATTCCTGGAACTTGCGGCCGAGGATGTTGCGCACCTCGAACTTGAATTCGATCGGCAGCGTATAGAACAGCCCCTCCTGCCGGGCGACGAAGTCGAACGTGATGCCCGGCTTCTCCACGATATCCGGCTGCCGCGCGGATCCCTGGATCGGTCCGCGATTGGTGACGCGCGGGCTGGCATAGTTCACCAGGAAAGTCTGCTGCGACAGGTTGTCGCTGTCTTCCAGACCGATCTGGGCGTTGATCAGGTGGTCCGACTGTCCGGTCAGCGGCGCATCGGCGCGGAACAGGTTGTTCGCCGCCACGGGCACCAGATCCGGCCCGATCACGTGCCCCGCGTCCACTTGCAGCTTTGACTTGGTGTAGGTGTAGTTGGCGGAAAGGCGGATCCGCCGGGTGGCGAAGAAATCCCCGCCGAAACTGTCCAGATCGATGAATTTCGTGAACTCTGCCTCACCCCCGTACAGATTGGCGCGCGGCGCGTTGGCAAAGCCGGTGCGAAGGGCACCGCCGCCGGCCAGAAAGGCGACCTGCTCGATCGGATTGTCGATCCGCTTGTAGAAGCCCGCAAGCGCCAGGATCTCGCCACGGCCGAGATAATATTCGTAACGCGCATCCGCATTGTAGAGTTGGCTGTCTGTCAGGAACGGGTTGCCGGTAAAGGCGCGATCCGATTCATAATCCTGGTAGATCTGGTAGGCGAGCTCGCGAAACTGCGGGCGCGCAATCGTCTTCGATGCCGATGCGCGGATCTGCATGTCGGCGGCGAAGTTCCACGTCAGCGTCGCGGCAGGCAGCCAGTAAGCCCGGGTGATCCGCGTCGCATCGAAGCCGGTGCCGGCGGGAAGCACCGTCTGCACCCCATCCTCGTAGCGGACGCCCGCCACCGCCCGTAAACCATCGAGCAACTCCGCCTCGATCTGGGCGTAGCCGGCATGGACGCGCATCGACGCATCGTAGGCGGCGGTGCCCTGGCTGCCCGAGGCGTCGATCAGGCGGACGTTGTAGGTGTACATGTTGTAATCGGAGACGAGATAATCGGGCCGCTCCTGCGCGACCGCGATCGGCACCGCGCCGTTCGCCGCCAGATAGTCGAAGACATAGCGGGAAGCCGTCCGCTCGCTCCTGGTGTAGCCGTAACCTGCGCTCAGGCGGATCTCGCGCGCGGTCGGCAGGCGGTAGGCGACGTCCAGACCGCCGGCATAATTATCCTCGCTGAGATCCGAAAAGGCGATCTGGGCGGACTGCCCGGCCACGTTGCTCAGCGTGTTGATGTAATCCTTCGCGGTCGACGCATCGTAGGTATAGGCGAAGCTGCGCTCGTACGGCGACTTGCGGTGCGAGTTGGCGTAGCCAGCACGGGCGTCGATCGACAGGTTGCCCAGGCGAAACTCCCCAACCAGCTGGGTGTCGATCAACTGGCGTTCGAACCAGTAGGTATTCTGCTGCAGGATCGGCGGGGTGCCGTAGAAATCGGGTTGCGCGACTGGATCGGCACCACCGACATTGGCGTTGTACCCGGCGGACAGCCGCCCCTGCTTCACCGTGTCGCGCACGTACAGGTTGGTCCAGCGGATCTTGTTCTTGCCGAAATCGAGCCCCAGGCCGAACAGCCCGCTAACCACGGCGCGATCTTCGGTGATCACGGCCTGCTGGTCGCGCTGTAGCGATACGAGGGTGGGATCGTTGGCGATCTGCTGGCGGATGTCGCGGGTGCGCCACGTATTCGCCAGGCTGGCCGCGCCAAAAGCCCCCAGCCGCGCATCGCTGCCGCCGATATCGCGGACGTAGCCGAAGCTGATATCGCCGGAGAAGTTGGCGGGAATGTCCCGATTGCGCTTCAGGAGCGTCGTCTCGGCGTTCCGCAGGCTGGCGGCGAATCCCTGCAGCTCGGCATCGCTGTAATTGCCCGGCGTCAGCTGTTTGCCGGTGGCCAGGGCCGTCTTGATCCCGGCGGGCACCTTCCGGGTGCCATCGTCGAAGCCCAGATAGTCCAGATCGCCGCCACCATAGGTATAACCGAGCTTGCCGGTGGTGAAGGTATCGACGCTGCCGCCGATGCCGATGTTCAGGAACGATTCCTTCGGAACCGACGGAGTCGTCAGGTTGATCACGCCGCCGCCGAACTCACCCGGATAGTTCACGGAAAAGCTTTTCTGCACGACGACGCTGGCGATGATGCTGGTCGGAAATATGTCGAGCGGCACGGTACGCCGCAGCGGCTCGGGCGAGGGCAGCGGCAGGCCGTTGAGCAACGCCGACGAGTAGCGATCGCCAAGGCCCCGGACATAGACGAACCCGTTGCCGACGACGCTGAGGCCGGTGACCCGGCTCAGCGCGCCGGCCACGTCGCCATCGCCGTTACGGGCGATGTCCGTGGCGGAGAGCACGCTCAGCACCTGCGGGGTGGCGCGCACCGGGTTGGGGATGTTGCGTCCGGTGACGACGATCTCCGCGGGGAAGGAACTCCCCGCTCCGGGCGCCGAAATCTCCACTTTCTCGTGCGGATCCTGATCGGCGGATGCGGCCGCGCCGGGGGTCGCGGTCTCGATCTGCTCCAGTTGATCCTGCGGGCCTTGCGCACTGGCACCGGGCCGGGTCGAGGTCGGTGCCCCGCCGCCGGGTGCGGAGGTCGCGCCCGCCTGGGCCGACAGCGTCGCAGGCGTGCAGGCGATGCCCGACAGCAGGCAGAGCCGCCACAATTTTTGTGACTTGGTCATCGAACGTTCCCCGGAAACACTGGATATACGCGGGTGCGGCGGCGTCCCCGGTCGGAGCCGCCGCCGCACCCGTTGCAGCGACGATCAGCCCGTCGGGGCGGCCGCGCAGTTGGGGCTGGTGCTGGCGAAGCTGGCGGCGGTGGAGTTGCACGTCCAGCCGGCGAACCAGGTATCGGCCGCATCGCGCACCGCGCCGATATAGCTGGTCGTCACGAAGAAGGCGCCCAGCGTCGCCGCGTTGAACGGCGTCACCGCCCGCTCGTTCGTGCCGTTGACGTAGCTGTTCGTCAGCGTCGACGTGAAGGCCGAAACGTTGTTCGTGCCGGCGCCGAAGATCGACTGGATCGCCGCGGCCGTCACGTTCGAGTCGTCGCCGCGGAACGGCGTGGCGCAGCCGGAGAAGACGACCGACTGGAATACCGGCGGGCCATTATCCTGCAGCCCGCTGTTGGCGCTGCGGGTGGTGGTGCCGCCCGTTTCATCGATATCCAGGCAGGCGCTGCCCGATGGAGCCACGACGATGCCGTTGACCATCGAGTAGTCCGTGCCGCCGCGCAGCAGCAGCGCGTTCAGGCCCTGGGTGGTCGAACGCTGGATGAAGGTGAAGTTGGCCAGCCGGGTGTTCTGGCGCGGCAGGGCGTCCTCGTTGCCGTTCGAATCCGCCTCGACCATCGAATCGCCATTGCTGGCGTCGCGCTGGGCGGCGATCACGAACTGAACGAAGCCCTGATAGCCGACATCCGTATCCAGCCCGTCATCGTCGGCACCTGTGATGGCGAGATACTTCAGGTTGGCGCGGCCACCGAAGATCTCGATGCCGTCGTCCGAACTGTTGTGGATCTGGATATGATCCAGCGTTGTCGCGGACCCGACGCCACCCAGCGTCAGCCCCTGCAATTCATTGCCCGGTGCGATCGCGAAGCCCGAATACTTGATCTGGACATACTGCATCGTGCCGCTGTTGTCGGCCGCCTGATCGCCGCCGAAGATCGATCCGGTCGTGCCTTCGATCACGTTCTGGCAGGCGGCGGTGCCGCCGGGGACGGCGGTGTTGCAATCGCTGATCGGTGCTCGGCCGAGCAGGACGATGCCGCCCCACAGACCCTGGCTGCTCTCGGTCGTTGTTCCCTCGATGTTGGCACGGGCCGTGAACACGATCGGGGCGGTGGCCGTGCCGATCGCCTGGAGGCGCGAGCCGCGGTTCACCACCAGATAGTCGTTGCCGGACGAGGCGAAGAGGACCGTGCCGGGCTGGATCGTCAGCGTCACTCGCTGCCCGCCCGCGGCGTTGCCGTCCCCGCCGACATCGGTGCCGACATTGACCGGGCCGGACAGCGAATAGCGCACGCCCGGCAGGTTCTGGATGGTGAAGTCGGACGTCAGACGGCCCGAAATCTCGCAATTGCGGAAGGCGGTGGCGATCACGCCGCGATCGATCGTGCCGGTGGGGCAGTTGGCGGCAGGGGTGCCGGCCGCCGGGGCAGGCGTGGGGGTCGGGTTCGTCGGGGCCGGGCTGGTCGGGGCAGGCGTGACGAGCACGCCCTCACCGGGCGAGGCGATATCGTCGGCACCGCAGCCGGCAAGCGCCGCCGCGGCACAGCCGAGCAGCAGGAAGGTGCGAATGGTCTTCATCGTGGATCCCCCGTGACGTAGCGATCCGCACCCCGGCCGGGGGCAGCGTCGGGGGATCCGCTAGAGCGTCTCGGCCACCATTTTTTTGACGGATATGTTGCGGATCAATGACAACGGTGCCCGGCGGGACGGATCAGGGCCGCGCGGGATCGGAGCGGCTCGCTTCCGCAGGGACGGAGCCGCCGCCCTCGCTGGATCGCGGCCGATCCGCCGCCCCGCTCGCTCCGCCTGCCCCGCCTGCCCCGCCGGTGTCTTGCGCCGGAACCGGCTGGCTGGCGGAATCATCTACATCCCGCGCCGGGCGATCCTCGGTACGATCTTCGCGCACCTGCGCCAGATCGTAGGCCGACGGTCCAT
>NZ_JAQGLK010000162.1 GCF_028292925.1 Sphingomonas bacterium
GGTCGGTGGCGGCAACCGCCTCCTCGACGCTCATCGCCGGAATGCCGGTCGGAACGGGCACGCCGTACTTCGCCAGCAATTCCTTGGCCTGATATTCGTGAATGTTCATGGGCGCGGGCCTTCCCGATTCCGGATGATGCGCCGCGCTAAAGCATGATCCGGCGGCGATTGCCACCCCGCTGCACCTGCGAAGGCCGGCGGCGCGGTTGCGCAGGTCAGCTGGCGATGGCGCAGCCGATGCCGGCGCTGGTCACGACGCTGACGATGTGCGGATCGCCGATCGCGCGCAGCCGGTCGGCCAGCTCGCCGATGGTCATCGCCCCGACGTCCTTGCGCGGCAGCTTGGCGGCGCGGCCGAGCTGGCGGAGTTCGTCCACGGAAAGCCGGTCGCTCAGCCGGTCCGCCAGGCATCCCGCCAGCCGCGGCTTGATCCCGGCGCGCAACAGCTCGTCATGCACCCGCTCGCGCGGGGAGAGGGAGGCGCAGGCGGAAAGGGCCAGCAGGGCGGTCGCGGCAGGAACGAACAGGCGCATCTCTCGGGTCTCCTTGGCGCCGCCCATGGGCGGCCGCGGGTGAGCCGATCCTGAACGCACGGATGCGGCCTCGGGCGCAAGCGTTCGCCAAATCGCCGGCGCATCGCTATATGCGGGGGCATGTCCCCGCTTCCCGGCATCGCCCTGTTCGTCGCCACCGTGCTGGGAATGGAGCTGTTCGCCTATGTCGCGCACCGCTGGCTGATGCACGGGCCGGGCTGGTTCCTGCATGCCAGCCACCACCGCGCCCGCCATGGAAATTTCGAGGCGAATGACTGGTATGCGGTGATCTTCGCGGTGCCGTCGTTCGTGCTGCTGCTCGGCGGCGTGCAGCTCGGCTGGTGGCCCGGCTGGGCGTGGGTCGGCGCGGGCATCGCGGCTTACGGGGCGATCTATTTCGGCTTTCACGACATCGTCGTCCACAAGCGGATCGGCCACCGCTACGTGCCGCGCTCGGCCTATATGAAGCGTATCGTCCAGGCCCACCGCCTGCACCATGCCGTCGAGACGAAGGAGGGCACGGTCAGCTTCGGCTTCCTGTGGGCACCACGGCCGGAGGCGCTGAAGGCGGAACTCAAACGTCGCGGGCGCGCCGGGGTGCGCGGACCGGCGGGGGCGGATCAGGCCATCGAACCTTAGGCGGAAACGACGGCACGCGCATGCCCGGTTCCGTGGATGGATCGGGCGCCACCGAATTGCCGGTCCGAAGCGAAGATCAGCGCGGGCGCGTCCACAATCCGGCCCGGCTCCCGCCGCCGTTCCACAGCCCGCGACGCCACGCCGCCTGCCACGCCGCCTTCGCGATCCAGCCGAGCTTGGCCTGCCTGGAGACGATGACGCGCCGGTCCCAGGCATGCGCGCCGCGCCGCGCCACCTCGCGCGCTATGTCGCCGTAGATCCCCGCCGCCGCCAGCACCGCCCAGGCCGAGCGGAACGACAAAGCCGGCGTGCCGTACCGCGCCGACTGCTCATACGCCCCGGCGCGCTGCGCCAGCCGCCGGCCGAGCATGCCCAGCCGCTCGCGGTAGAGGGGGTGCAGCGCCTGGCCGGGCGGCACGTCGATTTCCACCAGCCACTCGACCGGCAGGTAACACCGGCCGACCGCATCGTCCTCGGACAGATCGCGCGCGATGTTGGCCAGCTGGAACGCCAGGCCGAGATCGCAGGCGCGATCGAGCACCGCGTCGTCCGCCGGATCCACCCCCATGACGATCGCCATCATCACCCCGACCACGCCGGCGACGTGGTAGCAATAGGTCAGCAGGTCGTCCTCGCTGCGCGGGCGCCAGTCCTCCGCATCCATTGCGAAGCCGGCGATCAGATCGCGCGGCAGGCGGTGCGGCAGGCGTGTCTCTGCCGCCACCACGCCCAGCGCGTCGAACGCCGGCACCCCGGTCGGCTGCCCGGCCAGTGCCTGCTCGGTCAGCGCACGCACCCGCTCGATCCGGGCCAGCGGGTCGGTCACCGCGACGCGCACGCCGCCCATCTCCTGCCCGTCGATGATATCGTCGCAGGCGCGGCACCAGGCGTAGAGCAGCCAGGCCCGCTCGCGCGTTTCGGCGTCGAACAGCATGCTGGCGGTCGCGAACGACTTGGATCCCCTGGCGATCGCATCGTGCGCGGCGGTCACCAGCGCGGCACGGCCGGCGGGGGCGTTGGCCGGCACCGGCACCGGCCGCCTCACCCCCGCTGCTCCTCCAGCATCAGCCCCGCGGTCGCCCTGGCCGATCCGACGACGCCGGGAATACCGGCGCCCGGGTGCGTGCCGGCACCGACGAAGTAGAGGTTGGGGATCACGTCGTCCCGGTTATGGGTGCGGAACCAGGCCGATTGGGTCAGCACCGGCTCCAGGCTGAACGCGGAACCGAGATGCGCCGACAGGTCGCGCCCGAAATCGGCCGGGGTGTAGTAGAAGGATGTCACCAGCCGTTCCCGCAGGCCGGGGATCAGCCTCGCCTCGAGATGATCGAGGATGCGGTTGGCATAGCCCGGCCCGACCTCCGCCCAGTCGATCGGCAGCTTTCCCATGTGCGGCACGGGCGCCAGCGCATAAAAGGTCGAGCAGCCCTCCGGCGCCATCGACGGATCGCTGATGGTCGGGTGGTGCAGGTAGAGCGAGAAATCCTCCGAAAGCACGCCGTTGTCGTAAATGTCCTTCAGCAGCCCGCCATAGCGCGGCCCGAACAGGATCATGTGGTGCGGGATGCCCGGCCACCGCCCGCGGATGCCGAAATGAACAACGAACAGCGAAGGCGAGAACGACTTGCGCTCCAGCTTCTGCGCGGCCTTCTTGCCGCGCGGCGTGTGGCCGAGCAGGTCGCGGTAGGTGTGCATGATGTCGCCGTTGCTGGCCACCGCGTCGAAGTCGCCGCGCCAGCCGCTTTGCGTGCGGACTCCTGTCGCGCGGTCGCCGAGCGTCTCGATCTCGACGACCGGATCGCCGATCCGCATTGTGCCGCCCAGCCGTTCGAAGTGGGTGACCATGCCGCGGACGAGCGCGTTGGTGCCGCCCTTGGCGAACCACACGCCGCCATCCTTTTCCAGCTTGTGGATCAGCGCGTAGATCGCGCTCGTCGCCATCGGGTTGCCGCCCACGAGCAGGGTGTGGAACGACAGCGCCTCGCGCAATTTCTCGCTCTTCACGAAGCTCGAGACCATCGAATAGACCGACCGCCACGCCTGATACTTGGCCAGCGCCGGCGCCGCCCTGATCATCGACGAAAAGTCGAGGAACGCGACGTGGCCGAGCTTCTCGTATCCCTCGCGGTACACGCCCGCCGAATAATCCAGGAACCTCTTATACCCGGCGATGTCGGCAGGATCGAGCTTGGCGATCTCGCGCATCAGCGCCGGATCGTCGTTCGAATAATCGAAATTGGTGCCGTCGGGCCAGTTGAGCCGGTAGAACGGGCTGACCGGCATCAGCGTGACGTCATCGGCCAGGTTGTGGCCGGAAAGCGCCCACAATTGCTTCAGGCAATCGGGATCGGTGATGACGGTCGGGCCGGCATCGAAGGTGAAACCGTCGCGTTCCCACACATAGGCGCGGCCGCCGGGCTTGTCCCGCGCCTCGATCAGCGTCGTCGCGACCCCGGCGGACTGGAGACGGATGGCGAGCGCCAGCCCGCCAAACCCTGCGCCGATAACGGCAGCCGTCTTCACCTGGCATTCTCCCGTATGGCCGCGATCGCCCGGCCGATCGGCACCGGCGGCTTGCCGGCCAGAATCCGCATCCGATCGAACATGGTGGATTGTGCTGCATAGAAGCGGGCGATCAGGCCCGCATCCAGCCCGTAAAAGCGTTCGAACACCTTGATTCGCTCCATCGGCCGCGCCGCCCGGAACAGCATCTTGTCGAGCAGCCGGTAAAAGCCTCGTGACGCCCAGGCACTCCGGGCATGCCTGTGGAGCGCATCGTGCAGCGCCGGCGCGGCCAGATCCGGCAGCCCGGCAACCAGAATAGCGGTGCGGATCGCATCGGGCAGCGAATATCCGGTGGTCGGGTGGAACAGCCCGGCGCGCACGCCGGCCTTGGCGACGCGGTTGCCCCCCGATCGCCAATATCCCTCGAAATCCCCGCCCAGCGCCACCGGCAGCACGCCGCTTTCCTCGCGCAGCACCGCCTTGATCGTCCAGCCGCGCTGGGCGGCATAGGCGGCGATACGGGCGGCGATCGCCTCCCGGTCGAGTTCCGGGCCGTCGCTGTAATAGGTGTCCTCGATCAGCAGCGTGTCCGCGCCCATCGGCAGCAGATAGACGAAGCGGTAGCCGTCGATCTGCTCCACGGTGGCGTCCATCACCACCGGGCGTTCCAGCCGATGCGGCGCGGTGAGCTGGACGACCCGGCCGACGAACTTCTGCCAGCCGAGATCGAGCAGCGACAGATCGGCCGCACCCCGCGCATCGATCACGCCGCGCGCCTCGATCCGCATGCCGCCCTCCAGCACCAGGGCGGCCGGCCCCGCGCCGAGGATCCGGCACCCGGTCAGCACGCGATCGGGCGGCAGGGCGGCGCGGACGGCCTTGTCCAGCAGCTCGGAATGCACCGACGCGTAGGATTGCGGCAGCCGGCGGCGGCGGCTGGGGAAAAGGACGTTATAGCCCTGCCAGCCATGCGCCACGAGCGGGTCGATCAGCCAGCGATCCTGCGGCACCACATCCGAATCGAAGAACGACCAGATGTGGTTGCCGCCGAGCGTTTCGCCTTCCTCGACGATCGTCACCGACACGTCGGGCCGCCGCGCGGCCAGCGCCAGCGCGATCAGCCCCCCGGCCAGCCCGCCGCCGGCGATCGCCACGTCGCATCGGATCGTCTGCGCCATGCCCGCGCCTTACAGAACGGGGCGGCGAACGCCAATGGCGGGGCGCGGCGGGGGTTGGCGGGGGTTGGCGATGGATGCGGCTGGCCCGATGGGTTATGGGCCGGTGGCCATGCACCCTGCCCTCGCCCTCCTTGTCTCCGCGCTCGCGATGACGGCGATCGTCGGCGTGCGCTATCTCCTCGCCAGCGCCGGCTTCGCCTTTGCCACCCGCGTCCGCCAGCCCGGCCTCTATGCCGGCCAGGGCAGGCAGATCCGGCGCGAGATCGGCTGGTCGCTGGCATCGGCGGCGATCTACGGCATCCCCGCCGGGATCGTCGCCTGGGGCTGGCAGGCGCGTGGCTGGACGCGGATCTATCAGGATGTCCACGCCTTTCCGCTGTGGTGGTGGCCGCTGTCGATCCTGGCGTTCCTCGCCGCGCACGATACCTGGTTCTACTGGACGCACCGCTGGATGCATGCGCCCAAGCTGTTCCGCATCGCCCACGCCGTCCACCATGCCAGCCGCCCGCCGACCGCGTGGGCCGCGATGAGCTTCCACCCGTGGGAGGCGCTGACCGGCGCCTTCGTCATCCCCGCGCTCGTCTTCGTCATCCCGATCCATGTCGCGGCGCTCGGCGTCGTCCTGTCGATCATGACGCTGATGGGTGTGACAAATCACATGGGGTGGGAGCTTTTCCCGCGATCCATGGTAACGGGGGCGGCGGGGCGCTGGCTGATCACCGCCAGCCATCATCAGCGCCACCATCGGGATTACGGGTGTAACTATGGCTTATACTTCCGCTTTTGGGACAGGATCTGCGGCACCGACCGGGGCCTGGGCGACTTTGGGCCGGCGCCTGGGCGCCGCGCTGATCCTGGTCGGGATGCTCCCGGCGTCGAGCCCGCCCGCCCGGCTTGATATCGGCGTCGTCGGGCTGCGGTCCGGGCAGGGCGTCGTGCGCGTCTGCGTCACCAGCCACCCCGATCACTTCCCCGATTGCCATTCGGATCCCGATGCGCGCCGCGTCACCGTTCCCGCCGGGCAGCCGATCCCCGAATTCACCGCCCTCCCCTCCGGCGACTATGCCGTCGCCCTGTTCCACGACGAGAACGGCAACCGCCGGCTCGATCGCCTGGCCGGCATCCCGACCGAGGGCGTCGGCTTCTCGAACAACCCCCGTTTGATGTTCGGCCCGCCGCGCTTCACCCAGGCGCGGTTCGCCGTGACCAACAAGCCGGTCGACGAACGCGTCCGCCTCAAATATTTCCTTTGAGAGCGGGCGCGCGCGCGCCTACACTCGGTGCTTCCCCGGGGGGCCGCTTATCCGTGGCTGAGATGGAGGCAGGAGCCTCCGACCCGTCGAACCTGATCCGACCCGCCTCGACGAAGGTGGCACCGGCGTAGGGAGGGAGCGCGGGCAGATCCTCCCGCTCTCCGTCCGACATGGAGAGCGAACCGATGGCCGATATTCCCGCGCGCACCGAACTGAAGGTAACGACCGGCCCGATCCGCGGATCGCGCAAGATCCACGTCGCCGCCCCCGGCAACCCCGCCATCCGCGTCGCCATGCGCGAGATTCCGCTGGAGCCATCCTGCGGCGAGGCGCCGTTGCGCGTCTACGACACGTCCGGCCCGTACAGCGATCCGAACGTCCGCATCGACATCATGGCCGGGCTCGCCGAACTCCGCCGTGACTGGATCCGCGGGCGCGGCGATGTCGAGGAGGTCGCCCAGCGCGAGGTCCGCCCGGAGGATAACGGCCAGCTCGGCCCCGATCGCTCGGGCGGGGTGCAGCCCTTCCCCAACGTCCGCCGCCGCGTGCTCCGCGCGAAGCCGGGCATGAACGTCAGCCAGATGCACTATGCCCGCCGGGGGATCATCACCCCCGAGATGGAATATGTCGCCATCCGCGAGAATGTCGGCCGCGCGATGCTGCGCGAGAAGCTGGTGCGGGACGGCGAGGATTTCGGCGCCTCGATCCCCGATTACGTCACGCCCGAATTCGTGCGGGACGAGGTCGCACGCGGCCGCGCGATCATCCCCAACAACGTCAACCACCCCGAATCCGAACCGATGGCGATCGGCCGCAACTTCCTGGTCAAGATCAACGCCAATATCGGCAATTCCGCCGTCGCATCGAACGTCGCGGCAGAGGTCGACAAGATGGTCTGGTCGATCCGCTGGGGCGCGGATACGGTGATGGATCTCTCCACCGGCCGCAACATCCACGACACGCGCGAGTGGATCGTCCGCAACTCCCCCGTGCCGATCGGCACCGTGCCGATCTACCAGGCGCTCGAAAAGGTCGGCGGCATCGCCGAGGATCTGACGTGGGAGATCTTCCGCGACACCCTGAGCGAGCAGGCCGAACAGGGCGTGGATTACTTCACCATCCCCGCCGGCGTCCGCCTTGCCTACAGCCCGATGACCGCGAAGCGCGTCACCGGCATCGTCAGCCGCGGCGGATCGAGCATCGCCAAATGGTGCCTCAGCCATCACCGCGAATCCTTCCACTACGAACATTTCGACGAGATCACCGAGATCATGAAGGCGTACGACATCGCCTATTCGCTCGGTGACGG
>NZ_JAQGLK010000167.1 GCF_028292925.1 Sphingomonas bacterium
GCGATCGCATCCTCGGCCGTCGTGCCCGGTTCAACGTCAGCCAAGAACGCCGCCGGGGCTGTCGGCGGCGTCGCCCGGCCCGGGCGCCGCCCGGCTCTTGCCGATGCGTGGCTCGGTTCCGTCCAGCAGCCGCTCCAGATTGCCGCGGTGCTTCCACAGTACCAGCAGCGCGAAGCTGAGGAACAGCAGCACCAGCCCGAACTCGCCGAGAAGGGCAGCCGCGACGGGGGCGGCGAAAGCCGCGGCCATCCCGCCGATCGAGGAGTAACGGGTCCCGAGCGCCGCGGCGATCCACACCGCGGCGAAGGCGATCCCCGCCGGCCACAGCATCGCCAGCACGATACCCAGCATCGTCGCGACGCCCTTGCCCCCGTGAAAGCGCAGCCACACCGGATAAAGATGCCCAAGGAACGCCGCGATCGCCGCCGGCGCCGCCAGATCGGGCGAGATCCACCCGGCGATCAGCACCGCCACAGCGCCCTTTGCCCCGTCCAGCAGCAGGGTCAGCAAGGCGAGCCCCTTGCGGCCGGTACGCAGTACGTTGGTAGCGCCGATATTGCCCGATCCGATCGCACGCAGATCTCCTGCCCCGGCGGCACGGGTCAGCAGCACGCCGAACGGGATCGAACCCAGCAGATAGCCCAGGAGGAGCGTCGCCACCGCGCCTGCCCACGTTTCCACAATCACAAAGGAACCCCCGAAGTCCCGGTGAACATAACGAGATTATCCCTCGCCGCAAACAATCTGCATCATGCGCACGCTCCCGCCCGGCGCACGGGGCCCGGCGGCGCCGATTGCGGAGCGACGCCCTTCCCCCTAGATCGCCGTCGCCATGGCAGACGATCGCCCCATCCTGTTCTTCGATTCCGGCGTTGGCGGCCTCTCCGTCCTCGCGCCGACGCGGGCGCTGCTGCCCCGTGCACCGATCGTGTATGTCGCGGACGATGCGGGCTTCCCCTACGGCACCCGCGGCGAGGCCGAGATTGCGGCGCGCGTGCCCGCGCTGCTCGGCCGGCTGGCGGAGCGGTATCGGCCGCGGCTGATCGTCATCGCCTGCAACACCGCCTCGACGATCGCGCTGGCCGCGGTTCGTGCCGCCTTGGATCTGCCGATCGTCGGCACCGTGCCGGCGATCAAGCCTGCGGCCGAACGATCGATCAGCCGCGTGATCGGCGTGCTCGGCACCGACGCGACCGTGCGCCAGCCCTATGTCGACCGCCTGTCGGCCGAGTTTGCCGGCGATTGTACCGTGCTGCGCCACGGGTCGGCGCGGCTGGTGGAGCTTGCTGAGGCCAAGCTGCGCGGCCAGCCGATCGAGCCGCGCGAAGTCGAACTGGCGATCGCTCCCTTGCTGGCGCATCCTTCCGCACGTGAAATGGACGCGGTGGTGCTGGCCTGCACGCATTTCCCGTTGCTCGCCGATGAGTTGCAGGCGGCCATTCCGCAGCAGGTGCTGTTCACCGATGGCGGGCCGGGTATCGCCCGCCGCGTCGCCTTCCTCACCCGCGATCAGGAGTGGCCAGCCAAGCCTTCCCCCGGTGTCGCCGTGTTCACGGGGGATGCGAACGTCGCCACCGAACTGCGCGAAAGCCTTGCGCGCTTCGGGCTGGCCCGCGTCGAGGCGCTGCATCATCGATCACTGTAAGCGAGATTCTTGCGAATCGTTCGCACTGGCAACCGCCGGAACCGGGGCGTAAAAGCGCGCCCGTCGTCGGGAGAATGTTCCTTGGACTATCAGCGTGTTTTTGCCCAGGCGATCGATCGGCTCCATGCCGAAGGCCGCTACCGTGTGTTTATCGATATCCTGCGCAACAAGGGGGCATTCCCCAACGCGCGCTGCTTTGCCGGCCATAACGGCCCGAAGCCGATCACGGTGTGGTGCTCGAACGACTATCTCGCCATGGGCCAGCACCCCAAGGTGATCGCGGCCATGGAGGAGGCGCTGCACGACGTTGGCGCCGGTTCCGGCGGCACGCGCAACATCGGCGGCAACACCCACTATCATATCCAGCTGGAGAACGAGCTGGCCGACCTGCACGGCAAGGAAGCCGCGCTGATCTTCACCTCGGGCTACGTTTCCAACGACGCGACGCTGTCCACGCTCGCCCGGCTGCTGCCCGGCTGCATCATCTTTTCGGACGAGCTCAATCACGCATCGATGATCGCGGGCATCCGCAATTCCGGGTGCGACAAGCGCGTGTTCCGCCACAACGATCTCGAGCATCTCGAGGAGTTGCTGGCGGAGGCACCGACGGACGTGCCCAAGCTGATCGCGTTCGAAAGCGTCTATTCGATGGACGGCGACGTCGCCCCGATCAACGCCATCTGCGATCTGGCCGATCGCTACAACGCCCTCACCTACCTGGACGAGGTCCACGCCGTCGGCATGTACGGCGCGCGTGGTGGCGGCATCTCCGATCGCGACGGCGCGGCATCGCGGCTGACGATCATCGAGGGTACGCTCTGCAAGGCGTTCGGTGTGATGGGCGGCTATATCGCGGCCGATCGCAACATCGTGGACGTGATTCGCTCCTATGCGCCGGGGTTCATCTTCACGACCAGCCTGGCCCCCGTTCTGGTCGCCGGGGCGCTCGCCAGCGTCCGTCACCTCAAAGCCTCGTCGGAGGAGCGCGACGGCCAGCAGGCGTCTGCTGCCATGCTCAAGCGGATGTTCGCGGAGGCCGGGTTGCCGGTGATGGCGTCGACCACGCACATCGTGCCGCTGATGGTCGGCGATCCGGTCAAGGCGAAGCGGATCAGCGACATCCTGCTCGCCGAATACGGCGTGTACGTGCAGCCGATCAACTACCCGACCGTGCCGCGCGGCACGGAGCGGCTGCGCTTCACCCCCGGCCCGGCGCACAGCGAGGCGATGATGCGCGAGCTGACCACGGCACTCGTCGAGATCTGGGATCGCGTGGAGATGCGCAAGGCGGCTTAGGCGCGGCGCGGGCCGGCGCGGCCTTGTCGGCCGCCCGCGCTCAGCCGCGACAATAGCCTTCCTGGTTCTGCACGACGATCAGGCAGTCGCGCTTTGCCGCGAGCCACTTGAACCCGGTCTCCGCGCCGTTCCCCGCACGGATGGCCTGCTCCGCGCCGCCGCGGGTGAAGCGGATCGTCTGCCCCTCGACGTGGCCCAGGTATCGCGTGCCGGTACTGTCGAGATTG
>NZ_JAQGLK010000195.1 GCF_028292925.1 Sphingomonas bacterium
CCATGTCCACCTGCATCCCCGGCCCTTCGCCACCGCCGGTGCGGCAGGCGGCAACGTGTCGCCAGCCCGCCTCGCCCGCGCGGTTGCGCCCGGCGCTCGCCCGCCAGCCCGTCACCTGCAGGCAGAACCCGCCGGCACGACGGAAAAGGAGCGACTCGGCGTCGGTCGGTACGGACGGGAATGCGGTGGGCGGCAGGATTCTGGCGGCGGCATATTGCGCCACCAGCCCGTCCTTCCAGGCAGCCCGCCGCAACTGCCAGATGCCCAGCCCGATCATCGTCAGGACGGCAGCCGCCACGATGATCGTCGCGACGATCGGCAGGCCGCGACGGGGCGGAAGCACGGGGGAGGAAGGATCCGTCATGGCGCCTGCTCTACGCCCGATGCCCCCATGCGGAGAAGCCCTCAACGCAACAGGGGGACCGGCCATGCCGATCCCCCTGCTGCTTCGCGTGAGGCCGAGAAGGGCGGCGGCTCAGCCGCCGTGGATCGTCGCGCCCCAGCCGCCCCAGACGTAGATCGAGACGAACAGGAACAGCCACACCACATCGACGAAGTGCCAGTACCAGGCTGCCGCCTCGAACCCGAAATGCTGCTTGGGGGTGAAATCGCCGCGGTAGGTGCGGATCAGGCAGACGATCAGGAAGATCGTGCCGACAATGACGTGGAAGCCGTGGAACCCCGTCGCCATGAAGAAGGCGGCGCCGTAGTTCAGGCCCTTAAAGGCGAACGGTGCATGCGCATATTCGTAGGCCTGGATGCAGGAGAAGACGAGACCGAGGATGATCGTCAGCCACAGGCCCTTCTTCAGCCCCTCACGATCGCCGTGCAGCAGCGAATGGTGCGCCCACGTCACCGTCGTTCCCGAGCAGAGCAGGATGAGGGTGTTGAGCAGCGGGAAGGCGAACGGATCGATGACTTCGATGCCCTTGGGCGGCCACACGCCGCCGACGGCTTCCACCGTGGACGGGAACAGCGCGAAATCGAACCACGACCAGAACCAGCCGACGAAGAACATCACCTCGGAGGCGATGAACAGGATCATGCCGTACCGGAGGTGGAGGGCCACGACGGGGGTATGATCGCCGGCCCGCGCCTCACGGATCACGTCGGACCACCAGAAGAACATGGTCGCCAGCACGCCGAACAGGCCGAGCAGGAACACCCAGCCGCCGAACGGCTGCGAATGCATCCACATGACGGCACCGCTGGCCATCACCAGCGCGGACATCGATCCCATGAACGGCCACAGGCTCGGGGGAAGAATATGATAATCGTGGTTCTTGGCGCCGGCCATGTGTCGTCTGCCCCTGATCTGGTTTGGCGTCGCTTAGGCGTCGTTATGGTTGCCGGTCTTACCCGGCCGTTCCCGCGGAATCCACCGGGAAGAAGGTATAGGAAAGCGTGATCTCGCTGATATCGCGCGTATCCGGATCGTTCAGGAACTTCGGATCGACGTAGAACACCACCGGCATACGGACGGTTTCACGCGGCTTGAGCGTCTGCTCCTTGAAGCAGAAGCATTCGATCTTGCTGAAATATTTGCCGGCCTGTTCCGGCGTGACGTTGAACGACGCGTGGCCGGTGATCGGCCGGTCGGTCAGGTTCGTCGCGGTGTAGAAGATCATTTCGCGCGCGCCGACGGCCACCCGTTCGGTGGCCTGCTCGGGCCGGAAGTCCCACTTCAGCGTGGGTGCGACGTTGCTGTCGAACCGCACCGAGACGATCTTGCCGACCACCGCGCCGGGCGCGGCCCCGCCTTCGGCCCGCTGGGTCGTTCCGGCGTATCCCGTAGCCTGGCAGAACATCCGGTAGAGCGGCACGGCGGCAAAGCCCAGCGCGACCATCGACAGGGCGAGCAGCCCGGCCAGCAGCCCGGTCCGCGTGGTCGCGCTCATCGTGCGGAGAGGAAGTGTGAGGTTCATGTCAGCATCTTTGCGAGAGCGATGGCAAAGAACAGCACGGCGAGCCCGCCCAGCAGCCAGCCGGTGACGATCGCGCGCGACCGCTGCCGGCGCCGGATTTCCTGATCGTCCAGCGGGATCATGATGCGATCCAGCGATCGGCGACAAGCACGCCGAAGATCGCGAACAGATAGAAGATCGAATAGCCGAACAGCCGGCGCTCCGCGCGCATCTTCGCCTGATCGGCCTCGGTGCTGCGCGCGACCGCCACGGCGAGCGCCAGGAAAGCGGCGCTGAGAACCGTTGCGGAAACCCCGTAGAGCAACCCTGCCAGCCCCAGCGGCCACGGCGCGATCGCGGCGGCAGCCATCGGCAGCGTGTAGAGCAGCACCTGGCTGCGGGTGACCCGCGCCCCCGCTACCACCGGCAGCATCGGCACGCCGGCATTGGCATAGTCGCTGCGCACGAACAGCGAGAGCGCCCAGAAATGCGGCGGCGTCCACAGGAACACCAGCGCGAACAGCAAGAGCGGCAGCAGCTCAACACGCCCGGTGGCCGCGGCCCACCCGATCAGCGGCGGGAAAGCACCCGCGGCGCCGCCGATGACGATGTTCTGCGGGGTCCGCCGCTTCAGCCAGACGGTATAGACGAGCACGTAGAACAGGATCGACACCGCCAGGATCGACGCCGCCAGGACGTTGACCGCCAGCCCCATCAGCAACACCGAGAAGGTGCCGAGCCCGACGCCGAAATGCAGCGCCGCATCCCGATCCATCCGGCCCGCCGGAAGCGGGCGGTTCGCGGTCCGCCGCATCAGCGCATCGATGTCCGCCTCATACCATTGGTTGAGGGCCGCGGCGGCCCCCGCCCCCAGCGCGATGCACAGGATGGCGGTGAAGCCGATCACCGGATGGACATGGTCCGGCGCCGCGAGCAGGCCGCACAGCCCGGTGAAGACGACCAGCGTCATCACACGAGGCTTGGTGAGCGCGAGGAAGTCGCGCCACTCGGCCGGGCCCGCGGCCCGATAGCTGATCGTCTCGGCAGTCATGTCGGTTACGTCCAGTCAGACCCGTCAGTCGATCCGCGGCAGCGTTTCGAACTGGTGGTACGGCGGCGGGCTCGACAGCGTCCACTCCAGCGTGGTGGCACCTTCGCCCCAGGGATTGTCGCCGACCTTCTTGCCCGCGAACAGCGACCAGACGATGTTCACGAAGAAGAACAGCATGCCGATCGCCATGATCCCGTAGCCCATCGTGGCGACGTGATTATAGTGGGCGAACGCATCCGGATAATCCGGGATACGCCGCGGCATGCCGTCCAGCCCAAGGAAGTGCATCGGGAAGAACAGCAGGTTCACGCCGACGAAGAACACCCAGAAGTGGAGCTGGCCGAGGACCTCGTTGTACATCCGCCCGCTCATCTTCGGGAACCAGTAGTAGAAACCGGCGAACAGCGAGAACACCGCACCCAGCGACAGCACGTAGTGGAAGTGCGCCACGACGTAATAGGTGTCGTGCATGTAGTTATCGATGCCGCCGTTGGCGAGCACGACGCCCGTCACGCCGCCGACGGTGAACATGAAGATGAAGCCCAGCGCCCACAGCATCGGCGTCGGGAAGCGGAGCGACCCGCCCCACATCGTCGCGATCCACGAGAAGATCTTGATGCCGGTCGGCACCGCGATCACCATCGTCGCTGCGGTGAAGTACATCTTGGTGTTCACGTCCAGCCCGGTCGTGAACATGTGGTGCGCCCAGACGATGAACCCGACCACGCCGATCGCGACCATGGCGTACGCCATGCCGAGATAACCGAACACCGGCTTGCGGCTGAACGTCGCCACGATCTGGCTGACGATGCCGAAGCCCGGCAGGATCATGATGTACACTTCGGGATGGCCGAAGAACCAGAACAGGTGCTGGTAGAGGATCGGATCGCCGCCGCCCGCGGCATCGAAGAAGGCGGTGCCGAAGTTACGATCGGTCAGCAGCATCGTGATCGCCGCGGCGAGCACCGGAAGCGCCAGCAGCAGCAGGAAGGCGGTGACAAGCACCGACCAGACGAACAGCGGCATCTTGTGGATGGTCATCCCCGGTGCGCGCATGTTCAGGATGGTCGTGATGAAGTTGATCGCCCCCAGGATGGACGAGGCACCCGCGAGGTGGAGCGACAGGATCACCATGTCCACCGACGGCCCGGCCGAACCCGACGTCGAGAGCGGCGCATAGACCGTCCAGCCCGTGCCGGAGCCCGGCCCGGTGCCGCCCGACACGAACGTCGAGCCGAGCAGCAGCGTGAAGGCCGGGATCAGCAGCCAGAACGAAATGTTGTTCATCCGCGGGAACGCCATGTCCGGCGCACCGATCATGATCGGCACGAACCAGTTGCCGAACCCGCCGATCATCGCCGGCATGACCATGAAGAACACCATGATCAGGCCGTGGGCGGTGATCAGCACGTTCCACATGTGGAGCGCGGTATCGAAATTGTCCGTGCCCGCCCACATCGGCAGATACTGGATGCCCGGAGCGGCCAGCTCGGCGCGCATCAGGCCCGAAAGCGCCCCGCCGATGATCCCCGCGACGATCGCGAAGATCAGGTAGAGCGTGCCGATATCCTTGTGGTTCGTGGACATGAACCAGCGTGCGAAGAAAGGCGGCGTGTGATCGGCATCATGGGCGTGGCCATGATCCTCATGCGCCTGGAAGTGGCTGGCGTGCGCCGTGGTGTCGGTCATGGTCTTACTGCCCTGAGTTCTGATTCGCGCCCTGCCCACTGGTCGGCGGTGCGGCGGTCGCGTTCACGGTCGGATCGGAGACCGGCGCGCCGGGCGCACCGAGTGCGAGCGGCGACTCCGGAGCCGCGGCGGCGCCGGTTGCGGCAACCGCCGGGCTGGCAGGCGAGGTCGCATCCGGGTTGGCGGCACCGGCCGCGCCGGGCATCGTGCCGCCCTTGGAAGCGACCCAGGCGGCGAATCGCGCCGGGGGAACCGCCTCTACGGCGATCGGCATATAGGCATGGCGCGCGCCGCACAGTTCGGAACACTGGCCATAATAGACGCCGGGCTTGTCGGCCGGAACCTTGAACCAGGTTTCGTTCAGGCGGCCGGGCACCGCATCCATCTTCGTCCAGAACGCGGGAACGGCGAAGCTGTGGATCACGTCGTTCGAGGTGACGATCAGCTTCACGACCGCCCCGGCCGGAACCACCATCCGCTCGTCCACCGCCAGCAGGCGGGGGCCGTCGGCCGGCTTGCGCTTGTCCTCGGCCAGCATGTTCGAAACGAGTTCGAAATCGCCGTTATCGGGATACTGATACGTCCAGTACCACTGGTTGCCGATCACCTTGACGGTCAGATCAGCCTTCGGTGGCGAATATTGCTTGGCCAGCAGCTTGATCGAGGGGACCGCGATCACCAGCAGCAGCAGCACCGGGGCCAGCGTCCAGATGATCTCGATCGTGGTGTTGTGCGCGGTCCGCGACGGCACCGGATTGGCCTTGGCGCGGAAGCGGACGACAACCCACAGCAGCAGCGCCAGCACGAACAGCGAGATGATCGTGATGATCGGCATCAGCACGACGTTGTGCATCCACAGCGCGTCCTGCCCGATCTCGGTGACCTGCGGCTGGATCTTGTACGCCTTGTCCAGCGGGTGGCCGACCTCGGGATCGGGCGCATAATGGCTGATGCCGGGCGCCGCGGCGCCCGCATTCGGCGGCGTGACGACCGGCGTTTCCACCGGAGTCGCCGAGCTGGCGACGGCCGTTCCGGCCGCAGCGTTCGACGCCGCCGTCGCCGGCAGCGCCGATTCCGGCGCGGGGGTAAGTGCCGGCATCGTCCCGGGTGCGGGCTGTGCGGCCAGCATCGCCGGAGCGGCGGCCAGCATCAGGCCCATCAAAGTCAACTTCAAGCTCTTCATCATACCCCCGTAAGCGCCGCCCCTGGGACAGCCGTGCACGTGCCGGGCCTTTCCGATCGAGGGGCTTATAGGCGCGGGGTTCGCCGCCCTCAAGCACCCATGATCAAGGAATCTGGGGCGTTGCCCGGCGGTGGCCCGGCGCCTATCTGCGCGGAAAGCCGACATGGGGATCCTATCGATGACCGAGCAAGAGGTGCTGGCCGAGTTCCGCGCGGCAGGCGCGCTGCTGGAGGGGCACTTCATCCTCTCCTCGGGCCTGCGCAGCTCCCGCTACCTGCAGTGCGCCCGCGTGCTGATGGACGGCGCACGCGCCGGCCGCCTGGCCGCGGAGCTGGCGCGGCAACTTCCCGACAGGGTGAAGGCCCGACTCGACATCGTGGTATCGCCGGCAATGGGCGGCATCCTCGTCGGCCATGAGATGGGCCGCGCGCTCGGATTGCCGGCGATGTTCGTCGAACGGCCGACCGGCACGTTCGAATTGCGGCGCGGCTTCGCCATCTCCCCCGGCCAGAAGGTGCTGCTGGTCGAGGACGTCGTCACCACCGGCCTTTCCTCGCGCGAGGCGATCGCCGCCGTGCGTGCCGCCGGCGGCGACGTGATCGCCGCGGCGTCCCTGGTCGACCGATCGAACGGTGCCGCCGATCTCGGCGTACCTTTCTATCCGCTCCTCCGCCTCGACGTGCCGAGCTATGCCGCCGATGCCCTGCCGCCGGAACTGGCGGCGATCCCCGCGATCAAGCCGGGCAGCCGGGCCGAGCCGTGATGCGGGCCGCCGCGGCGCTGGCGATCGCGCTGGCCGCGCCCGATGGCGCGATCGATGCGGCGCGGCTGGATCGCACGGCAGAGGCGGCAGGGATGCAGGGCGTCGCGCTGCTCGGCCAGGGCGATTCGATCGTCTGGTCGCGGGCCAGCGGCGAGGCGGCGCCGGGTGTCCCGATGAGCGTGGACACGGTGTGGCGGCTGGCCTCCGTCACCAAGCAGCTGACGGCGCTGATCGCGATGCAGGAGGTCGCCGCCGGCCGCCTCGATCTCGACCGTCCTATCCGCGATTACTGGCCGGACTGGCCGGCGCGCCATGCCGGCCGGATCACGGCGCGGATGCTGCTGCGCCACGAAAGCGGCCTGCCCGATCCGAACGAGAGCCGGTCCAGCGCCAACGACGACGTTCCCGATTTCTATCGCCGCAGCGGCAGCGATGCCGATCCGGCCGAAGCCGCCACGCACTTCTGTGCCGGCCCGCCGCGCGCCGAGCCGCTGGCCGGCTACCATTACAACAATTGCGACTACATCGTCCTCGGCGTGCTGCTGGAGCGGCTGACGGGACAATCCTTTGCCGCGCTGCTCCACGACAGGATCGCGGCGCCGCTCGGGTTGAAGACGGTCGGGCTGTTCGATCCGCGTGCCGATCGCCCGCGCGAGAACGTGCCCGGCACGCGCGCCGATGGGCGGGGCGAGCCGGCCCTCAATCTCGGCACTTACGGCGCCGCCGGGTCGGGCTACGCCTCTGCCGCGGATCTGTGGCGGATCGATCGTGCGCTGATGGACAACAGCCTGCTGGATGCGGCCACGACCGCGCGGATGTGGACCGGCGACCCGGCGATCGGATCGGCGGCACTGGGCGTCTGGAGCTACGACGCCGATGTTGCAGGCTGCGCCGGGCAGGTGCGGGTGATCGAGCGGCGCGGGCTGATCGGCGGGGTGGCGCTCCGCAACTTCCTCGTCCCCGATCGGCGCCTCGCGCTGATCCTGATGACCAACCGCGAAGCGTTCCATTTCGGTGAAGTGTGGCAGGGCCGCGGCTTTGCCCACGATATGCTCGCTGCCGCACTCTGCCCCCAGGAGGCCCGATGATGCCCGAGACGACCGGCCGCCTGCGCCTCGGCGTGAACATCGATCACGTCGCCACCGTCCGCAACGCGCGCGGCGGCGACAATCCCGATCCGGTGCGCGCGGCGCAGATCGCGGCGGCCGCCGGCGCGGACGGAATCACCGCCCACCTGCGCGAGGATCGCCGCCACATCACCGACGACGACATTGCGCGGTTGACCGACGCGCTCGCCATCCCGCTCAATCTGGAGATGGCGGCAACGCCGGAGATGCTGGCGATCGCGCTGCGCCACCGCCCCCATGCCGCCTGCATCGTGCCCGAGCGGCGGGAGGAGCGGACCACCGAGGGCGGGCTGGACGCCGCCGGCCAGATCGAGCGGCTGGCACCGATGTGCGCGGAGCTGGCCGCGGCCGGCATCCGGGTCAGCCTGTTCATCGAACCCGCCGCCCGCCAGATCGAGGCCGCCGTCACCCTGGGCGTGCCGGTGGTCGAGCTGCACACCGGCGGCTATGCCCACCTGGCCGGCGACGCCCGGGCCGCCGAGCTGCGCCGGCTGGCCGATGCCGCGGCGCTCGCCGCCAAGAACGGCATCGAGGCGCATGCCGGCCACGGCCTGACCTTCGACAATGTGGTGCCGGTGGCCGCGATCCCGCAGCTGGCCGAACTCAACATCGGCCATTTCCTGATCGGCGAGGCGATCTTCATCGGGCTGGACGCCAGCGTCCGCCGGATGCGCGGCCTGATGGATGCCGCGCGGTGATCGTCGGCGTGGGATCGGATCTGTGCAGCATCGTGCGGATCCAGGCGTCGCTCGATCGCTTCGGCGATCGCTTCCTCGCCCGCGTCTTCACCGATGTGGAGCGGGCCAGGGCGGAGCGGCGGCCGTTCACCCGCGCCGGCACCTATGCCAAGCGTTTCGCCGCCAAGGAGGCATTTTCGAAAGCGGTGGGGACCGGATTCAACGCCGGCGTGTTCATGCGCGACATCGGCGTCGTCAATTCCGCCTCCGGCGCGCCGACGCTGGCGCTGACCGGCGGCGCCAAGGCGAGGCTTGACGCGCTGACACCGGAAGGCCACGCGATGCACGTCCATCTGACGCTTACCGACGATCATCCCTGGGCGCAGGCGTTCGTCATTCTGGAAGCCCGCCCGAGTGAGGAGACGGTCGCGTGAGCGATCAAAAGGTCGATATCGCCCCCGAGCCTGCGGCGGCCCGAACCCCGAAGACTACCGACTGGTGGGCCGAGGCGAAGGGCGTGTTCTGGCTCGTGCTGGCGGTGCTGGCGTTCCACAGCTTCATCGCCAAGCCGTTCTACATCCCCTCCGAATCGATGATGCCATCGTTGATCAAGGGCGATCGGCTGGTGGTGACGAAATATCCCTACGGCTGGTCCTACGTCTCGCCCAGCTTCCACGTGCTGCCGTTCATCCACGGCCGCCTGCTCGGTCGCCTGCCGGCACGGGGCGACATCGTCATCCTGAAGCCGCCGACGAGCAATTCGGACTATATCAAGCGCGTGATCGGCCTGCCCGGCGACAAGCTGGCCGTGCGCAACGGCACCGTCATTCTGAACGGTGTGCCGGTGAAGCGCGAATTCCTGCCGCCCGCCATGTTCCCGGTCGACGCCAATGCCCCCTGCGCCGAGGATCAGTTCCCCGGCCGCCAGGTCACCGGCGAAGACGGCAAGCTCTATTGCCGCCTGCCCATCGTGCGCGAGACGCTGCCGGGCGGCGCCCGCTTCGACACGGTGGATCTGGAATATAATCCGGCGGTGGACGAGTTTCCGGAGATCACCATCCCTGCCGGCCACGTCTTCGTGATGGGCGACAATCGCGATCGCTCCGCCGACAGCCGCGTGCCGGCCGCTGGCATGGGGCTTGGCGGCCCGGTGCCGTTCGAGAATCTCGGCGGCCGGGCGGAGTTCATCACCTTCTCGCTCGACGGAACGTCGCAGATCTTCAATCCGATAAGCTGGTTCACGGCGCTGCGCGGCGGCCGCGCGCTGACCAGCCTCCACCCGGAGCGGACCAGGCCGTGAACGACCGGCCCGAGCCTGCCGAAACCCCCGGCCCCGCCGACTTCAGCGATGCGCTGACCCGGCGGGAGTTGCAGCGGGCATCGGTGTGGATCGGGCTGGCGGTGGCGGTGGCACTCGTCTGGATGCTCGCCCAGCCGCTGCTGCTGATCCTGGGCGGGCTGGTGTTCGGGGCGATCCTGGATGGCGGAACCCGGCTGCTCGGCCGCATCCTGCCGATCCGCCGCGGGTTCCGGCTGGCTATCGTGTGCCTGGCCGGGCTCGCCTTCCTGCTGTGGACCTTCTACTTCGCCGGCAGCCAGCTGACCGCGCAGGCCGAAGGCTTGCGCGCCACCGTCCAGATGCAGGCGCAGCGGCTGTTCGGCTGGGCCGCATCGACGGGGCTGGTGCCCAAGGGCGGCGGCGGGATCGATGCCATCGGCAAGCAGCTGATGGCATCCCTCGGCCAGCTCACCTCCTGGGTCGGCAGCGCGTTCGGCGCGCTTTCCAGCCTGGCGATGATCGCGGTGATCGGCATCTTCCTGACGATCGAGCCCAGGCTCTACGAGCGCGGCGTCGCCTGGATGCTGCCGATGGACAGGCGGCCGGAATTCTACACCCTCGCCAAGCGCATGGGGCAGACGCTGCGCCGGCTGATGGCGGGCCGGCTGCTCGGCATGGCGGTGGAGGGTATCGGCACCTGGCTGCTGCTGATGATCGGCGGGGTGCCGATGGCGGCGCTGCTCGGCATCCTCACCGGGCTGCTTGCCTTCCTGCCCAACATCGGCGCGATCGTCTCCGGCGTGCTGATCGTGCTGGTCGGCTTTTCGGCCGGGTTCAACGCCGGGCTGTGGGCAATCGCGGTCTATGCCATCGTCCAGATCGTCGACGGCTACGTGATCGTGCCGGCGGTGGCGAAACGCTCCGTCGATCTCGCCCCCGCGCTGGTGCTCGGCGCGCAGCTGCTGTTCGGCGCCCTGTTCGGCATCCTCGGGCTGGCGCTGGCCGATCCGATGATCGCGATGATCAAGGTGCTGCTGGAAGACCGCGCCCGGTCCGCTGCCGAGGAAGTCGGCTCGCCGGCCTAAGTCTTCGAACCCGCCAGCCGAACGGCCGCCAACGCCCAATCGCGGAAGCTCCAGTTTAGGCCCAACACCGTTTGATGATCAGACGGGTGTTCTTTCGTGGTGGTTCCTCTTTGCGTTTGCAGCTTGCTTCGCCGTTGCGGGTCTGCCGGTTCCGCAACAGCAAGCGTGGCTGATTAGGACAGCCGTGATGATTGCTGCTTACAACTGCGTTGATCTGCTTTTTGGTGGAGGCGCACGCCACGATCGCTTCAAACCTATGAGCGAGCGCGGGCTGGACGGCGGCTAACCACCACTTTCAGCCGTTGGTGGCCGGGGGTTCACGATCATGATGCTGCGCTGCACGGGGAGGTTCAGGCCTCCTCCCGGTTCAGGCCGGGCGCGGCGCATCCTGAAGGTCGTTTGCGCAGGAAAGCCGGCGGCGGGATCGACCGGCCGGTGGTGTCCGCGGCGGGCATGCTCTTCCGCGAGG
>NZ_JAQGLK010000220.1 GCF_028292925.1 Sphingomonas bacterium
GACTTGACCGAACGCCCCCTCGCCGGCCGGCTCGCCCTCGTCACCGGCGCCAGCCGCGGTATCGGTGCCGCCACCGCCGAGGCGCTCGGCCGCGCCGGTGCGCACGTCGTGCTGACCGCGCGCACCGCCGGCGGGCTGGAGGAGGTGGAAGATCGCATCCATGCCGCCGGGGGAAGCGCCACCATCGCCCCGCTCGACATGGTGGAGGGCGACAGCATCGCCCGGCTGGCCGGGGCGATCGCCGGGCGCTGGCCGGCGCTCGACATCCTCGTTCTGAACGCGGCGACGCTCGGCAGCCTGGCGCCGGTGCCCGCGATCGAGGGCAAGGAGTTCGCGACCGTGATGACGCTGAACGTGCTGGCCCAGCAGGCGATGATCGCGGCATTCGATCCGCTGTTGCGCGCCAGTGCCTCGGCATCGGTGATCGGGGTCACCAGCAGCGTAGCGACTGCGCCGCGCGCATATTGGGGGGCTTATGCCACCTCCAAGGCGGCGCTGGAGACGTTGCTGCTCACCTATGCCGACGAGGTGAAGGCGATCAGCAATATCCGCATCGCTATCGTCGATCCCGGCGCCACGGCCACGCGGATGCGGGCGCGCGCCTTCCCCGGTGAGGATGCGGCGACGCTGAAGCCGGCAAGTGCCGTCGCAGAGGCGATACTCGGGCTGGCAGTGGATGGTTACGAGACGGGCGCGCGGATCCGCGTACCCGGCTGAACGGTCACGCCGGCTTGACGAGCGTGACCTGCACCAGATCGATGCCGCCGCCGCGGAAGCCACCTTCGCAGTACATCAGGTAATAGCGCCACAGCCGCACGAATGCGGCATCGAACCCGGCCGGCAGCGCCCCATCGTCCACGGCAGCGTCGAACCGTAGCCGCCAGCGGCGCAGCGTCTCGGCGTAATGCGGCCCGTATGCGCAGCGGCCCTGCCAGGCCAGGCCCGCGCGTTCCGCCGCCGCGCGCAGGCGACTCTCGGAAATCAGCATGCCGCCGGGGAAGATGTAGGTCTGGATGAAATCCGCCGACGCCGCATAATTGGCAAAGATGGCATCGTCGATCGCGATGAACTGGATCGCGGCGCGCCCGCCCGGCCGCAGCGAAGCGGCGATGCGGTTCACGAATGTCGGCCAATATTCCTCGCCCACCGCCTCGATCATCTCGACGCTCACGATCGCGTCAAACTGGCCGTGAACCTCGCGATAGTCGCACAATTCGATCTGCACGTGGCCGTCCAGGCCAGCCGCCGCGATCCGGGCGCGGGCGAAAGCCTGCTGCTCCACCGACAGGGTGATGCCGGTGACGGCGACCCGGTCCTCCGCGGCCGCCTGCATCGCCATCCCGCCCCAGCCGCAGCCGATCTCCAGCAGCCGCTGCCCCGGCGAGAGATCGAGCCGGTCGAGCAACAGGCGGTTCTTGCGTCGCTGTGCCTGCTCCAGCGGCTCGCTCGTCACAGTGCCGGGGTCGAACACCGCCGACGAATAGGTCATCCCGCGATCCAGCCACGCGGCGTAGAAATCGTTGCCGAGATCGTAGTGAAAGGCGATGTTACGCCGCGATCCCCCGCGATCGTTGCCGCGGATCGCATGAAGCAGCCGGTTGACCAGCCGGGCGCTGCCCCGCGCCCGTGCGGTGGTGCCCAATGTGGCGCGGTTGCGCATGAACAGATCGAACAGAGGCACCGGATCGGGGCTGCTCCATTCGCCGAGCGCCCAGGATCGATACCAGCCAACCGAGCCGGACAGCGCCAGCCGGGCAAGGGGCCGCCAGTTGTGAAGCGTAACGAGGACATGCGGCCCCGCAGCCCGCCCGCCGAGCCGCCGGGTCCGCCCGTCGGGAAGCGTCGCATCGATGCTCCCGCTCGCCAGACCGGCGTCGACCCGGTCCAGCACGCGGCGAAACAGCGGCGCCACGATCCGCGCGATCGGCCCGCCCCCGGTCGCGAAGCCGCGATCGGCGCGGACGAGGTGGCGGCCACGGTTCGGGGCAGGCGCGTTCATCGCCGGTCTCTTGCGCTTTCCCGATGCCGAAACAAGACCCGGGCGAGCGGGCGTGTGCGGGTTCAGCGTGCCGCCGCAAGCGCGCGGGCGCGCGCCTCGCGGTGGCCGATCAGCTTGAGCGGGTATCCGGGCACGGTGATGCCGGCCTCCTCCGGATCGTGGATCGCATCATCGTCCAGTCCCGCCAGTTCGGGCACCCAGCGGCGGATGTAATCGGCGGCCGCGAACTTGGCGGACTGGCCGAGCGGGGCCATGATCCGGCCGAACGGGCTGGAATCCACGCCGGAGCCGGCGACCCACTGCCAGTTGACGCTGTTGTTGCCATAGTCGGCATCGATCAGCGTATCCCAGAACCAGCGTTCGCCGCGGCGCCAGTCGATCAGCAGATGCTTTACCAGGAAGGATGCGGTGATCATCCGCACCCGATTGTGCATCCATCCCGTCGCCCACAGCTGGCGCATCCCGGCATCGACGATCGGGTAGCCCGTCCGTCCCTTCGTCCACGCCGCAAGGTCGCGCTCTGCCGCCTCTCCCTCGCGCCACGCGAACGTATCGAAGGCGGGGCGCCCGTGGGCGTGGCCGTAATCGGGCAGCAGATCGATCAGGTTGCTCGTGAAATCCCGCCAGCCGAGCTCGCGGTGGTAGGAGGATGCCCCCGGCCCCTCGCCCGCGCTGGCGTGCCATGCCGTCGCTGCGGATACCTCACCGAAGTGGAGGTGCGGCGACAACCGCGAACTCCCCTCCTGCGAGGGCAGGTTGCGATCGGTGTCATAGGCAGCCAGCGCCGGCACGAACCGCGCCAGCGCGGCGGTCGCGCCTGCCTCGCCGGCCATCCAGTCGAACCCGGCCGCCCAGTCGGGATGTTGGGGCAGCAGGTTCCAGTCCGCCAGCGATTCGCTCGCCGGCAGCGCCGCGGGGGCGACAAGCCGCTTCGGGGCAGGCTGCGGTTCGGGCGGCGGCAGCCGTTGCGCGAGCGCGCGCCAGAACGGCGTGAAGATGCGAAATCGGCCGCCTGCGGCCGTCCGCACGCACGTGGGATCTTCCAGCAGGTAGCCGTCATGCAGATGCAGCGGGACCTGCTCGGCCAGGCGCTGCTGGGCGGCGGCCCACCACGGCTCGTAGTGGCGCAGGGCGTGAACAGCCACCGCCCCGGTCTCGCGCGTCAGATCGGCCAGAACCTGCTCGGCCCGGCCGCGGCGCAGGATCAGCGGCACGCCTAGCTTCCCGAGCGAGGCGGCCAGCGCGGAGAGGCTGTGGTGCACCCACCAGCGTTGCGCGCCACCCATCGCCCACTTCCCCGGCCCTTCGTCATCCAGGACGTACACCGGGATCACGGGGCCCGCAGCGGCGGCCGCGGCAAGCGCCGCCTGATCGGCAAGGCGCAGATCCTGGCGGAACCAGACGATGGAGGGGGCTGTCATGTCGTGCGGGTAGCGCCCCAGCGGCGCCGCGGTTCCGCTGCCGGCTCAGCCGTGGCGGCCGGCCTCGTCGGCCAGCGTCAGCATGGTTCGCGCGTGCCGCCGCGACACCGCCATGATGTCCGCCCCATACCCGCCGCCGAGTACACTGGCGAGCGGCACGCCCGCCACCCGCGCCGTCCGCATCACCAGCCGGTCGCGCGCTTCGATCCCGGCATCGCTCAACGCCAGCCGGCCGAGCCGATCCTCGGCATGAGGATCGACGCCCGCCTGGTACAGGATCAGATCGGGCGCGAAATCGGCCATGATCCGGGGCAGCGTATCGCCCAGGATGGCCAGGTATTCGCCGTCCTTCACCCCGTCGGGCAGGCCGATATCGAGCGAGGATCGCGCCTTGCGGGCGGGAAAGTTCCTTTCCGCATGCAACGAGAGCGTGAACACGTCGGGCCGCCCGGCAAGCAGCGCGGCGGTGCCGTCACCCTGGTGGACATCGAGATCGACGATCAGGATGCGCCGGGCGTCCCCCTCGGCCAGCAGCCGGTTTGCCGCCACCGCCAGATCGTTGAACACGCAGTAGCCGGCGCCCGTATCATAGAGCGCATGGTGGCTGCCGCCCGCAGCGTTGGCAGCGAAGCCGTGTCGCTGCGCCAGTCGCGCCGCCAGCCACGTCCCCCCCGGCGAGAGCTGCGCCCTTAGCGCCACCCGCTCGCCAATGGGAAAGCCGATCCGTTTCTCCTTGGCGGGGGGAACCGCGCAACTGATCACCTCCGTCACGTAATCCGGGTCGTGCACCGCATCGAGCCACCGCCGCGGCACCCGATCGGGCGTGTGGACGGTCATTTCCGCGCCGCCTTCCGCCAGCGCGATCATCACCAGCCCGTATTTGTTGAAATCATGGCCGCTGCCGGGGCGGCCCGGGGCGACATAGCCCGGATGGTGGACGACATGCAGCATGCCGCGGCAACGCTTGCCTTGCGCCATTCGCCCCATCTGTTTCATTGGGCGTATGCGAGAGGCTGGCTATCGCGCCGCCTGCCGAGGAGTACCCCGCCATGGACGAAGCCCAGATCCGCCCCGACGTGCGTCGCTTCCTTGACTATCTGGCGGCGAATCCGGGCCCGCGGACGCAGGATATCGGGGCGGTCGAAGCGCGGCGGACGATGCTCGCCAATCGCAGCCTCGTCGATGTCGAGATCGGCGATCTGGCGATCCGGCGCGATCTGGCGATTCCTGGAGAGGGCGGCCGCGACATCCCTGCCCGGCTGTACGATCCGCGTGAGGCACGTGCGCCCGGGCCGGTACTGGTGTTCTTCCACGGTGGCGGCTTCGTGCTCGGCGATCTCGACAGCCACGATCCGATCTGTGCGGATATCGCGCGCCGGCTCGACCTGCCGGTGGTCGCGGTCGATTACCGGCTCGCGCCCGAACATCGCTGGCCTGCCGCGCCGGACGATTGCGAGAAAGCGGCCCGGTGGATCGCCGCCGGCCCGGCCGAGCTTGGCCGCGGCGTCTCGTCGCTGGTGCTGGCAGGCGACAGTGCGGGCGGAACGCTGACGATCGTCACCGCGCTCGCGCTGCGTGACACGCCTGCCAAGGTGCCGGTGATCGCGCAGTGGCCGATCTATCCCGCCGTCGATCGGGACAGCGACTATCCGTCGTTCGAGCGGTTCGGCGACGGCTATTTCCTGACGCGCGAAGGGATGCGCTGGTTCGCGGAGGCCTATGCCGCCGATCCCGGCCACTGGCGCTCCTCGCCGCTCCTGGCCGATCAGGCGGGCATGCCGCCGACTTTGGTCATCACCGCCGGGCTCGATCCGTTGCGCGATCAGGGCCGCGCCTATGCCGCCGCGACGATCCGCGCCGGCGTGCCGACCGTCTTCCGGGAGGCGGTGGGCAACATCCACGGCTTCTGCAACTTCCGAAAGGCGATCCCCTCGTCGGAGGGGGACATTGCCGGCGCGCTGACCGTCTTGAAGGCGATCATTGCGGAGGCCGAGGCGGACCGGGTGATGGCACAGGCGTCTGCCGATCCGGTCGCGGCATGAGCAGCGAGCTTCCCTACCGTCCCGCCGCCGGCATCATGCTGATCAACAGCGAGAACAAGGTGTTCGTGGCGCAGCGGCTCGATTCCACGCTGGAGGCCTGGCAGATGCCGCAGGGCGGGCTCGACGAGGGCGAGGATCCCGAGGCCGGGGCGCTGCGCGAGCTCGAGGAAGAAACCGGCATTCCGCCTGCCCTGGTCGAGGTGCTGGCCCGCTCGTCCGGTGAGTTGCTCTACGATCTCCCGTCCGACCTGGCCGGCAAGCTGTGGAAGGGCCGTTTTCGCGGGCAGCGCCAGATCTGGTTCCTCTGCCGCTTCCTCGGCCGTGACGATCAGATCGACATCGACACGCCGGAACCCGAGTTTCGCGCCTGGCGGTGGGTGGCGCCGGACGAATTGCCCGCGCTGATCGTACCGTTCAAGCGCCGATTGTACGAGGATGTGCTGGCGCAGTTCGCACATCGGATCGGCTAGCCAAAGGGTCGCTCTTGCCGCGTATCTTTATCGTCCTCTTTCTCATCCTCCTGCCAGTGCCGGCCATCGCCGCGCAGACCTTGGAGCCTCCGCCCCGCGCGCTCTTTCCGGGGGAGGAGCCGGAAATGATGGACGATCTGGTTCCGATGCCCGCGCCCGAGCCCCCGGTGTCGGTTGTCCCCGTCCCTGCCTCGGATACGTTGCCCGAGGCGGTCCGCCGGATGATCGCCACGGCTGTCGCCAGCGGTGACGAGGCGGCGCTGGCCGCCGTCGTCAAGATCGCCCGCAAGACCTACCCGGGCTTCGCCACCGCCATCGCGACCGCCACGATCGATCACGACATGGAAATGGCGGCGCGGAAGCAGGCCGAGGAGCGCGCGCGCATCGCCCGGCTGAGCGACCCAAACCCGCTCGTCAACTGGAAGGGGGAAATCGAGGCCGGCGCGTCGCGATCCACCGGCAACACCCGCAACGTCGCCCTTTTCGCCGGCGGCCGCGCGGAACGCGAGGGCCTCAACTGGCGGCATACCCTGCTCGCCCGGATCGACCTGCAGAGCACCGACGATGTGACCACGACCGAGCGGATCACCGCATCGTGGCAGCCCAATTACAAGTTCGACGATCGCTTCTACGCCTACGGCATCGGCCAGTTCGAGCATGACCGCTTCCTCGGCTATGACAGCCGCTACACGCTGGGCGGCGGCATCGGCTACGGCGTGATCCGCCGCCCCGGCCTCAATCTGGAGTTCGAGGGCGGCCCGGCGCTCCGCCACACCAACTTCATCGAGGATACCAAGGAGACCGGGCTGGCCAGCCGCGCCAGCATCAAGCTGCGCTGGACACTAGGCCCCAATCTTCAGTTCGCGCAGGATGCCGCGCTCTACCTCGCACCCAACGACAACAATGCGGTCGCCACCACATCGCTTGACACGCGGCTGATCGGGGCGCTGAAGGCGCGCTTTTCATACAACCTGCAATATGAGCGCGACACGCCGGAGGGCCGGCAGTCGCTCGACACGCTGAGCCGCGCCACCCTGGTCTACAGCTTCTAGCGCAAGCCGGCGGGAGGATCGATCGCCCGAGTCGTACCGTTGCCCGGTTCGGCACGGCGAGTCGGGCGGCGGCCGGCACCATCCATCGGAACAAAAAAAAGGCCGACCTCGCGAGAGGCCGGCCTGAAGTTTTAGGAGAGGATGCCTGAAAGGCGTGATCCTTGTGTGCTGGTGCAGCAAATTGTGCAAGTGCGAAATATCGATCAGGCAAAGTGCGAAAATCGATCAGTTCTCCAGCCTGTGCTCAGGATGCTCTGCCGGACCTGATATGCTGCGCCGCAGCAATGCTGGTGAAGCTGGTGGGAAGCTGGGGCCGGTGCTCATCGCCGGCTCGGAGGAAGATCGGGCCGAGCATGCCCGCCGATGTCCACAGCTGCTGCGTCCAGCTGGCTGTCGGTATTGCACCGACGCATCACTCTCCTGCGAGACCTTCGTTGAGGCTCTGTTTCGGCCGCAGCAGCACGAACATAGGCCCAAAGCAGGTGCAGGCAAACAACTAGGTTGGTTCCGCCCACCAATAGCGGATCCGGATCGGGTTTATTCTCCCGACCAGACCGGGGGCCGCTTGGCGACGAACGCGGCCATTCCCTCCTTCTGGTCGGCGCTGCCGAACAAGCCGTGGAACAGCCGGCGCTCATAGGCGATGCCCTGGCTCAGGCCGGTCTCGAACGCCGCGTTGACCGCCTCCTTGGCGGCCAGCGCCGCGAGTGGCGCCATGCCGGCGATCGCCGTCGCCGTGGCCAGTGCCTGATCGATCAACTCGGCCGCCGGCACCACACGCGCGACGATGCCCGCCCGCTCCGCCTCCGCCGCATCGATCCTGCGGCCGGTAAGGCACATGTCCATCGCCTTGGCCTTGCCGACGGCGTGGGCCAGACGCTGCGATCCGCCCATCCCCGGAATGATCCCGAGCATGATCTCCGGCTGGCCGAACCTGGCGGTATCGGCCGCGATGATGAAGTCCGCCATCATCGCGACCTCGCACCCGCCGCCGAGGGCGAACCCCGCAACGGCCGCGATCCACGGCTTGCGCGTCGCCGTCACCCGTTCCCACCCGGCAAAGACGTTGCCGCCATACATCGCCGCAAACCCGCGATCGGCCATTTCCTTGATATCCGCGCCCGCGGCGAACGCCTTGTCGCTGCCGGTCAGCACCAGGCAGCGTTGCATCGGATCGGCATCGTAGGCGGCGAAGGCATGGGTGATGTCGGCCAGAACCTGCGCGTTGAGCGCGTTAAGCGCCTGCGGGCGGTTGATGCGCACGAGCGTTACGGCATCGTGCCGCTCGATCAGGATCGTCTCATAGTCGGCCACGGGCATCTCCAGTCAGGTCAGGCACTATGCCGCCCGCCCGACCCTCGTGCCATGGCCATCTGCGCATCGCACCGCCTAGAAGCTGGCCCGTGCGGTGACCCGGAAATCCCGCCCTGCAAGCGGCGCGAAGTCCTTGAGAAACGAGGCATGGCGCCGGGCATTCACATCGAACAGGTTGTTGGCCGACACGGCGAAGCTGAGCGGCCGATCGTCGCCCCATGGGCGCAGGTTGATCTCGGCGTTGACCAGGGTGAAGCCGGCCGTCTCCGTCTCGAAGGCGGAGACGCGCTGCTGATCGTTCGACCATTCCACCTCGACGCGACCGTCGATGTCCGGGCTGGTCGCACCGATACCGCCCAGCAGCCGCAGCGGCGGAATGCGCGGTGCGGGGCCGACGCCGTGAATGGTGGCGTGGACGTAATCGGCCAGTCCGTCGGCAACCACGGAAACCGCTCCCACCTTTGCCAGCGTCAGGCTCCCCTGAACCTCGAACCCGTAGTAGCGGGCGTCGGCCTGCCGGACCCGGTAGACGGGCAGGCCATCCTGGGCGTCGCCCGTCCGATCTTCGTAGATGAAGTTCGAAAACTGGTTGTGATAGGCGGAGGCTTCGATGGTGTAGCCTGCGCCCTTCCCGCGCAGCACCGCCTCCACTCCCCAGGCGCGTTCCTTGCGCAGATCGGGATCGCCGATCTCGAACGCCTCGGTGCCGGCGTGGGGGCCGTTGGCGAACAGCTCCTCGGCCGAAGGTGCGCGGATCGTCCGCGAGACGTTGGCACCAATCCGCCAATCCTCCCCGAACACGGCGTAAGAAGCGCCGGCCGATCCGGAAACCGTGCCGAAGCTGCGCTTGCCGTCGAGGAACTGGTCCTGCCCCGGCAGCGGCCGGGCGGTCAGCGTGGACCGCTCATATCGGCCGCCGCCTTCAAGCTTCAGGCGTCCGAAATCGAATTGCTGAAGCGTGAAGAGGCCGAGCTGCTCGGTCGCGTTGCGAGGCAGGAAAGCCTCGCTGCCGACAACATCGAAGTCGCGGGAGAAATAATGCAGGCCGCTCGCCCCCTTCCAGGCACCGTGCTGCGCCTGCGCCAGCTCTAGGCGCCCCTCCATCCCCTTGTTGTAGAAGGCGGTGCCGATCGCGCCATCCTCCTCCAGCTCGAAATGGCGGTACGTGGCGTAGGCGACGCGGGCGCGGATCGTAGACAGGATGTTGCCGCCGGTCTGGATCTCGGCGCGTCCATCCACCCGGTCCTGCTTGAGGTCGATACGGGGCGCTTCCTGCCCCTGCCCCGGCTCGGTGGCGTAGCGAACCGGCACGCCGTACAGATTGTCATAGTGGCTGTACGAAACACCGAAATTTCCGCTGTCGGTGATGATCGCCGCACCGGCGCCCACCGTCCAGGTCTCAGCGGCACTGTTCGGCAGCCGCCGGGAAAGTTCGGCATTGCCGGCAAAGTCGATCGGCTCTGCATCGGCGGGCTGCGGTTGCGCGGCGGAGGTCAGCGCAGCGGCGCGGGCGCTGGCGGAGAGCACCTTGCCGCCAATACGTAGATCGCCGGTCTTCAGGTAGCTGCCATCGGCATGAAGCACGATCCTGTCACCAAGCGGGGCATCGATCGCGCCGCCGCCGGATCGCTCGCGGGAGGCGGAACCCAGCGTTCCGATCAGATCGACATGCACCGGCTCGTCGGGCAGCCGGCGGGGGATCCGCTTGTCGAGCACGTTGACCACGCCCCCGATCGCCGACGATCCGTACAGCAAGGCGGCCGGCCCTCGCAGCACCTCCACCCGCTCGGCAAGCAGTGGGTTGATGACGACGGCGTGATCGACGCTGGTGTTCGACACGTCGATCGATCCGATCCCGTCGGTCAGCACCCGTACCCGCTCCCCCTGAAGGCCCCGCAGCACGGGGCGGGACGCGTTGGGGCCGAACGAGGTGGCCGAAACGCCCGGCAGGCGCTGCAGCGTCTCGCCGATCGTGGGCCGCAGCGACTGGGTGAGTTCGGCGCCCTGCAACACCGATGTGCCGCCCAGCACATCCCGGCGATCGCGCGCGAACGGCGCCGTGACGATGATGTCCCCGCCGGGGGCCGCATGAAAGCTGCCGTCGTTTCCACTGTCTGGCGTGCTTGCAGCCGCGTCGGCCCCGCTATCCTGAGCCAGCGCCGCCGACGGCGCGGCCAGGCTCCCCGCGAGACCGATGCCGATCGCCCAGCCGGCGAGAAGATACCCCTTCGTCATGCGAGCTCCGATGCTGCGGCGATTCTGTTTTGCACCCTTCTGCCGGAGCAGCGGTGTTGCGCATGACGGATAATCAGGGCCGCCCGATGTTACAAGATAACATTTCAAGGCAGGCGCCAAAAGCGGGCGCCGTCAGGCGCCCGCTCGTCAGTTCAGATATGGATCGGCTTGCCCCGCACGGCCATCGCCGCTTCCTTCATCGCCTCGGGATGCGTCGGATGCGCGTGGCAGGTATAGGCGATGTCCTCGGACGTGGCGCCGAACTCCATCGCCTGGCAGGCCTGGGCGATCATCGTGCCTGCAAGAGAGGAGACGATCCACACCCCGAGTACGCGGTCCGTCTGGGCATCGGCGATGATCTTGACGAAGCCGTCCGTGTCCTTGTTCGTCTTGGCGCGGCTGTTGGCCATGAACGGGAACTTGCCGACCCTGATCTCGCCGCGCTCCTTGGCGGCTTCCTCCGTCAGCCCCACGCCGGCGATCTCGGGCATCGTGTAGACGACGCTGGGGATCACATTGTGGTTCACGATGCCTACCTGGCCGGCGATGTTCTCCGCCACGGCAATGCCCTCGTCCTCGGCCTTGTGGGCCAGCATCGGGCCGGGCACGACATCGCCGATCGCCCAGATACCGGGCACGGCAGTCCGGAAGTCATGATCGATATCGATCTGCGCGCGGCTGTTCACCGACAGTCCGGCCTTGTCGATCGCCAGCCCATCGGTATTCGGGCGACGCCCCACCGCGAGCAGCACGACGTCGGCCTCGATCGTCTCGGCGTTTCCGCCCGCTGCCGGCTCGACGGTCAGGGTAACGCCCGCGTCCGTCGTTTCGACGCCGGTCACCTTGGTCGAGGTGCGCAGATCGAAACCCTGCTTCTTGAACAGCTTGGTCGCCTCGCGACGCACCTCGCCGTCCATGCCGGGCAGGATCTGGTCGACATATTCGACCACCGTCACCTTTGCGCCCAGCCGCAGCCACACCGAACCGAGCTCCATCCCGATCACGCCGCCGCCGATGACGACGAGGTGCTTCGGCACTTCGGCCAGCTCCAGCGCGCCGGTCGAGTCGACGACGCGCTTGCCGTCCACCTGCACGCCCGGAAGCGTGCTGACCGACGATCCGGTGGCGATGACGATATTCTTCGCCCGCACCGCCCGCTCACCGATCTGAACGGTATCGGCGGCGATGAAGGCCGCATGGCCCTTCAGCCAGTCCACCTTGTTCTTCTTGAACAGATACTCGATGCCGCCGGTCAGGCCCTTGATCGCCTCGATCCGCTGCGCGTGCATCGCGCCCAGGTCCAGGCTGGCGCCCTCGATCTTGATGCCGAACTGAGCGAGCGCGCCCGAATGCGCCTCCTCGAACAGCTCGGAGGCATGGAGCAGCGCCTTGGAGGGAATGCAGCCGACGTTGAGGCAGGTGCCGCCGAGCGTCTCGCGGCTTTCCACGCACGCCGTCTTCAGCCCGAGTTGCGCCGCGCGGATAGCCGCGACGTAGCCGCCCGGCCCGGCCCCGATCACGAGGACGTCATAATCGTAATCAGCCATCATATCCCCGCATCAAACCATCCGCACCGAGCACCGGCGTCCGATCCCTCACAGATCGATCAGCAGCCGGGTCGGATCCTCGATCGCGTTCTTCAGCGCGACCAGGAACGTCACCGCCTCGCGACCGTCGATCAGGCGGTGATCGTAGCTCAGCGCCAGGTACATCATCGGCCGCGCGACGATCTGCCCGTTCCTGACCACCGGCCGTTCCTCGATCCGGTGCAGGCCCAGCACCGCCGACTGCGGCGGGTTGATGATCGGCGTGGACATCAGCGAGCCGAACACGCCGCCGTTCGAGATGGTGAACGTGCCGCCACGCATCTCGTCCATCTTCAGCGTGCCGTCCTTGGCGCGCTTGCCGAAGTCGCCGATGGTGCGCTCGATCCCGGCGACGCTCAGCGTCTGCGCATCGCGGATCACCGGCACGACCAGCCCGTTCGGCGCCGAGACAGCCACGGAGATGTCGGCGTAATCGCGATAGACGATCTCGTCGCCTTCGATCGAGGCGTTGACGGAGGGCACATCCTTCAGCGCCATGCACGCGGCCTTCACGAAGAAGCCCATGAAGCCGAGGCGAACGCCGTGCTTCTTCTCGAACAGATCCTTGTACTTGGCCCGCGCCTCCATCACCGCCGTCATGTCGACGTCGTTGAAGGTGGTCAGCATCGCCGCCGTATTCTGGGCCTCCTTCAGGCGCTTGGCGACGGTCTGGCGCAGGCGCGTCATCCGCACCCGCTCCTCCCGCCGATCGCCGGCGGTGGCAGACGGAGCCGCAGTCGCGGATGCCGGGCTCGCCCCTGCCGACGCAGCCTTCGCCTCGGGCTTCGCAGCCGCGGCGACAACGTCTTCCTTGGTCAGCCGCCCACCCTTGCCGCTGCCCTGCACGCCGGCGGGATCGACCTGGTTCTCGATCACCGCACGGCGCACCGATGGCGACAGCGGCATTCCTGCATCGCTGCCCTGCGCGGGCTTCGCGGCTGGCGCCGCGGCGGCGGCTTCGGCCTTGCCGACGGCCGTGCGATTCTCGGGCGCCGGGGTTGCGCTGGTGCTCGCCTGCCCACCGGCGTTGACGATCGCGATAGTCGCGCCGACCAGCACGGTATCGCCTTCCGCAGCGCTATGCTCGCCCATCACGCCATCCACTGGCGACGGCACGTCCACCGCAACCTTGTCGGTCTCCAGGCTGGCGATCGGCTCGTCTGCCTTCACCGCCTCGCCGGGCTGCTTGAGCCACTGGCCCAAGGTCGCCTCGGTGATCGACTCGCCCAGCGTGGGCACCTTCACTTCGGTCGCCATCTTCAGTTCACCTTCACTTCATGGCCGAGCGCCTCGGCAACGAGCGCAGCCTGCTGCGCGGCATGATTACGGGCCAACCCGGTCGCGGTGGCCGCGGCGGCCTTGCGGCCGGCATAGACGGCGCGCTTAGGCGCGGCACCGGCGGCATCGAGCACCTGTTCGATCAGCGGCTCGACGAAGAACCAGGCACCGGCATTCTTCGGTTCCTCCTGCGCCCAGACCACCGTTTCAAGGTTCGGCATACGCGCCACCCGCGCGGCGATCGCATCCGCCGGGAACGGGTAGATCTGCTCGACACGAACGATCGACGTGCCGGTATCCCCGGCCGCATCGCGCGCATCCGCCAGATCGTAGAAGACCTTGCCGGAACACAGCACCAGCCGCTTCACGTCGGCATCGGCGGGCGCCTTCGGATCGGAGAGCAGGCGCATGAAGTGACTGTCGCCGGTAAACTCTTCGATCGACGACACTGCCGACTTGTGCCGCAGCAGCGACTTCGGCGTCATGATGATCAGCGGCTTGCGGAAGCTGCGCATCATCTGCCGGCGCAGCAGGTGGAAGTAATTGGCGGGCGTGGTGCAGTTGGCGACCTGCATGTTGTCCTCGGCGCACAACTGGAGATACCGCTCCAGCCGCGCGGACGAATGCTCCGGCCCCTGCCCTTCGTAGCCGTGCGGCAGCAGCATGACGAGGCCGTTGACCCGCAGCCACTTGGCCTCCCCGGCGGCGATGAACTGATCGATGATGACCTGCGCGCCGTTGGCGAAATCGCCGAACTGCGCCTCCCACAACACCAGCGTATTCGGCGCGGCCGACGCATAGCCATATTCGAACCCGAGCACCCCGAACTCAGACAGCGGGCTGTCGAGTACCTGGAACTTGCGATCGAGGGCCGAGAGCGGGATGAACTTATGCCCATCCTTCTGGTCCACCCACACGGCATGCCGCTGGCTGAACGTGCCGCGGCCGCTATCCTGCCCGGACAGCCGCACGCCGTACCCGTCCTGCAGCAGCGTCCCGAACGCCAGTGCCTCCGCGGTTGCCCAGTCGAGCCCCTGGCCGCTGGCGAACATCCCCTTCTTGGCCTCGAGAATGCGGGCGAGCGTCTTGTGGATCGTCAGATCCTCCGGCGGCGTCGTCAGCACCTTGGCCAGGGCATCGATCCGTTCGCCCGAAACGCCGGTCTTGGCGGCGCGCCGCTCGGTCATCGCCTCGCGCGGGGCGGCGAAACCTGTCCAGTCGCCCTCGAACCAGTCGGCCTTGTTGACCTTGTAGCTCTTGGCGGTCTCGAATTCCTGCTCCAGCGTCGCGATGAACGCCGCCGCCTGGTCGGCGATCCATGCATCGTCGACCACGCCTTCGGCCTTCAGCCGCGCGGCATAGACGTCGGATACCGCGGGATGCCTGCGGATCTCGTCATACATCAGCGGCTGGGTGAAGCCCGGCTCGTCGCCCTCATTGTGGCCGAAGCGTCGGTAGCACCACATGTCGATAACCACGTCGCGCTTGAAGGTCTGGCGGAAATCCGTCGCGACCTTGCAGGCGAACGTCACCGCCTCCGGATCGTCGCCGTTGACGTGCAGGATCGGGGCCTGGACCATCTTGGCGATGTCGGACGGATAAGGCGAGGAGCGCGCGAATTGCGGGCTGGTCGTGAAACCGACCTGATTGTTGATGACGAAGTGGATCGTTCCGCCGGTGGAATAGCCGGTGAGCCCCGAAAAGCCGAAACACTCCATGATGATGCCCTGGCCGGCAAACGCGGCATCGCCGTGCAGCAGGATCGGCAGCACGCGCTCACGCTTGCGGTCGTCGATCTTGGTCTGCTTGGCGCGCGCCTTGCCGAGCACCACCGGGTCCGCCGCCTCGAGATGGCTGGGGTTCGGCACAAGGCTCATGTGGACGCGGATGCCGTCGAACTCGCGGTCCGTCGACGTGCCGAGATGGTATTTCACGTCGCCCGAACCGCCGACGTCCTCCGGGTTGGCCGAACCGCCGGCAAACTCGCTGAAGATCGCCCGGTACGGCTTGGCCATCACGTTGGCGAGGACGTTGAGCCGGCCGCGATGCGCCATGCCGATTACGACCTCGCCGATCCCGGCCGCACCGCCATATTTGATCACCGCCTCAAGCGCGGGGATCATCGACTCGCCGCCGTCCAGCCCGAAACGCTTCGTGCCGACATATTTGCGGCCGAGGAACTTCTCATATTGCTCGGCCTGAACGACCTTGGCGAGGATCGCCTTCTTGCCCTCGACGGTGAACTGGATGGTCTTGTCGCGACCCTCCATCCGCTCCTGGAGGAAGCGGCGCTCCTCGACATCGGCGATATGCATGAATTCCAGGCCGACGTGCCCGCAATAGTTACGGCGCAGGATTTCCACGATCTCGCGGATCGTTGCCCGCTCCAGCCCCATCGTGCCGCCCAGATAGATCGGGCGATCGAGGTCGGAACCGAAGAAGCCGTGGAATTCGGGGGTCAGGTCGGCCGGCAGATCGCGGCGGCTGAGGCCCAGCGGGTCGAGATCGGCGGCAAGGTGCCCGCGCACCCGGTAGGTGCGGATCAGCAGCATCGCGCGGATCGAGTCGCCGGCCGCACGGGCGACGTCCTCCTCGCTCGGCGCAGCGGCGGCGGCGGGCTTGGGCGCTGCCGCGCCCTTGGCCGCGGGCTTTTCGGCTTTCTCGACCACCATCTGCGTGGGATCGAGCCCGGCGGTGAGCGCGTCGGTCGTCTGCGGCGGCCAGTTCGAACGTGCCCAGCTCGGCCCCTTGGCCACGGTATCGACACCTTCGAACCAGGCCCGCCATCCCGCGTCGACAGACGCGGGATCCGCCGCATATTGCCGATAGAGCGACTCGACGAAGGACGGGCTCACCCCCTCCACGTCGTTCAGGTCCAGCGCATCAAATCCCACGTCGCACATCCAATCGTCGGCAGTTGCTGGCAGGCGGCCGGCGCTTGCTCCATGGCGGGAGCTACCGGCCGCCTATGCCTGAAAACCGTGCCGAGATGCGATCTTCAGACGAGACGGGCATGTGGTGGCAGCCCGGTGTCGATCAACCCTTCAGCAGCGCCGCCAGGGTCGTGCCGAGCTCGGAGGGGCTCGCCGCGACTCGGATGCCGGCCTCTTCCATCGCCGCGATCTTGTCCTCGGCGCCGCCCTTGCCGCCCGACACGATCGCGCCGGCATGGCCCATGCGACGGCCCGGAGGCGCCGTGCGGCCGGCGATGAAGCCGACCATCGGCTTCTTGCGCCCGCGCTTGGCCTCGTCCTTGAGGAACTGGGCAGCATCCTCCTCGGCGGAACCGCCGATCTCGCCGATCATGATGATCGAATGAGTGGCGTCGTCGGCCAGGAACAGTTCCAGCACGTCGATGAAGTTGGTGCCGTTCACCGGATCGCCGCCGATGCCGACCGCAGTCGTCTGGCCGAGGCCCTCGCTGGTCGTCTGGAACACCGCCTCATAGGTCAGCGTACCGGAACGGCTGACGACGCCGACCGAACCGTTCGAGAAGATGTTGCCGGGCATGATCCCGATCTTGCACTCGCCCGGGGTCAGCACGCCGGGGCAGTTCGGGCCGATCAGCCGCGACTTGGAGCCGGAGAGCGACCGCTTCACCCGCACCATGT
>NZ_JAQGLK010000082.1 GCF_028292925.1 Sphingomonas bacterium
TCGTCAACGACGACATGCCGTTCCTGGTCGATTCGATATCGGCGGCGATCGGGGCGCAGGGGCTCGGCATCCATCGCCTGCTCCATCCGGTCGTTGCCGTGCTGCGGGACGCCGAAGGGCGGCTGGAGGCGCTGCCGGCGACCAGCGAGCGGCACGAATCCGTGATCTACCTGGAGGTCGACCGGGCCGACGCGCGCATCCGCCGCGCGCTGGCCGAGGAGATTCTGGCGGTGCTGCGCGATGTCTATGCCGTCGTCGCCGATTGGCCGAAGATGCAGGCCGCGATGCGCGCGGAGGCTGGCCGCCTGCCGACCGGCGAGGGTGCGGAGCTGGTCCGCTGGTTCGTCGATCGCCATTTCACGATGCTCGGCCACCGCATCGAACTGGCCGACGGCGGGGTTCGCGATCCGCTCGGCCTCTTCTGCGTGCGCGATCCGCAGCTGTGGGACGATGCCGCGCGCGCCGCGGCCATCGCTTATTTCCGCAGCGGCGGTGATGCCCCGCTGATCCTGAAGGCGGACCGGCTGGCCACCGTTCACCGCCGCGTGCCGATCGACCTGATCGTGCTGCCGGTGCGCGAAGCCGACGATGTGGTGGGCGTATCGGTCCATGCCGGGCTGTGGACCAGCGCGGCATTGCGCGCGCCGTCGGACGAAATCCCCGTGCTGCGGGGGCGGCTGGCAACGATCGAGCGTACTTACGGGTTCGATCCGGGCGGGCATGCCGGCAAGGCGCTCCACCACGCGCTGTCGGCGCTGCCGCATGACGTGCTGATCGCGCTGGATGGTGCCACGCTGGAAGCTGCGGCGCTAACTGCGATGTCGCTGGCCAATCGCCCCCGGCCCAAGCTGCTGCTGCTGCCGAGCCCGCTCCGCCGCCATCTCTTCGCGTTCATCTGGCTGCCGCGGGAGGAGCTTTCCACCGCGCGGCGGATCGCGATCGGCACGCTGCTGGCGCAGGCCGCCGGGGCGACGATCGCCGCCTGGGCGATCGACCTTGATGTCGGCGAACTGGCGCTGATCCGCTTCACGCTCGACGTGCCCGCCGACGGCCCCTCCCCGGACATCGATGCGCTCGATCGCCAGATCGAGCAGATGGTGCGCGGCTGGTCCCCGGCGGTCGAGGCCGCGTTGGGCGCGGACGGCAGCCCCGGCCGGGCGACCCGGCTGGCGCTCAGCTACGCCGATGCGTTCCCGATCAGCTACCGCAACCGCTACACGCCGCAGGAAGCCGCGATCGACATCCAGCGCCTGCAGGCGCTGGATGGGCCGGAAGAGCGTGGCGCGCGGCTGTTCCGCACGGCCGGCGACCCGAGCGGCCACCTGTCGCTCAAGATCTATCGCGCGGGCGGGCTGATCCCGCTGTCCGAAGTGGTGCCGGTGCTGGAGAATTTCGGCTTCCGCGTGCTGGAAGAGATTCCGACGAAGCTGGATGGCGGCATCGGCACCGTCCACGATTTCCGGCTGGAGACCGCCGCCGGGATCGACATCGAAACCCTCGTCCACCGCTCCGACGTGGCCGAGCGCGCGATCGCGGCCGTGCTGGAGGGCCGCGCCGAAAGCGATGCGTTCAACCAGCTGATCCTGGCCGCCGCGCTGGAGCCGCGCGCGGTCCTGCTGTTCCGTGCCTGGTTCCGCTACCTCAGGCAGACGGGCCTCTCTTATGGCCTGGATACGGTGGCCGGGGCGCTGCGCCGCGCGCCGCGTGCCGCCAGCGCGCTGATCGACCTGTTCGACGCCCGCCACGATCCGGCGGCACGCGGCGACGGCGATGGCGCGGTGGCCACGGCCGCCATCGATGCCGCGCTGGCGCAAGTCGGCGCGATCGACGACGATCGCATCCTGCGGCGCCTGCGTGCCGTCATTCTCGCGATCCTGCGCACCAACGCCTTCACGCCCGCCGGCAGCGAGGCGCTGGCGATGAAGCTGGACAGCAAGGCGATCCCCGGCCTTCCCGCCCCCGTGCCGTGGCGCGAAATCTGGATCTACAGCCCGCGCGTGGAGGGTATTCACCTGCGCGGCGGGCCGATCGCCCGCGGCGGCATCCGCTGGTCCGATCGGCGTGACGATTTCCGCACCGAGATCCTCGGGCTGATGAAGGCCCAGGTCGTCAAGAATGCCGTGATCGTGCCGACCGGCGCGAAAGGCGGCTTCTACCCCAAGCACCTGCCCTCCCCATCGGATCGCGATGCCTGGCTGGCCGAGGGGACGGAGAGCTACCGTATCTTCATCCGGGCGCTGCTCTCAGTCACCGACAACATCGTCGCCGATGCCGTGGTGCACCCGAACGGGGTGAAGGTGCGCGACGGCGCGGATCCCTATTTCGTGGTGGCTGCGGACAAGGGCACCGCCGCTTTCTCCGATGTCGCCAACGGCATCGCCAACGATCACGGCTTCTGGCTGGGCGATGCGTTCGCCTCAGGCGGATCGCAGGGCTATGACCACAAGGCGATGGGGATCACCGCGCGGGGTGCCTGGATCTCCGTGCAGCGCCACTTTGCCGAATTGGGCGTGGATGTGCAGACGCAAGCCATCCGCGTCGTCGGATGCGGCGACATGTCGGGCGACGTGTTCGGCAACGGCATGCTGCTGTCCAGGACGATCCGGCTGATCGCCGCGTTCGACCACCGCCACATCTTCCTCGATCCGAACCCGGATGCCGCGACAAGCTGGGCGGAGCGGGACCGGATGTTCCGCCTGCCCCGCTCATCCTGGGCGGATTACGACGCCACGCGGATCTCGGCCGGCGGTGGCGTGTTCGCGCGCACGCAGAAGGAGATCCCGCTTTCACCGGAGATCAAGGCCGCGCTGGGGATCGATGCCGACACGATCGATCCTTCCGCACTGATCGCGGCCATCCTGAAGGCGCCGGTCGATCTGCTGTGGTTCGGCGGCATCGGCACCTATCTGAAGGCGGCGGACGAGACCAACGCCGAGGTCGGCGATCCCGCCAACGATGCCCATCGCATCAACGGCCGCGATGTCCGCGCCCGGGCGATCGGCGAAGGTGCCAATCTGGGCGTCACCCAGGCGGGCAGGATCGAATATGCCGCGGCCGGCGGGCGGATCGATACCGACTTCATCGACAATTCGGCGGGGGTCGATTGTTCGGATAACGAGGTCAACATCAAGATCGCGCTCAACCGCGAGATGGCGGAAGGTCGGCTGCCGTTCGACGATCGCAACGCGCTGCTCGTGCGGATGACGGACGAGGTCGCCGAACTGGTGCTGGACGACAATCGCCTGCAGACGCTGGCGCTGTCTCTAGCCGAACGCGGCGGTGTCGGCGCACTTCCGGCGCAGGTCCGCGGCATAGAAATCCTCGAGGCGAGCGGCCGGCTGGACCGGGATGTCGAGGGGCTGGAGAGCAGCGAGGCACTGCTGCGCCGCGCGCAGGACGGGCGCGGCCTGACCCGGCCCGAATTGTCGGTGCTGCTGAGTCACGCCAAACTGGCGTTGCAGGCGGCGATCGAGGCGAGCGACGTCACCGCCGATGCCGGCTTCGTGCCCTTGCTTCACGCCGCCTTTCCGCGCGAGATGCAGGAACGCTTCGCCGGCGCGATCGATCGCCACCGCCTGCGGGCGGAGATCATAGCCACCAAGGCGGCCAACCGCGTCGTTAACCGGCTCGGCCCGGTTGCGCCGCTGGAGATCGCCGAGGAAGAGGGTTCGGCACTGGCGCAGATCGCCGCCGCTTATTTCGCCGCGGACGGCATCTTCGGGCTGGAGCCGCTGTTCGAGGCGATCTCCGCACTCGACGTTCCCGACGAGACACGCCTGATGTTGATGGAGACGCTCGCCGCCGGCGCGCGCCTCCACGTCGCCGATCTGCTGCGCGCATCGCCCAACGGGGTGGCGCCATCGACGACGATCGCGGATCTTGCCCCGGGCGTGGTGCGGCTGGACGAGGCGGCCGACGGCCTGCTGCACGACGAGGCACGGGTGCAATCGGCGGCGTTGCGGGCCCGAGTCGAGGTTCCCGGCGTCGATCCGTGGCTGGCCGACCGGATCGTCCGCATCCTCGATCTCGACGGGGCGATCGGCACCGCCGCGCTCGCCCACAAGCTCGGTGCGGACGAGATCGCCGTCACCACCGCCTATGTCCGGCTGGGTGAGACGCTCGGGCTCGACTGGGCGAAGGCATCGTCGGTGCGCTTCGTGTCCTCCGATCCATGGGAGCGGCTGCTCACCGCGGGCCTCGCCCGCGATTTCGAACAGCTGCGGCTGGATTTCCTGGCGCGCTCGGGGGGCAGCGATCCGCTGGCAGCGGTCGAGGCATGGATCGCCGCGCAGGGGCCCCGTGTCGGTCAGTTCCAGGCGCTGATCGCTAGGGCGCGCGCCGCCGCCGCGCCGACCTCGCCGATGCTCGCCCAGATCGCCAGTCATGCCCGCGCCCTGCTCGGGCGCTGAGCGAAGGCTCGGGCCTCAGCAGTCCGCCCAGCGGCGGAGAAGGTTGTGGTACACGCCGGTCAGCGAAACGATCCTCGGGTCGCTTTGGCCGTGCGTGGCGGCGAGCGCCTGTATCGCGCCGTCCAGCTCCAGCAGCGTGCGTCGGGCGGCATCGTCGCGCACCATGCTCTGTATCCAGAAGAAGGATGCCAGGCGGCTGCCGCGGGTGACCGGCGTCACCCGGTGCAGAGTAGATGCCGGGTAGAGGATCATGTCCCCCGCGCGCAGCCGGATGGGTGCGCCCTCGTCCGCGATCAGCTCCCCGCCGTCATATTCGTCGGGGTCGGACAGGAACAGCGTGGCGGAGAGATCGCTGCGGATGCGGAAGTCGCTGCCCCGGCGGATACGGATCGCATTGTCGACATGCGTGCCGAACCCGTCCCCCTGCCCGTAGCGGTTGAACAGCGGCGGATAGACCTTGAGCGGCAGCGCCGCCGCCACGAACAGCGCGGACCGCCCCAATGCATCGAGGATCCGGCCGCCCATCTCGCGCGCCACGGCAGAGTCCTCGGGCAACTGGCGGTTATGCTTGGCGAGTGCCGATTGCGCGCCCGACGTGGCGTTGCCGTCGATCCACGGCTCCGCCTCGATCGCGCGGCGCATTTCCGCCGCTTCGGCGCGCGTGAGCACGCCAGCTATCGGCAATCCCGCCGACACCGCGGCGTCAGGCCTGGAGCTTGAACGGGATCGAGAGGAAGCCGACTGCCTCGACCGGCACTCCGGCCTGCATGCCGGGGCGGAACCGCCACTTGCGCACGGCATCCAGTGCCGCATCGTCCAGCCGTTCGAACCCGCTGGAGCGGACAACCCCGATCTCGCTCACCCGGCCATCGACGCCGACGGAGACCCGCAGCCTGACTGTCCCCTCCTCGCGCCGGCGGCGGGACTCGACCGGATAGCGCGGTGCGGGATTGTCGAGGTTGCCCGCGAAGGCGTCGGGCGGCGTGATCGCCGCGGGTGCAGCCACGGGAGCCGCGGCAGCGGGCGCCGGGACCGCCGTCTGCGGCGTGGGCGTCGGCGCGGAGACGGTGGCGACCTGAACCGGCGCGGCCACGGGAACGATGACGGCCGGAGCGGGCGTAACGATCCTGGCGGGGGCCGGCGCGACCGGAGCGATCTCCTGCTTCGGACGAGATGGCGGCGCAGGCGGCGGGGCGATCTGATTCGGGATCAGCGTCACCACCAGCGGGGCGGGCGCCGCCTTCTGCACCGGAATGACATCCAGCTTGACCAGCGCAGTGATCAGGCCGGCGTGGAGCAGTACGATCGCCGCGACCATCCCGGCCCTCGGCCGTCGCGCGCCATAGCCGCCACCTGGCTGCCACGCTGCGGCAGGAATCGCATCGGGTTCCGCAGCCGGGATCGGCGGAGCGATCGGCGGCGATGCCCGCACATACCGGATCTCGCCGCGGGAAAAGTCTAGCTGATCGAACGTGACGTGCATGCTCACCCGCCTTCTGCTTGGGCACAGCCCTAAGTCAGGTCGGAATGATAATCAATCGCATTACGACTCCCCGCGCCGCTGTGTCGCCGTCCGGTGCCGCGGAGTACCGGCTATGGTGCCCCGTCCGCCCGCGAAGCGAGCGCGCGCCGGAACAGCCAGACGCGGATCGCGCTGGCGAGGTTCGCCGGGCGGGGATGACGGATCCGCTCGGCATCGATCCGCGCGACCAGCGCACTCAGCGGCAGCGCCTCCGCGGTGGCGGCGCCGGCCAGCGCCGTCCAGAACACAGGCTCCAGGCTGATCGATGTGGCGTGACCGGCGATCATGACCGATCGCTTGATCGGCCCCCGCCGGTCGTCGTCGGCGGGGATGCCGTCGGCAGGCGGCTTCATGCGCCTTCCGACGGGCAGGACTGCGCCCCTCGCCTCAATACATGTGCTGGCCACCGTTGATCGACAGCGTCGATCCGGTGACGAACCCGGCATCGTCGGCAACCAGGAAGGCAACGCCGCGGGCGATCTCGTGCGCCTGCCCCAGCCGTCCGACCGGCACCTTGGCGACGATCTTGGCGAGCACGTCCGCCGGCACCGCGGCGACCATGTCGGTATCGATATAGCCCGGCGCGATGGCATTCACCGTGATGCCGACACGCGCGCCTTCCTGCGCCAGCGCCTTGGTGAAGCCGTGAATGCCCGATTTCGCCGCGGCATAGTTGACCTGCCCGTACTGGCCGGCCTGGCCGTTGATCGATCCGATGTTGACGATCCGGCCGAATTTCCGCGCCGTCATCCCGTCCCACACCGCCTTGGCCATGTTGAAGCAGCCCGCCAGATTGGTGCGCATCACGTCCGACCACATATCGTACGTCATCCGCTTCATCGTCGCGTCGCGGGTGATGCCGGCATTGTTGACGATCACGTCGACCGGGCCGAGATCCTGCTCGACGCGCTTCACGCCCTCCTGGCACGCGTCGAAATCGGCAACGTCCCACTTGTAGGCCGCGATGCCGGTGCGTTCCGTAAACTCGCGCGCGCGCTCGTCATTGCCGGCATAGGTCGCCGCGACGGTCATCCCCATGTCCTTGAGCGCGATGCTGATCGCCTCGCCGATGCCGCGCGTGCCCCCGGTTACGATCGCGATTCTGGCCATTTCTCTCTCCCCTCGGTTTGGGGGAATGCTAGGCCGGGGTTAACCAGCCTTCAAGCTCGCGGCCGATCAAATGTCGCAGCAGACCGATGCCGGGCGCGCTGTCGTTGAGGCAGGGCAGATAGGCGAAGCGTTCGCCGCCGGCCTCCAGGAACGTCTCGCGCCCGCGCAACGCCATCTCCTCCAGCGTTTCCAGGCAATCGGCCGAGAAGCCCGGCGCCACCACCGCCACCCTGCGCACGCCATTGCGGGCGAGTTCGGCGAGCGTCTCGTCCGTTGCCGGTTGCAGCCACTTGGCGCGGCCGAAGCGCGACTGAAAGGCGGTGACGAGATCGCGGCCGAGCGCGGCCGAGAGCAGCCGTGCCGTCTTCCGGCAGTGGCAGTGATAGGGATCACCCAGCTCCAGGGTCCGCTGCGGCATGCCGTGAAAGCTGGCGACCACTACGTCCGGCGTGAAATCGAGCGCGGCGAGGGAGTCGGTCACCGATTGCCGCAGCGCCTCGATATAGGCGGGATCGTCATGGTAGGGCGGCAGCGTGCGCAACGCGGGCTGCCAGCGCATCGTCGCCAGCGCGGCGAAGACCTTGTCGTTGGCGGTTGCCGTGGTCGCCGCGCAATATTGCGGGTAGAGCGGCGCGACGAGGATCCGCTCGCACCCCGCGGCCTTCAGCGCGGCGATCCGCTCGGCAATCGCCGGGCGGCCGTAGCGCATCGCATGATCGACGATCACCCCTTCGCCGAAGCTTCCCTCCAGCGCCTTGGCCTGCGCACGGGTGATCGCGGCAAGCGGCGATCCGTCCTCCCGCCAGACCTGCCTGTAGGCGTGCGCCGATTTCTTCGGGCGGGTGGTCAGCACGATGCCGCGCAGGATCGGCTGCCACAGGATCGGCGGGATCTCCACGACGCGCCGGTCGGACAGGAACTCGGCCAGATAGCGCCGGACGGCCCCGGCATCGGGGGCATCCGGCGTGCCCAGGTTGACGATCAACACGCCTATCCTGGGCGCGGGGATCGCAGGGTGGTCGGCGGGAGGCTTCATGATCGGATACTCAGAGGGAGGCTACGGTAGCGGCGGCCGGTGACGGCGAACAGGGCGTTGGCGATGGCCGGCGCGACCGGCGGCACCGCCAGTTCGCCGACCCCGCCCGGCGGCTCGCTGCTGCGGACGATCCGCACGACGATTTCGGGCGTGGTGGCAAGGATCGGCAGGCCGAGCGCATCGAAGTTCCTGATGTCCGCCAGCCCGCGGGTAAACCCGGTCGTGGCGCCCAGCGCGGCGGCCATGCCCCACAGTATGCCGCCCTCGATCTGCTGGAGGACGATATCGTCGTTGATCGTCCGTCCGCAATCGACCACCGCGACGATCCGATCGACGACTACCTGTCCGGCGCCATCGACGTGCACCTCGGCAAGCATCGCGACATGGCTGCCGAATGCGGAATGGGCGGCGATGCCCTGCCCGCTGCCCGGCACCCCGCCCTCCCATCCGCCAAGGGCGGTAACGGTGGAGAGGCAATGCGCCAGCCGCCGCGATCCGCCGAGCATCTGCATCCGGAACGAGAGCGGCTCGACGTTGGCGACGTGCGCCAGTTCGTCGACGAAGCATTCGGTGAAAAAGGCGGTGTAGCTGTGGGCGACACTGCGCCACATTCCCGTCGACACGCCGATGTCGGCGGGGTGGTGGTCGATCGCAATTGCGGGGATGGCATAAGCCGGCACCGCCCCCTCGACCGCGGCCGCCTCGGCGCCGCTGCCGCCCCCCGTCCCCGGCATCAGCCGCGCCGAAAGCTCCGCGAAGGTCGGCGGGGCGGCGATCCGCGCGCGCCAGCCGAGCAACCGCCCGTCCCGACGCATCCGCGCCGCCATCCGGCCGCGGGCCGGCGGCCGGAAACGATCGCGGGCAATGTCTTCGCCGCGGGACCACATCAGCTGCACCGGCCGCTTCATCCTGAGCGCAAGGATCGCGGCCTGCTCGGCCGCCTCCGTCTCGATCTTGCGGCCGAAACTGCCGCCCAGCAGCATGGGGTAGATCGTCACCGCATCCTCGTCGAACCCGATGGCGCGCGCCGCGGCGGCCCGCGCGATACCGGCCGCCTGGGTCGGCATCCACACCTCCAGGCGGTCGCCGCTGATCCGGGCCGTCGCCGCCATCGGCTCGATCGCGGCATGCACCGCCAGCGGCACGGAATATTCGGCGGTGATCCCGCCGCCTTCTGCGAACACCGCCTCTACATCGCCGATCTCGGTGAAGCGCGTGCCCTCCTCCGCCAGCGCGGCGGACAGCGCGGCATCGATCGAGGCGCTGTCCGGCAGAGGCCCCTTCGTGGCGAAGCGGGGCCGCATCGCATCCAGCGCGCGGTTGGCGGCCCACCAGTTCGTCGCCACCGCCGCCACCCAGCCGGGATTCTCGACCACCGCCAGCATGCCCGGAATCCGGTCCGCCGCGGCATTGTCCACCCCAGCCAGCCTGGTGTCGCCGTGCGGCCCGTGGCGGAGGGACGCATATACCATGTCCGGCAGCCGCACGTCCGCGGCGTAGCGCGCCGTGCCGTCGATCTTGGCGGGCATGTCCAGGCGCGGCGGGGAACGGGGTGGCATGGCCCCGCGCAAGACGATGTCGCCCGGCGGGGCGAGCGCCGCGGCGGCGGCCGCCAGCTCGCCGAAGCGAAGCCGCTCCTGGCCGCTGACGACGAAGCCGTCGGCGGTGTCGCACACCGTCGGGTCGACGTTCCAGCGATCGGCCGCGGCCATGCACAGCAACGTCCGTGCGATCGCCCCCGCCTCCCGAAAGCGATCCTCGAACGCGCGGATCGAGGTGGAGCCGCCGGTCATCGCCAGCGACGCCCGAATCGCCACCTGCCGCGCGGCCCAGCCGCCGATGGTGCGCAGTCCGGCGGGCAGCGCCCCCTCCACCCCTTCGGCCACCAGCAGTTCGTTCGCGTAGAGCGGGCCGACCGGCGCGGGCTCCACCCCCACCGTTCGCCAGTCCGCGCCAAGTTCGTCGGCCAGGATCTGGGGCAGCGCGGTATAGACGCCCTGCCCCATCTCCGCCTGCGGAACGACGACGGCGACATGCCCGTCCGTGCCGATCTTGAGAAAGGCGTGAAGAACGTGCTCGCCCTGCACGGCGACGAGGTTCGGCGCATAGTGGCGCGGCCAGATCCCCCAGGCGATCAGCAGCCCGGCGCCGGCGCCGCCGCCGATCAGCATCGTGCGACGGCTGATGCCTGGGTTGCCCGCGCCGCTGTTCCGATCATCGCCCACACCGCCTGATACGGTCGCCATCGGCGCGACGCCAGCACCGCGACATCGGCGACCCGCGGCGGCGGGGCATCGCCCGCCCTTCCGATTTCGGCCCCGCCGTCTTATGAGGGCGGACGTTCCTGGGGGGAAAGCCTTGATCCCGTCGCTCATCACCGCTGCCGCTCCGGCCTATTTCCATTTCGACAGCCTCGGCATCTCGCCGATCGCGCTGGATATCGGCATCCTGCAGATCCGCTGGTATTCGCTGGCCTACATCGCCGGCATCATGGTCGGCTGGTGGTATCTGCTGAAGCTGCTCGACCGTCCCGGCGCGCCGATGGCCCGCCGCCATGCCGACGATCTGGTGTTCTACGCGACGCTGGGCATCCTGATCGGCGGGCGAGCGGCCTACGTGCTGTTCTACAAGCCCGAACTCCTGCTCCGTCCGCTCGACGCGCTGAAGCTCTGGGAGGGGGGCATGTCGTTCCACGGCGGAGTGATCGGGGTTACCCTCGCGATCCTCTATCTGGCGCGAAAGAACGGGCTCAACTGGTTGCGCGTGCACGATTATGTTGCCTGCTGCGTGCCGTTCGGGCTGTTCTTCGGACGGATCGCCAACTTCATCAATGCCGAGTTGTGGGGCCGCGAGACGAACGTGCCGTGGGCGATCATCTTTCCCCGTGCCGGCGATCTGCCCCGGCATCCCAGCCAGCTCTACGAGGCAGGGCTGGAGGGGATCGTGCTGTTCCTCGTCCTCGCCTTCCTGTTCTGGCGGACGGAGGCCCGCTACCAGCCGGGCAAGCTCGTCGGCACGTTCCTCCTCGGCTACGGGCTCAGCCGCTTCAGCCTGGAATTCTTCCGCGCGCCCGATGCGGGGCTGGAACATCTCGCTTGGGGGCTGACCATGGGGCAGACGCTGACGGTGCCGATGCTGCTGGGCGGGCTCTACCTGATCGCCACCGCCAAAGGCCGCCGCCAGCGTGTCGAGCCGATCGCCGGGGGGCAGAGCGTCGCCTGAGGCCATGCCGCCCGCATCGCTCCAGTCGCGTCTCGCCCGTCGCATCCTCGCCGACGGCCCGATTTCCATCGAAACGTTCATGGATCAGGCGAACGCGCATTATTACGCGTCGCGGGATCCCCTTGGCCGCGGTGGCGACTTCGTCACCGCGCCAGAGGTCAGCCAGATGTTCGGCGAGCTGATCGGCGCCTGTCTGGCGGACCTGTGGATCCGCTCCGCCCGTCCTGCCGTTCACTATGTCGAACTCGGCCCCGGCCGGGGCACGCTGGCCTGTGACGCGCTGCGGGCGATGCGCCCGGCCGGGATGCAGCCGCCGGTCCACTTCGTCGAAACCAGCCCGGTGCTGGCGGCGATGCAGCAGCAGCGGGTGGCGCTGGCCCAGCGCCATGACACCATCACCACCTTGCCCGCCGACGGCCCCTTGCTGATCGTCGCCAACGAGTTCCTCGATGCGCTGCCGGTCCGCCAGTTCCTGCGCACCGACGCCGGCTGGCGAGAGCGGATGATCGCCTGGTCCGGCAGCGGCTTCGTTCCCGTGCCCGGGTCCATTCCGGCGGACGACGCAATTCCGCCCGCCCTCCGCGAGGCGCCGCTCGGCGCCATCGTGGAGACATCGCCCGCCGCACTGGCCCTCGTCGCAGGCCTTGCGCAGAGGCTGGCGGTGCAGGGCGGCGCAGCGATCTTCATCGACTATGGACACGCCGCATCCGCCGCGGGGGAGACGCTGCAGGCGGTATCGGGCCATGCCTTTGCCGAGCCTTTTGCCGATCCCGGCGGGCGCGATCTGACCGCGCATGTCGATTTCGGCGCGGTCGCCGACGTCGCGCGGAGGGCGGGCCTGCAGGTTTTCGGGCCTGCCGAACAAGGCGCGTGGCTGGAATCGCTGGGCATCGGCGCGCGCGCGGAGGCACTCACCCGCGCCGCCCCTGGGCGCGCCGCGGAGATCGCGGCTGCCCATGCCCGGCTGACACGGCCGGAGCAGATGGGCGTTCTTTTCAAGGTATTGGCGATCGTTTCTCCCGCATGGCCGCAGCCTGCCGGCTTCTAACGGCGCATGACGTGGCTTGAAAGCCAACGGGCATCCCTGTCTATGGCCCGATGCCCATCCAGCCGATCCTGTCCCCCGCCCTCACCCCCATCCCGCACGGCTTTCTCGGGCGCCAGGGCGGAGTATCGACCGGCCTGTATGCCGGGCTGAACGTCGGGCTGGGATCCGATGACGAACGCGCCGCCATAATCGAGAATCGCCGCCTTGCCGCCGCCGCGGTGGCGCCCGCCGCCCGGCTCGTGACTTTGCACCAGGTCCACTCGGCCGAGGCCGTGATGGTGGCCGAGCCCTTTGCCGACGACGCCCGCCCCCACGCCGATGCGCTTGTCACGGATCGCCCCGGCCTGCTGCTCGGCATCCTCACCGCCGACTGCGTGCCCGTGCTGCTCGCCGATGCCCGGTCTGGCGTGGTGGGTGCGGCGCATGCCGGATGGAAGGGTGCCATCGCCGGCGTTACCGATGCGACGATCGCGGCGATGGAGCGGCTGGGGGCGAATCGCGATCGCATCGCGGCGGCGATCGGCCCGTGCATCGGACGCGCCTCCTACGAGGTCGACGAGGCGTTCCTCGGCCGGTTCGCCGCTGCCGATCCGGGCAACGAACGCTTCTTCCGCGATGGCCGCCGCGCCGGCTATTACCAGTTCGACATCGAGGCGTATGTCGTCGCGCGGCTCGCCGCCGCCGGCATCGTCCGCATCGAGGCGCTGGGGCTCGATACCTATGCCGACGAGGCCCGGTTCTTCAGCTACCGCCGTGCCACGCACCGTGGCGAACCCGGCTACGGCCGGCAGATCAGCCTGATCGCGGTTCCCGGCTGAACCCCCGCCAGCGGGGTGGCCGGCGCGGGCCGATCGTGCGATCCTCGCCCCGATCGAGCAAGCGGAGCCGCATCATGGACGACCAGGAGACCGAAGCCGGGATGACCGGCGCCACGCCGCGGCGCCGCCCCCGCACCCCCGCCCGCACGATCGGCCAGCGGCGGCTGAAGCCGGCCACGCTGATGATGGGCCACGGCTATGATCCGATGCTTTCCGAAGGCGCGCTGAAGCCGCCTATCTTCCTCACCTCCACCTTCGTGTTCGAAAGCGCCGCCGCCGGCAAACGCCACTTCGAGGGGCTGACCGGCAAGCGCCCCGGCGGCGCGGAAGGGTTGGTCTATTCGCGGTTCAACGGCCCCAACCAGGAAATACTGGAGGACCGGCTGGCGATCTGGGAGGATGCGGAGGAGGCGCTGACCTTCTCCTCCGGCATGGCGGCCATCACCACCGTGATGCTGGCGCTCGTCCGCCCCGGTGACACGATCGTCCATTCCGCACCGCTCTACGCTGCGACCGAAACCCTGATCGGCCGCATTCTCGGCCGGTTCGGCGTCAACTGGCTCGACTTTCCGGCCGGCGCGACGGTGCCCGAGATCGAGGCGGTACTGGCGCGCGCCAAGGCGGCCGGGCGGGTGGCGATGATCTATCTCGAAAGCCCCGCCAACCCAACCAACGCGCTCGTCGATATCGAGGGGGTGGCCGCAGCGCGTGCCGCCCTGTTCGCGGAGGGCGATCTGCCGCCGATCGTGATCGACAATACTTTTCTCGGCCCGATCTGGCAGCAGCCGCTCCGCCACGGAGCCGATATCGTGCTGTACAGCCTTACCAAATATGCCGGCGGGCACAGCGATCTCGTCGCCGGCAGCGTATCGGGCAGCAAGGCGGCGATCGATCCGATCCGGGCGATGCGCAATACGATCGGCACGATCACCGATCCCCACTCGGCGTGGATGCTGCTGCGCAGCCTGGAGACGCTGGAACTCCGCATGACCAGGGCCGGCGAGAATGCGGCCAAGGTCTGCGCATGGCTGCGCGATCATCCGAAGGTGGCGCGGGTCGGCTATCTCGGCTTTCCGGAGGACGAGCGGCAGGCCGATATCTACCGGCGCCACTGCCTTGGGGCCGGATCGACCTTTTCGTTGTACCTGAACGGCGGCGAGGCGGAGGCGTTTGCGTTTCTGGACGCGCTGACCATCGCCAAGCTTGCCGTCAGCCTGGGCGGCACGGAGACACTGGCCAGCCACCCGGCCGGAATGACCCATCTATCCGTTCCCGACGCGCGCAAGCAGGCGCTGGGCATCACCGACAATCTGGTGCGGATCTCGATCGGCGTGGAAGATCCGGACGACCTTATCGCGGATATCGAACAGGCTCTCTCAAGGGTCTGAGATCGCGTTACTTTCTAGCGGACGAAGGCGGCGCCTGCCCGCTCCCGCAGGCGATCGACGGCCGCGGCATGGATGGCCGGGGCCGTCGCGAGTACGCCGAACGCGTCGCCCCGGGTGCTGTTGTAGCGGAGCGGATTGCCGCGCGCGTCGCTGACCATGGCGCCGGCTTCCTCGGCGATCAGGGCGGCGGCGGCGATGTCCCACTCATTGCCCCAGCGCAGCGTCGCCAGCAGATCGACCTCGCCTGCCGCCACCATGCCGATGCGCAGCGCAATCGAGTTCGGCCGGGGCACGGGGACCAGATCGGCATCCGCCCTGGGCAGCGTGTCCGCCGGCACCCGCGCGCCGGGCAGCGTCTTGCGGTCGCTCACCCGCAGCCGCTCGCCGTTGCGCCACGCGCCGTCACCGGCCGCCGCGCGCCAATGCTCGCGCCGAGCGGGGGCATCGAGGACGCCGATCAGCGGGCGCCCACCCTCGGCCATCGCCACCGAGATGCACCAGCCCGGCCGCCCGCGCAGGAAATCGCGGGTGCCGTCGATCGGATCGACCAGCCACAGCCGGGTGCGGGTCAGTCGTTCGGCGCTGTCCGCCGTTTCCTCGGAGAGCCAGCCCGCTTCGGGATCGATCGCGGTCAACGACTCGCGCAACATCGCGTCCGCCTCGAGATCGACATCGCAGACCGGATGGCCGGGCACCTTTTCCCACCGGCGATAGTTGCCGCCCTGCCACCGGCCGTGCACCATGCGGCCGACCTCGGCAGTTGCCGCGCTCACCGCATCGAGCAGCGACTCAGGCACCGGCGACCATCATGCCCTCCACCCGGATCGTCGGCACGTCGACGGACTGGCGGAACCGCAGATCATTTGCAGCGTGAAGATTGAGGTACATATCCTTGAGATTGCCCGCAATCGTGATCTCGGCGACGGGTTCGGCCAGCATCCCGTCCCGAATGACGAAGCCCGATGCGCCGCGGCTGTAATCGCCGGTGACACCGTTGACGCCGCTGCCGATCAGTTCGGTCACGTAGAGGCCGAGCTTGATATCCGCGATCAGCTCTTCCGGGCTGAGCCTGCCCGCTTCCATATACAGGTTGGTCGCGCCGGCGCCGGGCGCACCGCTGATGCCGCGGGTGGCGTGCCCGGTCGGTGCCAGGCCGAGCTGCCGCCCCGATGCGCTTTCGATCAGCCACGAGGAAAGGACGCCGTCGGCGATGATGTCCCGCGGGGCGGTGGGCAGGCCCTCGCCATCGAACGGCTTGGACCTGAGCCCGCGCGGGCGGTGCGGATCATCGCGCACGGTGATGCCGCGGGCAAAAACCTGATCGCCCAGCCGGTCGAGCAGGAAGCTCGTCCGCCGAGCCACGGCCGATCCGGTGATCGCGCCGGTCAGGTGGCCGATCAGGCTGGTGCCGACGCGCGGATCGTAGACGACGGGCAGCGGCCCGCTGCCGAGCTTGCCGGGGTTGAGCCGGGCGACGGCGCGTGTCGCGGCGCGGCGGCCGATCTCCGCCGGGTCCTCCAGATCGCCCTGGTGACGGGCGGAGTGGTACGCATAATCGCGCTGCATGCCGTGGCCCTCGCCCGCGATCACGCTGGCCGAGCAGCCATAGCCGCTCGCCGTGTAGCCGCGCACGAAACCGTGGCTGGTGGCCAGGGCCATCACCGTGCGGCTGGCGCTGGCGCTGCCGCCCTCGCTGTTGGTGATACCGACAACGGCGCGCGCCGCATCCTCCGCCGCGGCGGCGCGCGCGCGCAGGTCGGCCGGAGCGGGATCGCCATGATCGTCGCTGTCCAGGAAGGGCGTGTCGCCGCGCAGCAGCCGATCCTCGGGCGCGAGGCCCGCATAGGGATCCTCCGGCGCTTCGCGGGCCATTGCCGCCGCCCGCTCGACCAGCGCGGAGAGCGCCCGGGCCGACAGATCGGAGGAGGAGACGCTGGCGGACCGGCGCCCGAAGAACAGGCGCAGGCCGATCTCCTCGCCCTCCGATCGCTCGACATCCTCGAGGGCGCCGAGCCGGACCTGAACCTGGGTGGAGCCATCCCCGAAATAGATGGCGTCGGCGGCATCCGCGCCGGCCACCTTTGCAGCATCGACAAGATCGGAGACGCGGGTTTCGGCTTGGGCGACGGTCAGCATCGACGGCACTTAGGAAGCGCGGCGGGAAAGGTCAAAGCCTGGCCGCGGTGCCGATCGTCAGGCAGGCGAGGAACATCAGCATGCCGGCGCCGCGATTGGAGCGGAACTTGGCGAGGGCGTCCGCTCCGTCGTCGCGACGCAGCGACGCCGCCTGCCAGCCGAGATGGATCGCCACGGGCGCCAATGCCGCAAGCGCCAGCGGCTCCGGCCGCGCCGCCCATAGTGCCCCCGCCCACAGCAGCACCGCTGCGGCGTAGGATGCGGCCACCCCGGCCTTCACATGACGGCCGAGCGCGCGGGCGGAACTGCGCACGCCGGCCAGCGCATCATCCTCCAGATCCTGCACGGCATAGATCGTGTCATACCCGATCACCCACGCGATCGATCCGGCATAGAGCAGCAAGGTCGCGACCTCGAACCGGCCCGCCACCGCTGCCCAGCCGACCGGCGCCGCCCATGAAAAGACGATGCCCAGCCACGCCTGCGGCCACCAGGTAATCCGCTTCATGAACGGATAGGCGGCAACCGGCGCCAGGCTGGCGATGCCGACGATCTGCGCGAAGCCGTTCAGGCTGAGAAGGACGGCCAGGCCGATCAGGCTGAGCCCGACCACGAAGATCCACGCCGCCCGCACCGACACCCGCCCGCTGGCGAGCGGACGTTCACGGGTGCGCGCCACCCGCGCATCGAGCTTGCGATCGACGATGTCGTTATAGACGCATCCCGCCCCGCGCATCACGATCGCGCCGATGGCGAACAGCAGCAGCAACTGCCACCACGCGCCGAACGCCCCGCCCGCCAGCGCGATCGCCCAGGCGCCCGGCCAGAACAGCAGCCACGCCCCGATCGGCCGATCGAAGCGGGCGAGCAGCACGAATTCCCGCACGCGGGAAGGCAACGCGGCCGCCAGGCTGCGCTGCTCGCTGTCCGGCACGATTTCGGGCTGGTCCATCACGTTCCTCGGGCAGGCTCGGTTCGACTTCGCTCGACACGAACCGCCGGAAAAAGGCAATGACCGCGCATGACAGCCACACCCGCCTGGCCGCCCGCCAGCCTGCCCCGCTTGTTCGTCGATCAGCCGCTCGATCTGGGCGTCGCCGTCCCGCTCGAAGGCGCGCCGGTCAACTATCTGGCCAACGTCCTTCGGCTGAAGCCCGGCGGGCAGGTCCGGTTGTTCGACGACGTTACGGGCGAGTGGATCGCCGAGGCAGTCGAGGTCGGTAAGCGCCGCCTCGTGCTGAGCGTGACCGGCCGGATCGGCCCGCGCGAGGCGGTGCCCGATCTCTGGCTGCTGACCGCGCCGATCAAGAAGGGCCGGATCGACTGGATCGCGGAAAAAGCGTGCGAGCTTGGCGTGGCGCGGATCGTGCCGGTGCTGACGCAGCGCACGGTGGTCGACCGGCTCAACCTCGATCGGCTGCGCGCCCACATGATCGAGGCGGCCGAGCAGTGCGGCCGCACCGCCCTGCCCGTGCTGGCCGAGCCGGTGCGGCTTGCGGCGCTGCTGCGCGATTGGCCGGCGGAGCGACAATTGCTGTTCGCGGACGAGGAAGGCGGCGCGCCGTTGCCGAAGGTCGCCACGGCAGGCCCGGCGGCGATCCTGATCGGGCCGGAGGGCGGCTTCACGCCCGAGGAGCG
>NZ_JAQGLK010000084.1 GCF_028292925.1 Sphingomonas bacterium
ACGGCATGATCGGACGTGCGGTGGTTGGCGTGGGTCATCGGGGTGCAGGCTCCGGGCGGGTTGGGCGCCGGCAACCTACCGCCCCCGCTCCCACGATGGCCATAGTTTTCCCCCGCAAATGCGCTTGCCAGCGACGGGCATCACCGCCGATGGAGAAGGCAGGCCGATTGCCGACAGAGAGGATGGACGTGTCCGACTACCGTGTGGCGATCATCGGCGCGGGCCCCGCCGGGTTGCTCCTCTCGCAGCTGCTCCACGTCGCCGGGATCGACTTCGTCATTCTCGAGCGGCGGACGCGCGAATATGTCGAAAGCCGCATCCGCGCCGGGGTGCTGGAAGGAACCACCGTCGGCCTGCTCGATCGGGTCGGCGTGGCGGATCGGCTGCATGCTGAGGGGCTGCCCCATGGCGGCTTCGCCCTGGCCAGTGAAGAAGGCGTGGTTCGCATCGACGTCGCCGGGCTCACCGGCCGTTCGGTGACCGTCTATGGCCAGACCGAAGTGACGCGCGATCTCATCGAAGCCTGCATCGCCCGCGGCGGCCGGATCGAGTTCGCGGCAGAGGACGTCGCCCTGCATGACATCGACAGCGCCTCCCCTTCCGTCAGCTGGCGTCAGGACGGCGTCGAGCGACACCTGAGCTGCGACTTCATCGCCGCCTGCGATGGCTATCACGGCGTCGGCCGGGCGACGATGCCGCCGGCCGTGCTGCGCACGTTCGAGCGTGAATATCCGTTCGGCTGGCTCGGTGTGCTGGCCGATGTGCCGCCGTGCGACCACGAGTTGATCTACGCGAATCACGAACGCGGCTTCGCCCTCGCCTCGATGCGGTCGCCCACCCGCAGCCGCTATTACGTCCAGGTGCCGAGCAGCGAGCGGGTGGAAAACTGGTCGGACGAGCGTTTCTGGGACGAGCTGGCGCTGCGGCTGGGGCCGGATCTCGCACGCGGGCTCGTCCGCGGCCCATCCATCGAGAAGTCGATCGCGCCGCTGCGCAGCTTCGTGGCGGAGCCGATGCGGCACGGCCGGTTGTTCCTGGCCGGCGATGCCGCGCACATCGTGCCGCCGACCGGGGCGAAGGGCCTCAACCTGGCCGCGTCGGACGCGGCCATGCTCGCCGATGCGCTCATCGCCTTCTACGCCCGCGGCGACACCGCCGCGCTGGAGGGATATTCCGCCCGTGCCCTCGCCCGCATCTGGAAGGCAGAGCGTTTCTCGTGGTGGTTCACCGGGCTGATGCACCGTTTCCCGGAGACGGACGCCTTTGCCCGCCGGATGCAGGTCGCCGAACTCGCCTATATCCGGGGTTCGGCCGCCGCGCAGATGAGCATCGCCGAAAACTATGTCGGCCTGCCTCTGGAATAGGCGTCTCCCGCCGGCGTGGCGCGTTGCCCGGTCATGCTGATCGCCCGCCTCGCCGCCCCGCTTCTTGCCCCGCCGCTGGAACGGATCGCCGGCACCTTGCTGGCTGGTGACGCGGGGGTCGACTTCGCCTCACCCATTGGCGAGCCCGCCGTCGTCGGCCCCGATTCGGTCAGCTGGCGGATCTTCCGCAACCCGCTGTCCATGTTCGTCGGCGGGATCGCCGCGGTGTTGATGGAGCTTGGCGAGCCGCGGGTTCGCACCGCCGTCTGGGATCATTCCAGTTTCCGCGCCGATCCTGCACGCCGGCTGCGGCGTACCGGGCTGGCGGCGATGGTGACGGTCTATGCCGCGCGCAGCCGGATGGAGCGGACCGCCGCGCGCGTCCGCGCCATGCATGCCCGCGTTACGGGGATGACACCGTGCGGCATTCCGTACCGCGCCGACGATCCGGAACTGCTCGCCTGGGTGCAGGCGACCGCTGCCTTCGCCTTCCTCGATGCATATCGCCGCTACGTCCGCCCCGTCCCCGCGAAGGAGGCGGACCGCTACTTCGCCGAGGGCGCGGCCGGGTCGCGTCTCTACGGCGCCATGGACGTTCCCGCCTCGGAGGCGGCGTTCCACGCGTTGCTCGGCGCGATGCTGCCCCGGCTCGATCCATCGCCGATCCTGGAGGAACTGATCGCGATTCTCCGCCGCGCTCCGATCCTCCCGCCTGCGCTGCGCCCCGCCCAACAGCTCGTCGTTCGTGCCGCGGTCGATCTGCTGCCGGTGCCGGTCCGCGATCGGCTGCGTCTCGCCCGCCACGGCCGCCTTACCTTTGCCGAGCGCGCGGCGTTGCGGGCGCTTGGCGGAACGCTCGACCACGCACACTTCGCCGCCAGCCCAGCGGCACAGGCCTGCGTGCGGCTCGGTCTCCCCGCCGACTATCTCGTCCCGCGCGGCTAGGCTCCGGGCGTCGGCACCGCCGGAATCGCATCCACGAACAGGTCGATCACCTCCGCCTCGCCAGCGATCGCGCGCAGCAGCAGCGTGCGGTGGCAGCCGCCGGGATCCCGCTCGAAACACAGCAGTGCCGATGGCTTGTCGGCCGCCAGGCCCAGCAGGATCTGGCCCTGCGCGATCGCCTCGGGCAGTTCCAGCTGCCCGGCATAGACGCGTTCCAGCACCTCATGCCTGCCGCGCCGCGCCGCCTCCCGCCCCTCCGGCGGGGTGCCGAGCGCCTTGAGGTTCACATAGTCGATGCCCGCCTCGCGCAGCCCATTGGCCAGCACGTTCTTGGAAAATCCCGGCCGGCGGGAAAGCGGCACCGCCCGTACGTCGATCAATTGCCGCACGCCCGCGCCAACCAGGGTCGCGATCAGCTCCGGCTGCGTCGCGCCCTCATAGCCGATGGTGAAAATTCGCATGGCCGCAATCTAGTGGCTCGCCGGCACGCCCCCAACCCCCGCGCCCTTCATCTCGCCCCATCAATCCCCTAAGGCGGCGGTCATGAGCGACATAATCCATATCATCGGCGGCGGCCTCGCCGGATCGGAAGCGGCGTGGCAGTTGGCTGAGCGGGGCGTGCCCGTCCGCCTGTCGGAGATGCGCGGGGTGGAGGGCACGCCCGCGCACCGCACCGATGGCCTGGCCGAACTGGTCTGTTCGAACAGCTTCCGCTCGGACGACGCCGATCACAATGCGGTCGGGCTGCTCCACGCCGAGATGCGATCGATGAACTCGCTGATCCTGCGGTGTGCCGACGCGCACCGCGTGCCCGCGGGATCTGCCTTGGCAGTCGACCGGGACGGATTTTCGCAGGCGGTGACCAGTGCCATCGCCGATCACCCGCTGATCGATCTGGTCCGCGAGAGGGTCGATACGCTGCCCGCCGGACCGGCGATCGTCGCCACCGGCCCGCTCACCGCTGCGCCGCTGGCCGGCGCCATCGCGCAGGAGACGGGGGAAACCGCGCTCGCCTTCTTCGATGCGCTCGCCCCGATCGTCCACCGCGAGACGATCGACATGGAGACCGCCTGGTTCCAGTCCCGCTGGAACAAGGGCGACGGGCACGATTACATCAATTGCCCGATGAACAAGGACGAATATGCCGCCTTCCACGCTGCCTTGCTGGCAGGGGAGACGACGGAGTTTCGCGATTGGGAAAAGGACACGCCCTATTTCGAAGGCTGCATGCCCATCGAAGTGATGGCGTCGCGTGGATTCGATACGCTGCGCTATGGCCCGATGAAGCCGGTCGGGCTGGATGATCCGCGCACCGGCCGCTGGCCCCACGCCGTCGTCCAGTTGCGGCAGGATAATGCGCTGGGCACGTTGTGGAACATCGTCGGATTCCAGACCAAGCTGAAACATGCCGAGCAGGTCCGCGTGTTCCGCACCATCCCCGGCCTGCAAAATGCCGAGTTCGCGCGGCTCGGCGGGCTGCACCGGAACACCTTCCTCAATGCCCCGCGCCTGCTGGATCCGACGTTGCGGCTCCGCAGCGCCCCGCACGTCCGCTTCGCCGGCCAGATCACCGGATGCGAGGGATATGTGGAATCGGCCGCGATCGGGCTGCTCGCCGGGCGCTTTGCCGCTGCCGAGCGGGCCGGAAGCACGCTCGCTCCGCCGCCGGTGACCACGGCGATCGGTGCGCTGCTCGGCCATATCACCGGCGGTGCGGACGCCGCGACCTACCAGCCGATGAACGTCAATTTCGGGCTGTTCCCACCCGTCGAGGAAAAAGCGCGCAAGGCGGATCGCAAGGGGCTGATGGTCGCGCGCGCGCGGGCCGATCTCGCCGGCTGGGTGGCGGCGGCCTGATCGGCCCCTGCCCCGCCGACCGGCTCATTCGTCGTCGGCGGGGGCCGCCGCGGGCGGGCAGTTCGGCTTCGGCTTCGCCTTGCGGACGACGCGGGTTCGGGCGAACTCGATCGGGGTCAGCGCGCCGGATCGATCGGCATCGGCGGCGACATATTTGGCCGCCGTCTTCACCGTATATTCCTCGAAAGAAAGCCGCCCGTCACTGTTCGTGTCGAGCTTTGCAAAGGCCTTGCGGCGGCTGAGCAGATATTCCTCGCGGCCGACGGCACCGTCCTTGTCGCGGTCGTAGCGGGAGAAGCGTTTTTCCTCGCGGGTCTTCTCGCTTGCCGCCGGCGGATCGGCGAGCGGCGGCAGTTCCTCGGCGAGGGCGGCGGCGCGCGGCGCCGGAACGGGGGCGATGTCTGCGGCGCTGCTGCTGCGCCACCAGAAAAGGCCGGCGGTCGTCAGCAGCAATGCCGATACGACGCCGGCCAGAAACCTTCCCATTCCACGCTCCCCCCGATCCATGTCGAAGGGCTATCCGTGAACCGGGGCGGTTGGAAGCAGGGAGTTGGGCAGCCGCCGCTCGCGGCCTGCCGCGTCAGCTGTTGGCGAGTGCGGTAAGTGCGGCTTCGACCGCCAGGAGGCCCTCGGGGCTCTTCGTGGCGATGTCCAGCGGGCGGCCGCCCAGTCCCTCATGCTCGGTGTTGAGGAAGGCGATCGCCGGCGCGGAACTGCCGAGCAGTTCGAACGCCAGGCGCGATGCCTTGCCCTGCCGCTCGGCCTCAGCCGGTGACAGGCGGGGCGTATCGAACTTCTTGCGGAACGGCTTGTTCATGCGGGAACTCCGATCCGGCCGGCCTTTTCGGCGGCCAGCGTGTCGCGCATGACCTCGCCGCGTTCGACGCGGTCGGCCATTTCGCGCCAGGCGGCCTCCGAACGGCGGCAGCGATCGCGGACATTGTCGAGCGTCGCGCTCTCCGCATCGCGCCTGTTTTCATTGGCGCGGGAGAGGTAATATTCGCTGGTTGTCGACAATATTGCCTCCTGATCGCTGGCGCTCGGGGTGGCGTTGCTACCCCTGGAACAGATTTAGCCGAGCATCTCTGCGATGATCCGGCGTACTTCGCTTCGCGAAAGAACCGGCGCCGTGCGCGGGCTGGAGGAAGGAGCAGAAAAGTTGTGCCGCCGACGTACTGGCGGGGTGTTCGTCATTTCAGAAAGTTGCATAGATTCCTTGTGCGTGCCCAACCGGGCCGCTGGTAGTTTACACTGGTGCTAGCGCCGGTTGCCCGTACGCGGCCCACCTCCGGCGCCCGGAGTCCGCTCGCGGAAGATGATCCGGCCCTTGTCCAGATCATAGGGCGTCATCTCGACCTGAACGCGATCGCCAACGACGGACCGGATGCGATGTCGTCGCATCCGGCCGGCCGTATAGGCGATAATACGATGATCATTCTCCAGGAGGACGCGGAAGCGTCCGTCCGGGAGGATCTCGTCGATCAGGCCGTCGAGGGTCATCAGATCCTCTTTGGCCATGATCGGATCAGGCCTGCTGAAGGTTGACGGCGGACTGCTTGCCGCGACGATCGGTCTCGAGCTCGAAGCTCACGCGCTGATCCTTGTCGAGGGTGGCCATACCGGCACGCTCGACAGCAGTGATGTGCACGAAGCTGTCCTGGCCGCCGCCATCGGGAGCAATGAAGCCATACCCCTTGTCAGCATTGAAGAATTTTACGGTGCCAATCGGCATAGGATATCTCTCTTTCACGAGACAGGGTTTCCGCCGGCAATGGGCCGGAAGAGCCAGGAAGCGTAGAAAGGAAGTATCCGCCGAAAGCGTCAAATTCCGTCGCAGCGACGTTAGCCTCTCCTAAGTAGGCATAATGCCGCGATACGTCAAGGAATACGGCGATCGGCGCTGCAGACCGCCATCAGGACGGCCGCGAATTCTGCATAGAATCGGCAGATGCGCGCCAGATCGTCGAAGGTGAGTTCCAGCCGCCGGCCGCGCCGATCTTCCCCGCCACAGCTTGCCGCAGCAATCCGCACGTCGCCGAAAAGCGCGGGATTATGCACGATGCCGCGACAATGGTGCAGGCACGCGCGCACCCGGCCGATCGCGCGCAGCCGCGCCTCGTCCGCGTGCGCCATTCCGGCCACCCCGTGAAAGTCGCGTGCCTTGCGGGCAACGTTGTTGCGGCGCGCATAGGCAAGATGGTCGAACGTCGGCGGCGCCACGCGCTGCACCGCCTCGTCCAGCAGGAGGCACAGGAACCGATCGAGCTCGCGCAGGCCGTTGCCGACGACTTTCGCGCCCCGCGCGTCGGGCAGCACATCGCCGCCGCCCCGCCCGCCGGTCGCGCGTGCCTGAAGGCTGGCCGCAAGGAACGCGCTGCCGCGGATCAGCGTCCGGTACGCGCTCTCCAGGCCATCTCCGCCCGCCGCCGGTGCCACCGGACCCGCCGGTCGCAATTCGCGCCTCTCAGAGCGCACCGGGCGGTCGGTTCGGGGTGAAGAAGTCGATCGTCTCGGGCATCACCCAGCCGTTCACGTAATTGACGTAATAAAGCGCGAACAGCACCGCGCCGACGATCGTGGTCCACAGGCACGTCCTGCCGAAGCTGAAGCGCGGCGGCGCGCTCTCCGCCTGTCCGGGCACATAGGCGTCGTCGCCGCCGCCCTTCTTCAGCCGGAAGGGCAGCACGAAGAAGAAGCTCAGCGACCAGAACAGTGCATAGATTGCCAGCATCGAAGTGAAGCGCACGGATGTCCGCCTTTCGAATGAGGCCCGGCCTGCGAGGGGCTAGACCTGGATCAGGGAAACGTCGACGATCGGTTTCTTGCCGGTCCAGCTGGTCGCACGGCGGCGCACCGCGAGCCGGATCTGCTCCTTCAGCTTGGCCTCGTCGCGCGCGCCGTCACCCACCGCCTCGGCCGCGGCATCCCGCGCTTCGGCGATGAAGTCCTCGCGATCCTCCTCCACCGGGATACCCTGGATGGTGATACCCGGCTGGCCGCGCAGCTTGCGCTTGGCATCGATCGCCACCGACACCGCGATCAGGCCGTGTGCCGCGATCCGCCGCCGCTCGCCCATCGTCGATCCGTCTGCCGGCAGGATCACATCGCCGTCGAGGATCAGCCGCCCGACCCGCTCACGCCCGATCGCCTTCGGGCCCTTGGGCGCCAACCGGACGACCGTGCCGTTTTCCTGCACGAAGGCCTTCGGGATGCCCAGGCTCACGCCGTAACGGGCATGCTCGGCCAGATGCCGCGTCTCGCCATGCACCGGCAGCAGGACCTGCGGGCGGATCCACTCGTACATCTGCTTCAGCTCGGGGCGACCGGGGTGGCCGGAAACATGGACGTGCGCCTGCCGATCGGTGATCATCACCACGTTCTTGGCCGCCAGTGCGTTCTGGATACGCCCGATCGCAATCTCGTTGCCCGGAATCTGCTTGGAGGAGAACACCACCGTATCCCCGCTCGACAGCTTGATCTGGTGGCTGTCGAACGCAATACGGGAAAGTGCCGCGCGCGCCTCGCCCTGCCCGCCGGTGGCGATGATCAGCACCTCGCTGGGCGGCAGCCGCATCGCCGCGTCGAAATCGACGAAGTCGGGAAAGTCGGTCAGGTAGCCGCTCGCCCGCGCGACCTTGATGATCTTGTCCAGCGATCGGCCGGCGACGCACACGGTGCGCCCGCTATCCCGCGCCACCTCGCCCAGCGTCTGCACCCGTGCCGCGTTCGACGCGAACGTCGTCACCAGCACGCGCCCCTTCGCCGCGGCGACCACCTCGTTCAGCCCGGCACGAACGTCCGCCTCGGAGCCGGAGGCCTCTTCGTTGAACACGTTGGTGGAATCGCACACCAGCGCCAGCACGCCCTCGTCACCGATCGCTGCAAGCTGTGCCGGCGTCGACGGCGTGCCGACCAGCGGCGTCGGATCGAGCTTCCAGTCGCCGGTGTGGAACACCTTGCCGTAGGGCGTGTCGATCAGCAGGCCGTTCCCCTCCGGGATGGAGTGGGCGAGCGGGACGAATCGGACACCGAACGGCCCAAGCTGAAAGCGGCCCTCGCGCTCGATGATCTTGAGCTTGACCTTGTTGCCCAGCCCCTCCTCGTCCAGCTTGCCGCGGATCAGCCCGGCGGTGAACTTGGTCGCGTAGAGCGGCACGCCGAGATCCGCCGCAAGGTAGGGGATCGCGCCGATATGATCTTCGTGGCCATGGGTCAGCACGATGCCGAGCAGATTCTCCGCCTGCTTCTCGATGAACTCGAGATCGGGGAGGATCAGGTCGATCCCCGGATAGGCCGGATCGGCGAAGGTCAGGCCGAGATCGACCATCAACCACTTGCCCTGGCAGCCGTAGAGGTTGACGTTCATCCCGATTTCGCCCGATCCGCCGAGCGCCAGGAAAAGAAGTTCGTTGCCGGGAGTGGTAGTCACGTAGCAAGGTTTCCAGTTCTACTCGGGTCGCCGACGCATCGGCCAGGATTTGGATCTCCCGTCGCGCAGTGCGGGGCGGGCGTCAATGCGCCGCAGCGCGGCCGTAGAGCAGGGCAAGTCCCTGCAGGGTGAGATCGGGCTCGATCGCATCGAACACCGATGTATGACTGTCGAACAGCACGGCAAGCCCGCCGGTGGAGATCACCCGCGTCGGCCGGGCGATCTCGGCCTGCATCCGGGCCACCAGCCCCTCGATCATCGCGACATAGCCCCAGAAGATGCCCGATTGCATCTGCTCCTCGGTCGTCCGGCCGATCACGGAGAAATGGCCGGCGGGTGCTTCGATGGCGATTCGCGGCAGCTTGGCCGCAGCGGACACCAGAGCGTCCAGCGACAGGTTGATTCCCGGCGCGATGATCCCGCCTTTGTATGCGCCCCCGCCATCCACCCAGTCGAAGGTGGTGGCCGTGCCGAAATCGATCACGATCAGGTCGCCGGGATGGGCCGCGTGGGCGGCGATGGCGTTGAGCACCCGGTCCGCCCCCACCGTCGCCGGGGAGACGACGTCCAGCTCGATTCCCCACTCCAGCGGCGCGCGCCCGGCGATCAGCGCCTCGACGCGGAAATACTTGGCCGCCAGCACCTGCAGATTGTGGAGCGCACGCGGCACGACGGTGCTGATCAGCACGTCCGTCACGTCGGCCCGGGTAAAGCCTTCCAGCTCGATCAACTGATGCAGCCACACCGCATATTCGTCGGCGGTGCGCCGCGGGTCGGTGGCAATGCGCCAGCGCGTCCGGATCCGGCCGCCGTCGATCAGCGCGAAGACAAGGTTGGTGTTCCCGGCATCGATCGCCAGCAGCATGGGGCATCCTAGAGGAGGAAGACGTCGCCCGCGTGCATGACATGGACGCCGCCGTCCGCCAAGCGCAGCCGCAGCGCCCCATCCTCCGCCAGCCCGTCGAACAACCCCTCGATCGCGGATCCATCGGCCTGCCGCGCCACCAGCGCGGTGCCGATCGGGTGCGCCCGCTCCAGCCAGCGCCGCCGCACCGGCGCCAGCCCCTCGCCGCGCCAGCGGGAGAGCCAGCGGGCGAAGGCGTCCGCGAGGTCCACGGCGAAGTCCGAAGGCGCCGGCGGGTCGATGCCAGCGGCGGCAAGGCTGGCTACCGGCCTGTCCAGATCGGCCGGATAGTGCGCGAGGTTCACGCCGATGCCGATCACGATCGCGTCGTCCGCCCGCTCCAGCAGGATGCCGCTCAGCTTGCACCACGTCGGGCCGGTGCGCAGCAGCAGATCGTTCGGCCACTTGATCTTCACCCGGTCGCGCCCGGCCAGAGCGCCGATGAGTTCTTCCAGCGCCACCGCCGCCACCAGCGCGAGCGTGGCTCCCGCCGGGTCGCCGGGCACGAGCCGCACGAGCGTGCTTGCGTAGAGATTGCCCGGCGGCGACACCCATGACCGGCCGAGCCGACCGCGCCCGCCGGTCTGCACGTCGGCGCGGACCCAGATGCCCTCGCCCGCCCCGGCACGCGCCAATGCGACGACGTCATCGTTCGTCGAGCCGGTCGTAGGGACCGCGCGGATCGCTGCTTGGCTGCGCACGGGCGCGGTGATCGTCATTGCAGCCTTATGCCGCGCCGGTTCCGACCCGTCACGTCCCCGCCGGACGGACCGCGACAGGCCGTACCGCCGGCGCTGTCAGTCGAGCCGGCGGCGCATCACGACGCGCCGGCCCCCGCGATCAGCGCAGGAAAAGCGCCTGCGCCGCCGCGCCGCTGGCAACCCCGAGCGGGCCGATCGCCAGGTAGCCGAACGGTGACACGGTGAGCGCCGACAGCGCGATCAACCCGCCCTCGATCCTGCTCGCGCTCGGCCCGTACTCCGCGGCCGGCTCGTCGAAGTACATCGTCTTGACGATCTTCAGGTAATAATATGCGCCGATCACCGATGTCGCGATGCCGATCATCGCCAGCGGCCACATCCCGATCGCCACCAGCGCATCGAACACCAGGAACTTCGGCCAGAAGCCGAACAGCGGCGGGATACCGGCAAGACTGAACATGAACGTGGCCAGGGCCAGCGCCAGCAGGGGCCGGGTCCGCGACAGGCCGGACAGGCTGGCGATCGTCTCGATCGGCTCGCCATCCGGCGTCCGCATCTGCAGCACGCACAGGAAGCTGCCGAGCGTCATCGCGACATAGACGGCCATGTAGGTCAGCGTCGCCGCCACGCCGTCGGGCGTGCCCGCGGCCAGCCCGAACAGCGCGAACCCGACATTGTTGATCGAGGAATAGGCCAGCAGCCGCTTGACGTTGGTCTGATTGATCGCCGCGACGCCACCCAGGATGGTGGAGGCGAGCGCCGAGAAGATCACGATCTGCCGCCACGCGTCCGTCGCCGGGCCCATCGCCTCGACAGCGACGCGGATCATCAGCGCCATCGCCGCAACCTTCGGCGCGGAGGCGAAGAAGGCGGTCACCGGCGTCGGCGCGCCTTCATACACGTCCGGCGTCCACATGTGGAACGGCACGGCCGAGATCTTGAAGGCGATGCCGGCGAACACGAACACCATGCCGAACAGTTCGCCGGTCGACAGATCGCCGGTCAGCGCGGTGGCGATACCGTCGAACTGCGTCGTCCCGGTGAAGCCGTAGATCAGCGAGATACCGTAGAGCAGGATGCCGCTGGCCAGCGCGCCGAGCACGAAATATTTGAGGCCCGCCTCGGCCGATCGCGTGTCGCGCCGCATGAAGCTGGCCAGCACGTACCCGGAAAGGCTCTGCAGCTCGAGGCCGATGTAGAGCGTCAGAAGGTCCCCGGCCGAAGCCATCATCCCCATTCCGACCGAGGATAGCAGGATCAGGATCGGATATTCGGCGCGGAGCGCCCCGTTTCGCGCAAAGAAGTTCGGCGCGATGATCACCGATATCGCAGCGGCGATATAGATGAGCAGCTTGGCGAAGGCCGCGAAGCGATCGGCATGGTACAGGCCGTCGAACGCCAACCCGCCATGTCCGGCCGGCCCGATCAGGCTGAGCGCGGCAGCGGCCAGCAGCGCGACCGCGCCCCAGCTGACCATTCGGGTCGATCGATCGCCGCGATAGGCAGCAACCATCAACAGCGCGATCGCGCCGACCGACAGGATAAGTTCCGGCAGCGTCAGCGCCAGCGAAGCCGTGAAGTTCATCAGTGCGCCTCCGGCTGCGCGCCATGCACGGCAGGTGCTGGAGCCCTGCCCGCGGTTACATGCGCGTCACCGGCCGGGGCCGACCGCTCCAGCCGGGCCAGCAGCACGCCGACATCGCCGCGCATCGGGCGCAGGAAACTCTCGGGATAGATGCCCATCCACAGCACCACCGCCGCGATCGGCACCAGAAGCGCCAGTTCGCGCCGCGACAGATCCGGCATGGCCGCCACCTCGGGCTTGTCGAGCGGACCGTAGACCACCCGGCGATAGAGATAGAGCATGTACGCCGCGCCGGTGATGATGCCGGTCACCGCGACCAATCCTGCCCAGCTGTTGAACTGGTACACGCCCATCATCGCCAGGAACTCGCCGACGAAGCCCGACGTGCCCGGCAAGCCCACCGATGCCATCGTGAACAGCAGGAACAGCAGCGCATAGCCCGGCATGTTGTTCGCCAGCCCGCCGTAGCGCGAAATCTCCCGCGTATGCAGCCGATCGTAGATCACGCCGACGCACAGAAACAAGGCGCCCGAAACGAGGCCGTGGCTCAGCATTACCAGCAGCGAGCCTTCCAGCCCCTGCCGGTTGAACGCGAACAGCCCGAAGGTCACGAACGCCATGTGGGCGACCGAGGAATAGGCGATCAGCTTCTTCATGTCCTGCTGCACCAGCGCAACCAGGCTGGTGT
>NZ_JAQGLK010000088.1 GCF_028292925.1 Sphingomonas bacterium
GCTCGCTGGCCTTCATCCCGCGGGACCGGGCGATCATCACCGTTTCGAACCACGCTGCCCGCGCGCAGAAGGCGGCCGCGCTGCTTGCCGCACGAGGATTCCGGATAGCGGGTGCGGCGGGCGTGCAAACCTATGCTGCAGAAGGCGGAACCCTGACCGGCGGGAGCCGCGCCGCCGCTACGCCGGGCGGGGAGGCACGGTAACCCGGCAATAGCTGAGGCCCCCCGGGTCGTTCGCGGACGCGGCGAACCGCTTGCGGGGACAGGCGCCGTTCCGTTGCACCCGGCATCGCGTCACCAACGCTACGGGCACCAACGCGCGTCGTTCCAACCTGCGATCAGTTTCGGGATGCGGGCAGCAGGCAGCGGGCGGCCGAACAGATAGCCTTGCCCGAAATCGCAGCCGTGCGCTCTCAGGAAACCTGCCTGCGAACGTGTCTCGATCCCTTCGGCGACCACCTTTATGTCGAGACTTTGGCCCAGCCTGAGCACTGCCCGAACGATAGCGGCATCGTCGCTGTCCTCGCCCAGACCCGGCAGGAAGCTCCTGTCGATCTTGATCGTGTCGACGGGAAACTGCTTCAGGTGGGACAGGGAGGCGTAACCCGTCCCGAAATCGTCGAGGGCGATCTTGACCCCTGCGGCGCAGAGGGTTTCCAGTGCCTTCTGCACGAGTTCGCCTTCCCGGCCGAGGAAGACCGTTTCCGTGACCTCCACCTCCAGACACGAGGCCGGCACCGACGCGGCTTCCAGGCGGGCCAGACCCCGCTCGGCAAAGTCGTCGCTGCGGAACTCCGCTGCCGAGGCATTTACGGCAACATGCCCGAAGGTGAGCCCGGCATCGCGCCAGGTCCGAATGTCGGCGATCGTCCGGTCGAACATGCGATCGCTCAGCGCGTTTGCGAGTTCGATGTCTTCGAACGCCGCCAGGATCTGCGCAGCGCGTTGCACGCCGGTGCCGGGCCTCCACCAGCGCAGCAGTGCCTCGAATCCGATCAGCCGGCCGGTGCGGAGTTCCACCTTCGGCTGGTAGAATGGTTTCACGCGGCCATTCTCCAGCGCCTCGCGCGCCATGAGCAGCATCGACGATCGGTTCTGATGCTCCGCCATCATCTCGGGCCGGAACAGGACCAGCTTGCCGCGGCCTGCCGCCTTGGCGGCGTACAGTGCCGTATCGGCGTTCTTGAGCAGATCCTCGATGGTGGTGGCGTCGTCCGGAAAGATCGTCGCGCCCATGCTGGCGCGGCCATCGATCACTTGCGTCTTATTGTAGAAGGGCTCGCGCAGCTTCTCCAGGGAACGCTTCGCCAGCTCCGCCAGCTCGGCATGATCAGCGATGCCGCGCAGGATTACCGCGAACTCGTCGCCGCCCAGTCGCGCCACGATGTCCGTGCTGCGAAAGGTGCTGCACAGGCGCTCGCCCAGCGACTTGAGCAGCGCGTCGCCCGCATCGTGCCCGAGTGTGTCGTTGACCTGCTTGAAGTGGTCGACGTCGATCAGCAGCAGTCCGAAGCGTTGCGCAGGATCGACGATCGACACGGCCTCGGCCATCGCTTCCTGGAAGCGCAGGCGGTTGGGCAGCCCGGTGAGGGGGTCGTGGTTTGCGGTCCAGCGGATCCGCTTCTCCGCGGTCTTCTCGTCCGTGACGTCCCGCACGGTGACGATCACCCGGACCAGTTCACCTGCGGCCCCTACCGTCTTCCAGCCGCTCGTCGCGATCCACCGCTCGCCTCCGGTATCGTCGCGCGCGAGGCGCATCGTCGCCTGAAACCGGAAATCGGGATCGCCATTCTCCGCGCCCGCAACCAGGGCATCGAACGTGTCGCGGTCATCTGCATGGATCAGCTCGCGAGCGACGTTCTGGTCCGGCGTCATTCCCGCCGGCAGGTTCAGCATGTCGACGAGATCCTGGGAAAAGCGGCGCGTTTTTGTCGCGGCGTCATAATCCCATATGCCCAGCCCGACGGCCCGCGCTGCAAGGCGGAACCGTTCCTCGCTGTCGCGCAGGGCATGCTCGACCTGCTTCTGGGCGGTGATATCACGGGAAACCGCGACAACGCCGCATATGGCGCCGTCCCTCCGCCACGGAATGGCGCTCGTTTGCAGCACGCGCTTCTCGCCCCGGACTACGGCCTCGCCCTCGAAAAGGTTGGGTTGTCCGCTCTCGATGACCGCGCGGTCCATCGCTTCGATATTCTTTGCGATCGCGGCCGGGAACAGCTCCCGCGTGGTGCGCCCGACGATGTTGCCGGCAGGCAGGCCGATGGTGAGATCGGATTTCTCGCTGGCGACCACGAAGCGGTGGTCGAGATCCTTGACGAATATCGTGTCCGAACTCTGATCGATGACGCTACGAAGCAGGTTGCGGCCTTCCTCCGCATCCGCCTGGGCGTGCTTGCGTTCGGTGATATCGATGTTGGCGCCGATCGCACGAACAGCGTTGCCGTGCGCGTCCCGTTCGATCCTGCTGCGGCTGGAGATCCAGCGGACCTCACCCGTGTCCGCACGGATGATCCTGAAGTCGCACGCGAACCCGCCGCCGCCCTCTGTCGCAGCGGCAAGGTTCTGATGGACGCGGGCCCGATCGGCGGGGTGAACCAGCTCCAGCCATTTCCGCCCGACCCAGGGCGTATCCTCCGGCAAGCCGACCTGCTGAAAGAATTCCGGTGAACAGATGGCCTGGCCATCCTGCTCGGTGATGTAGATCCCGATGTTCGCGGCCTGCTGCGCTATTCGCTGCGCCTCATCCAGCCACTTCCTTTCCTCCGTCTTCCGCTCCACCGCGATCCAGGATGAGAGCTGACGGGAGATCGACAGGAGCATGCGGGTCTGCCGCTCCGAAAGCGGCGCAGCCGGCGGGTGGCGGTCGTAAAGACACAAGGCACCGAACGGCTGTCCGACGGGATCATCCAGCCGGATGCCGACGAAGTAGCTTGTTCCTTCTGCCCCCGGCAGCAGGGCTCCCCCAGCCTCGTCCCGGAAGGTGACAAGTCCCGGTTGATCGAGGGTTCGCGCGAATGCCGAGCCGTCGGCAGGCGCATCCGGGATTGCGATGCCGAACGCTGCCTTGAAGTGCTGCCGATCGCCATTCGGCAACGCAAGCACGGCAATGGGCATGGCCGCAAGATCGGCCGCGAGTTCGAGCAGTTCGCGGAGGACATCGGACTCCGGGCCGGGAGAGCTGGCGGCCTTGGCATGGCCGGGGCCTGCTTCAAGCATCGCATTCGGGCCGGCGAGCTGGCCTGGGCGTTCTTCGGACCCGTGTACGTCGCAAGGCTGCGCCCCTAAGCCTTCCACTTCGTTCCCAATCCTTACCGCGCCGGGCGTGGTCCGATGGCACTATCGGTAGAGTGTTAAGCGAAGTTCAAGATCGATATCTCCAAAACACACGATCGACATCTCGCCGCACACTTCCGGCCACGCCCCTGGCCGGATGTCGGAACCTGAAACTGCGTGCGGGCAGCTATTGCGACTATAGCTGCCGCATCGCGCCGCCCGGCGCCTTCTCGTGCATGCTTATACTCGCTGGAGAGCAGCGCGGGAACTGCGACCGTTCAGCAGGTGACACGCGACAGGCGCCGGCCGGCCCCTAGAACTTGAAGCTTACGCGGCCATAAAGGAACCGCCCGTTGAATCCCGCCGGCGAGTAGTTGGAGAAAGGCGCGACGAAGTTCGTCGTCGGGAAGTAGACGTTGGCGCCCGCCGTGGTCGTCCCAGCAAGGCCGGTGGGGACGAGAGTGGGATAGGTATCGAACAGGTTGTTCGCGCCTACCGCCAGCTCCAGCTTCTCGCCCAGGTTGGCGCGGACCTCCAGATCGGTCACCCACTGCGCCTGAAGGAAGTTGTCGTTGAACACGCCGGCGCCAAGAGTGCCGCCGGTCGCCTCCACCTTGCCGTACCGGTTCGCACGCAGCGTCAGCCCCACGACGTTGTAGTCGTAGTCCAGCCCGAGGTTGATCTTCGTCCGCGGCTGCCCGCGGGTCAGCCGCCCTTGCTCCTGCCGGCCGAACAGCACCAGATTGGGGATGTTGGCCAACGGCCCCGGCGACGCCAGCAGCTGACGGATCGTCGTCTTGTTATAGTTCATGCCGGCAGTCAGGTTGATCCGCCCGGCATCGCCAAGATCGATGCGGTAGGTGCCCACCGCATCGATCCCGCGGGTGCGCGAATCCAGGCCGTTCACGAAGAACCGCGCTGCCGCGATCGAGTTGAACCCGGCCGTGTTCAGGATGCGCGCGATGCCCGCGCCGGGATCGGCGCCGGTCGGCTGGCCGGCGGCGTTGCGGCTGGCGGTCAGGTTGTCGGTGACGACGATACGGTCGTCTATGTCCACCTGGTACACGTCGATCGTGATGTTGAGCCGCGGTATGGCAGTGAAGATGACGCCCGCCGCATAGGAGAGGGACTTCTCCGCATCGAGAGGCCGGGCGCCGAGCGCGATGGCTACCGGATTGTCGACCGGCAGGGTCACCGTATCGAGCAGCACGCCGTTCACGTTGTTCGTTGCCGCAGCCGCATAGAATTGCTGTTGCAGCGACGGTGCGCGAAAGCCGGTCGAGACCGCGCCGCGAAGCGCGAAACCGTCGACCAGTTCGAACCGGGCGGCCGCCTTGCCGTTCCAGCTCGATCCGAAGTCCGAATAATCCTCGTACCGGCCGGCAAACTGCAGGCTGAGCGCATCGCTGACGTCGGCATCGACCTCGGCATAAGCGGAGACGTTGTGGCGCGCCCGCTGACCATCGACGCGCTGGCCGCCGATCACCGGCTGGAACCCGGAGAACACCTGCGCGCCAGGTGCCGCCACCGTATTCGCACCGCCGGGCTGGTTGGCGCTGACGAGCACCCCGCCCGAATTATAGCTGGCGGGCTCGCCCGGCGAGATCTCGAACGTCTCGCGACGATATTCCAGGCCGCCGGCGATCGTCAGCGTTTTCAGCCAGCCGACGCTCAACTCGCGCGACACGTCCAGATTGGCGATCGATTGCGAGTAGATCAGGTCGCCGGCATCGAACGCCCGCTGCGATGCGGCGCCATAGGATGCGTTCAGGGTATTGCTGATGAGGAACTTGATCTTGTTGCGCGCATACCCGCCCGAAAGATCGACCTTGAAGCCGCCAATGTCACCGCGAACGCCGCCCGTTCCGGCGTAATCGTCCGTATCGGTGTTGATCAGCGGCAGGAAGCCATCGGGATAGACGGCCGCGACATTGCGGCTGTCATTGGCCAGTCGGTAGAATCCCGCGCTTTCACCGTCGCGGTAATTGTAGCTGCCGAAGCCATAGAGCTCGAAGCCGCTTTCGCCGAGCGGAACCGCCGAGTTGACGAACAGCTTCATGTCCTTGGTGTCCGCATCGCCGTAGCGGTGGGTAAGCCGGTCGATGGTCAGTTCCCGCGGATCGACGACACCGCCGACAAGATTGTACTGGCGCCGGCGATCGTAGCCGGTGCGATTGGTCGGGTTGCGGTCGCTATATTCGGCGGAGACATCGAAATAGCCGTCCTTGCCGATGGGCAGGCCGACCGTGCCCGCCACCGTGACCGTCCGGCCGTCGCTCGCCCGGCGATCCTTGCCGCTGGTGTTGACCAGGAAGGTGCCGTCCGGTGCCAGCAGCGGCTGGCCGTTCGCCCCGGTCTGCAACCCGGTAACCCGCTCGATCCCGTCGACGCGCGTTTCATACTGGCCGTAGGTGACGGTGATCCGGCCGCCCTCCCGTGCATCGCGCAGGCCGAAGTTGATGACGCCGGCGATCGCGTCGGATCCGTATTGCGCGGCAGCGCCGTCGCGGAGCACCTCCACCCGCTTCAATGCGATCGACGGGATCAGGTTGATGTCCACCGCCGCGCTGCCGCGGCCGACCGATCCGTTGATGTTGAGCAGAGCAGACGTATGGCGGCGCTTCCCGTTGATCAGGACGAGCGTCTGATCCGGATTGAGGCCGCGCAACGTCGCCGGGCGCACCACATCCGTGCCGTCGGCGATCGACGGCTGCGGGAAGTTGAAGCTCGGCACCTGCTCGGCAAGCACGCGGTTCGTCTCGGTAAAGCCCGAACGGCTGAGCGACTCCGCGGAAAGCACGTCCACGGGCACCGGCGAGGTGGCGAGGGTGCGGCTGGTGGAGCGGGTGCCGGTCACGATGATGGTATCGGGCTCGTTCATCGTCACCACATTGCCCTGCGGCACGCCGGGAACGGATCGCGCCTCCGGCGGAGCGGCGGCTGGCGCCACCTCCTGCGCGTTCGCAGGGATTGCGAGTGCCGCCAACGACAATGTTCCGAGCAGCGCGGCGCGATGGTTGGGGGTCATGGTCGTTCCTCTCCCACAGCCGTGTTCGGCTATGCCGCTTTATGCGGCCGTTAGCGGGGGTTAGCAAAGCGCGTCGCAGCGTTTCGGGCCCTTTGTTGCCCGTTTGCAACAACGCCCGGCGCCTCTTGCGCAGTGGGCTCAGGCGACCCCGCGAGGCGGACCGGGCGGGGCCGGCCGTCAGACAGGAATCGCGCAGGCTGAAGGCGGCATGGCGCGCCGGTTAGATGCCGGGGATCGATCTGCGGCGGGGAGCCTCACTTCAACAGGACGGCAGCCTTCATCGCAGTCTGGTAGATCCCCCAGGCGATCGGCACGCACACGGCGGTCCACGCGATAAGGACCGGCCAGGTCAGGCTGCCGGTGCCCGTCACCGTGCGGGCGGGTTCGGCGGCGGCATCGCTTCCGGTCGCCAGCGCCGGGTTCGGCGCCTGCTCCGCCATGTGGAAGCGGGGGTGAACCGGCCGGACGAGCAGGTTCGCGACGAACGCCACCGCGAGCATTGCGGCAAGCATCCAGTAGATCGGTTGATATAGCTGGTCGCGGGGAACCCCGGCGGCGATCCGCGCCTCGCGCATGTAGGTGACCGCAACCGGGCCGAGCACCCCCGCGGTAGACCATGCCGTAAGCAAGCGGCCGTGGATCGCCCCTACGAAGCGGGTGCCGAACACATCCGCGAGATAGGCGGGAACCGTCGAGAAGCCGCCGCCGTACATCGATGCGATCAGGCAGAAAGAAAGAATGAACAGGCCGACGCTCCCCCCGACCAGCGCCGGTGCGGCGATGCCGTAGAGCAGCACGCCGAGCCCGGTGATCCCGGCATATAGCGGCTTGCGGCCGAGCCGGTCGGACAGGGACGCCCAGAAGAAGCGGCCGCCGATGTTGAAAAGACTGATGACCCCGACGAACCCGGCGCCCACCGCGGCCGCCGCCTTCTTCTGTTCCTCGCCCAAGGCGGTGAACAGCGTGCCGGGCGCATCGATCAGGCGGCCGCCGAAGATCTCCTGCAGCATCGGCGATGCGATGCCGATGATCCCGATCGAGGCGGAAACGTTGAGCAGGAGCACCGTCCAGATCAGCCAGAATTGCGGCGTCCGGTGCGCATCGCGCAGGTGCACGTGGAAGCGGCTGATGTTGGCGTGGGCACGTGCCGGAGGTGTCCAGCCGGCCGGCGCCCAGCCCTCCGGTGGAACGCGGTAGCCAAACGCACCGGCCATCATGAACGCGAAGTAGATGGCGGCGAGGACCAGGAAGGTCTGCCAGACGCCCACCTGCATGGTGTCGGCGAAACGCTCCATCAGCCAGTCGGCGAGCGGACTGCCGATCATCGCACCGCCGCCGAACCCCATGATCGCCATGCCGGTGGCCATGCCGCGCCGATCGGGGAACCACTTGATGAGGGTCGATACGGGCGAGATGTAGCCAAGACCAAGGCCGAACCCGCCGATCAGCCCCGTGCCCAGCCATAACAGCCAGAGCTGATGGAGCGAGACGCCGATCGCGCCGATGGCGAGGCCGCCGCACCAGCAGCAGGCGGCGACCACGCCGGCCCGTCGCGGCCCGGCCCGTTCGAGCCAGCCGCCCCATATCGCCGCCGCCGCCCCGAGCACCACGAAGAAGATCGAGTAGGTGACGACGAGGTCGCTGACCCGCCAGTCGCAGCTGGTGGTGGTCAGTGCCCGCAAAAGCGTGAGATCGTTGCAGAGGACAGGATCGGTGATGCCGATCGATCGGCTCAGCGGCAGCCAGAACACGCTGAAGCCGTAAGCCATGCCGATGCACAGGTGGATCGCCAGCGCGCAGGGCGGCACCAGCCAGCGATTGAAGCCCGCCGGGGCGATCGTGCGCGCCCGATCGAGAATGCCGTGACCGTTCGCCGAACTTCCCATCGAAACGCCTTCTCCCACAGGCGTCACGCGCGACGCTGGAACCCTTGGTGGCCCGCCTTGCTCCAAGCCTTCGATGCTCGCAAGACCGGCGGAGCTACCCTGCATTGCCTCACCACAGCGCCCCGAAGCACGGCAGCGCGGATGCGGCGATGGTTTCTGGTGGAGGATCGGCAGCGATCACCGACCGGGCGGCGGGCGGCGGGCGGCGGCGAGGCAGTCCCTCGCCGCCCATCCCCTATTCCTCCTCGGCCGCTTCCGCTTCTTCCTTGGTTTTGTGCGAGATGCCGGGCTCCTCGGCCGGCGGCGAGTAGACGGTGAAGAGCTTCAGCGGCTCCTCGCCCTTGTTGATGATGTTGTGCTTGGCACCCTTCGGAATGACGATCAGGTGGTTGGCGGTGACCTTGGTGCGGCTGCCGTCGACAACCGCCTGCCCTTCGCCCGCGACGAAGAAGGTCGTCTGGTCGGCGTCGTGGGTTTCCTCGCCGATGTCGTCGCCCGGCTCGATGCTCATCATCACGATCTGGCAATTCTCGTCGATATAGACTTCCTTCTGGTAGAAGGTGTTCGACGTCGTGAGCTTGATTATATCCTTGTTGAAGATCGTCATGAAGGTCCCTTTTGCGAAGGGAGACCCGAAGATCCCCCACGTGTCTGATCGCCGATAACCGGCATGCGCTTGAACGATCCTGCGGCGGGTTCGCTCCAGACCGGCTGAAACCCGGATCCCCGCGGTGACCGCGCCGGTCCCGGCGAACATTACGGAATCGTATAGCAACGTCACACCTTGGCCCAATGTCGCCCGGCTATGGCCATCCCATGCAGAGACTTCGCCCAGCGTTCCTGATCCTGCCACTGGCCCTCGGCATGTCCGGGTGCGGTGAGCAGCCGGCCAGTCCCAAGGCTGCCGCGCCCGTAAAGACCGAGGCGGTCGCGCACGAGAGCGACCTGCTGAAGCTGACGCTGACGCCCGAGGCGCAGGCGCGGCTCGGCCTGGCGACGGTTCGCGTCGGCGCAGGCTCCGCCGCGGCGTCCCGCGCGACAAGCGGCGAGATCGTCGTTCCCGCCGGCGTCGGCGGTGTCCCGACCAATTCCGTCAGCAATCTCCAGCAACTCGGGATCCAGCAAGTCACCGCCGATGGCGAAGTGGCGCGCAGCCGGGCGCAGGTGCGGCTGGCGCAGATCGCACTGAACCGCGCCGAGGCGCTGGTTCGCGAGGAAGCCGGCAGCGTTCGAGCGCGCGATGAAGCCGCAGCCGCGCTGGCCACCGCGCAGGCCGCCGCCAGCGCCGCGGTCGCGCAGCGGCGGCTCCTGGGCCCGGCGATCCAGTCGCTCGGCAACCAGCCGACTTTATGGGTCCGCGTGCCGGTGTTCGGCACCGACATCAGTGAGATCGAACGGAGCCGCACGGCCCTGATCCGCCCGCTTGGCAGCGAGGGCGGCGGGGGCGCGCCCCGCGCTGCACGCCTGGTCCAGGCGCCGCCATCGGCAAACGCCGTCGCCGGCACGGTGGACCTGTATTTCAGCCTGAATAATCGCGACCGCGCCTACCGCGTCGGCCAGCGCGTCAGCGTGACTCTGCCGATCGCGGGCGGCACGCGCGAAGGGCTGTCCGTACCTACATCGGCGATCGTCCGAGACATTTACGGCGGCGAGTGGGTCTATGCCCGGACGGCGCCCAACACGTACATACGGCAGCGGATCGAAACCGCCCAGGTATCCGGCGATCACGCGATCCTGTCCCGCGGGCTGGCAGACGGTGCCGAGATCGTGACCGCCGGTGCCGCCGAACTGTTCGGCAGCGAGTTCGGGGTGGCGCACTGATGCTTGCCGCCCTCGTCCGCACGGCGCTGACCCAGCGCGTCCTCGTCCTCGTGATGGCGGCGTTGCTCATCGTGCTCGGCATCCGCGCCTCGACGGACGTGCCGCTCGACGTGTTCCCGGAATTCGCGCCGCCGATCGTGGAGATCCAGACCGAGGCGCCCGGCCTGTCGACCGAAGAGGTCGAGAGCCTTATCACCGTGCCGATCGAGACCGCCGTCAACGGCGTGCCCGACCTTGCGACGTTGCGCTCGAAATCGGTTCTCGGCCTGTCCTCCGTGACGATCCTGTTCGATCGCGGCGTGGACGTGATCCGCGCCCGCCAACTCGTGCAGGAGCGCGTGACGCAGGTGCAGGCGCGCCTGCCGGCCGCGGCGCGCCCGCCCGTCATGCTGCCGCCACTGTCTTCGACCAGCCGGGCGATGAAGATCGGCATCTCGTCGAACACGCTCGACCAGATGCAGCTGTCCGAACTGGTCCGCTGGTCGATCCGGCCGAGGCTGATGGCGGTGCCGGGCGTCGCCAACGTCGCGGTCTGGGGTTACCGCGACCGCCAGCTCCAGGTGCTCGCCGATCCCGATCGGTTGCGTGCCGCCGGGGTCACGCTGAACGAGCTGCGGCTCGCCACGAGCGATGCCGTGCTGGTCGGAGGGGGCGGCTTCATCGACACCCCGAACCAGCGGCTGGCCGTGCAGCAGGCAGGTTCGGTCCAGACCGCCGACGATCTGGCGCGAACCGTCATCAAGATCGCCGGCGACGCGCCGGTCCGCGTCGGCGACGTCGCGAACGTGGTCGAGGGCCACGCCGCCCCGATCGGCAACGCGATCATCGACGATGGCCCCGGCCTCATGCTGATCGTCGAGAAGCAGCCCACCGGCAACACGCTGCAACTGACGCGCGACGTCGAGGCTGCGGTCGCCGAGCTGCGCCCCGGCCTGAAGAACGTGAAGATAGACACGACGATCTTCCGCCCCGCCACCTTCATCGAAAAGTCGATCGACAACCTGACGCGCGCTTTGATGATCGGCTGTCTGCTCGTGGCGGTCGTGTTGTTCGTCTTCACCCGTGACTGGCGGCAGGCAACGATCAGCCTGGTGGCGATCCCGCTCTCGCTGCTCGGCGCGGGGCTCGCGCTGCTGTGGAGCGGGGCGACGATCAACACGATGATCATCGCCGGGCTCGTCATCGCGCTGGGCGAGGTGGTCGACGACGCGATCATCGACGTCGAGAACATCTCCCGCCGCCTGCGCCTCAACCGCGAGGCGGGCAATCCCAAGTCGGCGTTCGACGTCGTCCTGTCGGCCTCGCTGGAGGTGCGCACCGCGGTGGTCTTCGCCTCGCTGATCGTGATGCTGGTGTTCCTGCCGATCTTCTTCCTTGGCGGCGTTGCGGGCACCTTCTTCAGGCCGCTGGCGATCGCCTATGTCCTCGCGATCGGCGCCTCCCTGCTCGTCGCGCTGGTCGTCACGCCCGCGCTCTGCCTGTTCCTGCTCCCCAATGCGCCGATGAAAGCGGAGCGCGACACCCGTCTCGTCGCCTCGCTCAAGCGCCGTTACGCCGGCACCCTGCCGCGGCTTATCGCGCGGCCCAGGCTGGCGATGGGCATCGTCGCGGCGGGGCTGCTCGCCGCGGGCATGGGCTATGCCAGCTTCAAGGACCAGTTCCTCCCGGATTTCCGTGAGACCGACTTCCTGATGCACTTCGTCGAAAAGCCGGGCACCTCTATCGAGGCGATGGAGCGCATCACGATCCGCGCTTCGAAGGAGCTGCGCGCCATTCCCGGCGTTCGCAATTTCGGCGCCCATATCGGCAGAGCGGAGGCGGCGGACGAAGTCGTCGGCCCGAACTTCACGGAGCTGTGGATCAGCCTGGACGATAATGCCGACTACGACGCCAGCGTCGCCAAGATCAAAAGCGTGATCGACGGCTATCCCGGCCTGTTCCGCGACGTGCTGACCTACCTGCGCGAACGCATCAAGGAAGTGCTGTCTGGCGCAGGCGCCACAGTCGTCGTCCGTGTCTTCGGCCCCGACCAGGCCGAGCTGCGCGCCGCCGCGGAGCGGGTGAAGGCGAAGGTATCCGGCATCCCCGGCGTTGCCGACCTGAAGGTCGAGCAGCAGGTGCTGGTCCCGCAGATACGGATCCGCCCCCGCCCCGCCGATCTCGTCACCTTCGGCCTGACCGCGGGTGAGGTACGCCGCCAGGCGCAGACCCTCGTCGCCGGCCAGAAACTCGGTGAGATCTACCGCGACCAGAAGGCGTTCGACGTCGCGCTCTGGGGCGAACCCGCGATCCGCGGCGATACGCACGCGCTCGCCGATCTGATGATCCAGACGCCAGCAGGCGCGCCGGTCCGGCTGCGCGACGTTGCCGACGTGCTCATCGTGCCGGCCCCGAACGAGATCAAGCGCGAGAACGGCCAGCGCCGGATCGACGTGACGCTCAACGTGGCGGGAGCCGATCTCGGCTCGGTGGCGCGCGGCGTCGAAGCCGCGGTGGCGCAGGTGCCGTTCGCGACCGGATACCACCCGAAGATCATGGGGGAATATGCCGCGCTGAAGGAGTCGCGCCAGAAATTGTGGACGGTCGGCCTGTTCTGCCTGCTCGGCATCCTGCTGTTGGTATGGATGGAGTTCCGCTCGACCCGGATCACCGCGCTGGTCGGCCTCAGTCTGCCGTTCGCGCTGGTCGGCGGGGTGATCGGCGTCGCGCTCACCGGGGGCGTGCTGTCGCTCGGCTCGCTCGTCGGCTTCGTCACCGTCATCGGCATCTCGGCCCGGAACGGCATCATGCTGCTGTCGCATTACGATCATCTCCGCCGCTTCGAGAACGAGGAATTCGGCCCACGCCTCATCGTTCGCGGCGCGGAGGAGCGGCTGATGCCGATCCTGATGACCGCCGCCTGCGCCGGCCTCGCCCTGCTTCCGCTGATCGTTGCCGGCAACGCGCCGGGGCACGAGATCGAACACCCGATGGCGATCGTCATCCTCGGCGGCCTCGTCTCCTCCACCGGGCTCAACCTGTTCCTGATGCCCGCGCTCTACGCCCGCTTCGGGAAAGAGAAGACGGCGCCGGCCAAGCCCGAAGAGCTCCCCGCATGAAACGTCTCGCTTCCTTGGCCGCGCTCTTCGCGAGCGCCTGCATGACCGCCCCTTCCCCGCCGCCGACGATCGCACCGGCCAGTGCCACCGGCCCGTTCGCCGCGCTGCCGACCGCATCGATCGCGCCCGTTCCCGATGACTGGTGGCGGCTCTACGACGACCCCGTCCTCGTCGGCCTGGTTCGGGCGAGCCTGGCGGCGAACGTCGATCTGCGCGTCGCCTACGCCAATCTCGACGGTGCGCGCGCGGCTCTGCGTCAGGCGCGGGCGGCGCGGTTGCCGCAGATGACGGTCGAGAGCAGCCTGGGCATCGACAACCCTGCCGGGCAGCCGAGCGCCTCGTCCAACGTGCCGACCACCGACTATGACGCCGCTCTTACCGCCAGCTGGGACATCGATCTGTTCGGGCGCCTCCGCTCCGGCGCGCTCGCCGCGCGCGCGGATGCCGAGGCGCAGGTCGCAGCGCTCGACGGCCTGAAGGTCGCGGTCGCCGCCGATACCGTGCTCGCCTATGTCGATCTGTGCGGCGCCACCCAGGCGGCGGCTGTCTCGCGGACCATCATCGCCGCGCAGCAACGCTCGGTCGCGCTCGTCACCGATCAGTTCCGCGCGGGCGAGCTATCGCCGCTCGAGGTGGCGCAGGCCGCCAATCTGCTCGACGCCGCCCGCGCGACGCTGCCGCCGTTCGAGGCCGCGCGCGCCAATGCGCTCTACCGGCTCGCAACATTGCAAGGCGAGACCCCCGCCGCGGCGCGGACGTGGCGGATCGATTGCCGTGCCGTGCCGCAGCTTTCTGCCGCCGCCCCGGTGGGCGACGGTGCTGCGCTGCTGCTGCGCCGCCCCGACATCCGCGAGGCCGAACGCCGCCTTGCCGCCGCCGCTGCACGGATCGGCGTTGCCCGAGCCGACCTCTATCCCCGCCTGAACCTGGGCGGCGCCCTCGGGCTCCTGACCGGCGGGTTTGTCGCGACGGCATCGCCGATGGTGTCCTGGGCATTTCCCAATCAGGCCCCCGCCCGTGCCCGGCTGGCCCAGGCGCGTGCCACCGAACGCGCCGCACTCGCCGGCTGGGATGTCGCCGTCTTGCGCGCGTTGCGAGAGGTAGAGACTGCGCTGATGACGCAGGACGCGGAGGCGCGCCGCAATCGCGCGCTGGCCGGCGCCGCGACCCAGGCGGCCGCCTATGCGCGCCGTTCCGCAGCGCGGGTACGGCTGGGCGACGCAGCGCCGCTTCTCCAGATCGACGCCGAGCGCATCCATGCCTCCGCGGCGCTCCAGAAGGTGCAGTCGGACCTGCTGCTGGCGCAGGGTCATGTCGCACTGTTTCGCGCGCTCGGCGGCGGCTGGCAAGCACGCCCCGAAGCGCGCTAAACAGCGCCCATGCGGATACTCGTTATCGAGGACGATCCTGAGACGCGGGCATTCATCGCCCGCGGGCTGGGGGAAGCGGGGCACCAGGTGACGATCGCTGCCGACGGCCGCGACGGCATGTTCGCGGCGACCGACAGCCCGTTCGACGCGATCGTGATCGATCGGATGCTGCCCGGCATCGATGGCATGACGGTTCTCAAGATGCTCCGCGCCGGCGGCATGGTGACGCCGATCCTGATGCTGACGGCGATGGGCGGGATCGAGGACCGGGTGGAGGGGCTCGACAACGGCGCCGACGACTATCTGGTCAAGCCCTTCGCATTTTCCGAACTCGCCGCCAGGATCAACGCGCTCGGGCGTCGCCCAACTCCGCAGGCCGAGCCGCGCAAGCTCGTCGTCGGCGACATCGAACTCGATCTCGAACGCCGTACCGTCCTCCGGCGCGGGCGGCGCATCGTACTGCCACCGCGCGAATTTGCGCTGCTCGCCGAACTGATGCGCAATCCCCGACGTGTCCTGACCCGAACGATGCTGCTGGAGAGGGTCTGGGATTTCGACTTCGACCCGAAGACCAACATCGTCGAAACCCACCTCAGCCGCCTGCGATCGAAACTGAACGCGGAATTCGCCGAGGATGCGATCGAAACGATCCGCGGTGCGGGCTACATGATCCGGGGCGGATGATGCGGCTGCACGTCCAGCGACTGTGGCGATCGACATCCGGGCTGGTGGCGATGGTCGGCGCCGTGTTCGTTCTGGCCACGCTGGCGATCGGCCTTGCCGCCTATGAAGTCACGCACGAGGCACTGGAACAGCAGCTCGACCACCGCTCCGCGATCGAGACGCGGGCGCTGCTGAGCGAACCGGGTGTGGACCGGCTCCGCGCGATTGCCGCTGCGATCCGCCGTCGCGAGGCAGCGGCGCGGATCGATCATCTCGGCTACCTGCTGGTCGATGCAGCGGGCCGGCGACTTGCAGGTTCGCTGGATGGGCCCGCGCCCGCCACGCTCGGCTACGCGGAGTTCTTTCCCTACGGCGATAACCGGCTGGCCCAGACGCTGACCACCGCCATCGACGGCGGCGGCCGGCTGGTCGTCGCGGCTGACCGCGGCGCTCTGGACGAAACCGATCGCCATCTGCTGGTTCTTTTCGCCAGCGCGTTCGGTGCGCTGCTGGTGCTCGGCGTCGCGAGCGCGTGGACGGTGGGCGCGGTTACCGCGGCGCGGCTCAACCGGATAGATCGCGCTGCGCTCGCGATCATCGGCGGCGACCTGAAATCCCGTATGCCGATCGATGGTTCCGGCAGCGAGTTCGATCGCGTATCGCAGACGCTGAACCGGATGCTCGACCGGATCGTCGCTCTGATGGACACGCTGCGCCAGGTTTCGAGCGACGTGGCGCACGACCTGCGCACCCCCCTCACGCGCCTCAGCCACCGGCTGGATGATGCCAGGAACGCCGAGGGAGCCGCACGCACCGCCGCGATCGAGGCCGCCGCCGCCCAGGCCGAGGATCTCCTGGAAATCTTCGCCGCCCTGCTGCGTATCTCCGAGGTCGAGGCGATGGGCGTGCGGCGCCATTTCCGCACCCTTGCGCTCGGAGAAGCAATCGGCGACCTCCTCGACACCTATCGCCCGGATGCCGAGGGCGGAGGGCACGTGCTGGTCGACAACGTCAATCGATCGGTTTCCGTGACCGGCGATCGCAGGCTGCTGCTGCAACTGGTGAGCAACCTGCTCGACAACGCGCTTCGCCACACGCCCGCCGGCACGACCATTTGCGTCTGCCTGTCGACGGCCGGAACGGACGTGGTGCTGACCGTCAGCGATGACGGCCCGGGTGTCGCGGCCGAGGACGCCACCAGCATCTTCGATCGGTTCACCCGCACCGACAAGAGTCGCTCCACGGCGGGGCATGGACTGGGGCTGGCTCTGGTAAAGGCGATTGCCCTTGCCCATCACGGCTGGGTTATCCTGCACGACAGGCCCGGCTTCCACATCGAAGTGCGCCTGCAGCGATGATCGCCTTTCACGCTGGAAGCATTGCACGGCAGGATGGTAGTGCGCCCATCCCCGCCGCCCTGCAAAGACATGCCCGCCCACCGCGCACCAAAGGCTGAAGAGACAGCCGTTCGCGAGCCTTGAGGATACCATGAGCCCAATCATCGACCGCCGGCAGATGTTGCGCGGCGCCGCCATGGCCGGCGGCGGTCTTGCGCTGTCGGCCTATATGCCCGCGTGGGCGCAAACCGGCTCGGCCGGACTGGCGGCGCCGCTTCCGATCGTTTCCGGCAACGACATCACGCTCCGGATCGCCCGCCAGACGATGATGATCGACGGCCGCGCATCGAAGGCGATCGGCATCAACGGGACGGTGCCTGCTCCGTTGATCCGGCTGCGCGAGGGCCAGAATGTCCGGCTCAACGTCATCAACGATCTGGACGAGGACAGCTCGATCCATTGGCACGGCCTGCTCGTTCCGCCCCAGTATGACGGCGTGCCCGGAATCTCGTTCCCCGGCATCAAGGCGCGTTCGAGCTTCCTGTACGAATTCCCGATCCGGCAGAACGGGACCTACTGGTATCACAGCCACTCGGGGCTGCAGGAGCAGCTTGGCCATTACGGCCCGATCGTGATCGATCCGGCCGGTGCCGATCCGGTGCAGGCCGATCGTGAGCACGTCATCGTCCTGTCCGACCACAGCCACCTCAGCCCCGCGGCGATCTTCCGCAACATGAAGGTCGATCCGGGCCACTTCAATTATCAGCGCCAGACGCTGGCAGGCCTGCTCGCCGGCCGGGATCAACCGCTCAAGGACCGCCTCGAATGGGGCAGGATGCGGATGGACCCGACCGACATCTCGGACGCGACCGGCCCGGCTTACACCTACCTCGTCAACGGGCATGGCCCGCGCGACAACTGGACGGCGCTGTTCACGCCCGGTCAGAAGGTGCGGCTGCGGATCATCAATGCCTCGTCGATGACGACGTTCAACGTACGCATCCCCGGGCTCAGGCTGACCGTCGTTCAGGCGGACGGCCAGAACGTGAGGCCGGTGGAGGTGGATGAGTTCCAGATCGGGGTTGCGGAGACCTACGATGCCATCGTCACCCCCGCCGACGACCGGGCTTACACGCTCGTCGGCGAGGCGATCGACAGGTCCGGCCTGGCACGCGCCACACTGGCGCCGCGCGCCGGCATGGCCGCCGATGTTCCCGCGCTGCGCAGACGCCCCGTCGCCACGATGAAGGACATGGGAATGGACATGTCTTCGACGGGCAGCATGGAAGGCATGGATCATAGCGGGATGCATGGCCATCAGGGCATGGCGGCGATGGACATGGGAACGATGGACATGGGGTCCATGAAGGATCGCGATTTCTCCAAGGCGCCGCAGGTCAAGAAAGGACCGGGCGTCCAGACGATCTCGCCGATGCCGGTGGACCGCACCGGCGAGCCGGGCCAGGGGCTCGACGGCGTCGGACACAAGGTTCTTACCTACCGGGACCTCATGGCGCTCGATCGCAATCCGGACGTGCGCCCGCCCGATCGCAGCCTGGACATTCACCTGACGGGCAACATGGAACGCTTCATGTGGTCGTTCGACGGCGTCAAGATGTCCGACAAGATGGAGCCGATCCCGTTTCTCGAAGGCGAGAGGGTGCGGATCAACCTCATCAACGACAGCATGATGGGGCATCCGATCCACATCCACGGCCACTTCTTCGAACTGGTGACCGGCCATGGCGATCATGCGCCGCGCAAGCACACCGTTCTCGTCCAGCCCGGCGGCAAGGTGACCTGGGACTTCACGGCGGACGCCGTCGGCGACTGGGCGTTCCACTGCCATCTTCTGTATCACATGCACGCCGGGATGATGCGCACCGTGAGTGTTCGCCCGCGCGGAGTGACGCCATGAGCCTCCGTCTCTTCGCCGTCGCGTCCGCCACGGCGCTGGCGCTGCCCCCCACGGCGGTGGCCGCGCAGGGCATGAAGGGCATGGATATGGCCGGGAGCCACGCCGGGCATGACATGAGCGCGGCGCCCGCGCCGGCGATGCCCCCGGCGATGCCCCCGGCGATGCCCGGCGCGGCGCAGGGCGGAACCTCCCTTCCAGCCGGCACCGCCCCCGCCCCCGCCCCGCCGATGGACCATTATGCGGATCGACAGTTTCCGCCCGCGGAGATGGCCAGATCCCGGCACGCGATGATGGTCGAGCAAGGCGGCTCGCGTTTCTACCAGCTGATGTTCAACCTCGCCGAGTTCCAGACCGGCAAGGGCGGCGATGGCTATCGGTGGGACGGTGAGGCCTGGTTTGGCGGCGACATCAACCGGATCTTCGTGAAGAGCGAGGGTGAGGCGGCATTCCGCAACGGCGTCGAAACCGC
>NZ_JAQGLK010000108.1 GCF_028292925.1 Sphingomonas bacterium
CGCCTGGATTTCGACCAGCACCGGCCGCGTTCCCTCCATCGCCGGGAACACGGTCGCGCCGCTCACCCCCTCGCCGCGCGTCGTCAGGAACAGGGCGCTGGGGTTGCCGACCTCGGCCAGCCCCCCCTCGCCCATCGCGAACACGCCGATCTCGTCCGTCCCGCCGAAGCGGTTCTTGATCGCGCGCAGGATGCGATACTGGTGGCTGCGCTCACCCTCGAACGACAGGACGGTATCGACCATGTGCTCCAGCACGCGCGGGCCGGCGATCGATCCATCCTTGGTGACGTGGCCGACGAGCACGAGCGCGGTGCCGCGTTCCTTGGCATAGCGGATCAGTTCCTGGGCGGAGGCACGGACCTGGCTGACCGTGCCTGGCGCGCCCTCGATCAGGTCGCTGTGCATCGTCTGGATCGAATCGATCACCAGCAAGGCCGGCGGCGGGCCGGACTGGAAGGTGGAGAGGATATCGCGCACCGAGGTTGCCGCCGCCAGCCGCACCGGCGCGTTGCCGAGGCCAAGCCGCCGCGCCCGCAGCCGCACCTGATCCGCCGCCTCCTCGCCCGAAACGTAGGCGACATCGCGGCCCGCCAGCGCCATTCGCGCCGCCGCCTGCAACAGCAAGGTCGATTTGCCGATACCGGGATCGCCGCCGATCAACGTCGCCGATCCGGTAACCAGCCCGCCACCGACAGCACGATCGAATTCGGGCACCCCCGTCGTCATCCGCGGCGGCAGCGCGATCTCCGCATCCAGCCCGACCAGTTGCACCGGCCGCCCGCCCGTACTGAGGTTGTGGCGCGCGGCGAACGGCGTCACCACCGCCGATGCTTCCTCGGCCAGCGTATTCCATTCCGCACAATCCGCGCACTGCCCGGCCCACTTGCTCGTCGCCGATCCGCACGCCTGGCAGACATAGCGTTTCTGTAGCCTGGCCATGTGCCTCAATCCCGACGCGATACCCGAACGAATGGGGAACGTAGCGGCGGGGCGGGTACAACTCAAGTGGGCGTGCTTCGGGGTGGCGGCTTCCCGCCGCTGGGGCTACCAAGCCGCAACAGGATCAGGAGGTTGACGATGCCCCTCTACATACCCGTCGCCACCATGGAGCCGTGCACGCTTTCGGAAGCGCCACAGGGCTGGGTGTTCCTGCCGTTCGGCCATGCGCCGATGCTGGTCGGCGAGGTCGATCAGCATGACATCGCCGTGTGGCTGGGCGGGCATACGCCGTTCGGCGTGACGGCGTTCTCGCGGGATGAGCGATCGAACGTGCGCGGGCTGGCGATCGGCCGGGCGATCTTCGATGCCGATCCCGAAAGCGCCTATCGCGCGCGCGACTCGAACTATGCGGCGGGCGATCTGATCACCGGCAAGTCCTGCACGTCGATCGTCGCCACGCATGAGGACGGCACCGCCTTCCAGGTCGCGATCCTCGGCGATCCGCAGCGCGGGCCGGAGGCGGGGTTCACCGCCTGGCGGCTGGGCGTCGCCGGGCGCGGGGAGGCGTTCGTTCCGGTCTACGAACGCGGCAAGGCCGTCCCCCCCGCCGCCAACGGCAACACCCGGTAGGGCGAACGCCGCCGCGGCCGCCGGCCGGTCAGGCGGTCTGGAGCAATCGCTCCCGCGCGATCTTCTCCCGCCACACCAGCGGCGCGGTGTGATGAACGCTCTCGCCCGTGGCATCGACGGCCACCGTGACCGGCATGTCGCGCACCTCGAACTCGTAGATCGCCTCCATGCCGAGATCGGCGAAGCCGACAACGCGCGCCGCCTTGATCGCGCGCGAGACGAGATAGGCCGCACCGCCCACCGCCATCAGGTAGGCAGCCTTGTGCCGGGCGATCGACTCGATCGCCTCGACGCCGCGCTCCGCCTTGCCGACCATCGCGATCAGCCCGGTCTGCTCCAGCATCATGTCGGTGAACTTGTCCATCCGCGTCGCGGTGGTCGGGCCGGCGGGGCCGACGACCTCGCCCGCGACCGGATCGACCGGGCCGACATAATAGATCACCCGCCCACGGAAATCGACCGGCAGCGGCTCGCCCCGCGCCAGCATGTCCTGGATCCGCTTGTGCGCGGCATCGCGGCCGGTGAGCATGCGGCCGTTGAGCAGCAGCCGGTCGCCGGGCTTCCAGGTCGCCACGATCTCCGGCGTCAGCGTGTCGAGATCGACGCGGATCGATTCCTTGCTGGGCGCCCATTCCACCTTCGGCCATTCGTCCAGCTTCGGCGCTTCCAGGAAGGCCGGGCCGGAGCCGTCGAGGTGGAAGTGGGCGTGGCGGGTGGCCGCGCAATTGGGGATCATCGCCACCGGCTTGGAGGCGGCGTGGGTCGGCCAGGTCTCGATCTTGACGTCGAGAATCGTGGCGAGGCCGCCCAGGCCCTGCGCGCCGATGCCCAGCGCGTTGACCTTGTCGAAGATCTCGATGCGCATCGCCTCGATCTCGTTCGCGGGGCCGCGCAGCTTCAGCTCGGCCATGTCGATGTCGCCCATCAGCGATTCCTTGGCCAGCGTCATCGCCTTTTCCGCGGTGCCGCCGATGCCGATGCCCAGCATCCCCGGCGGGCACCAGCCCGCGCCCATCTTGGGGATCATCTCCAGCACCCAATCGACGATGCTGTCGCTCGGGTTGAGCATGGCGAACTTGCTCTTGTTCTCGGAACCGCCCCCCTTGGCCGCCACCGTCACGTCGACGCGGCCGCCCGGCACCATCTCGACGTTGAGAACGGAGGGGGTGTTGTCCTTGGTGTTCTTCCGCGCGAACGCCGGATCGGCGACGATCGAGGCACGGAGCCGGTTCTCGGGGTGGAGATAGGCACGGCGCACCCCCTCGTCGACGACTTCCTGGAGAGAGCGGGTGCTCTCCAGCCGGCAATCCTGGCCCCATTTCACGAACACGGTGACGATGCCGGTATCCTGGCAGATCGGGCGGTGCCCCTCGGCGCACATCCGGCTGTTGGTCAGGATCTGGGCGATCGCATCCTTGGCCGCCGGCCCCTGCTCCGCCTCATAGGCGCGGCCGAGCGCGCGGATATAATCCATGGGATGATAGTAGCTGATGAACTGGAGCGCGTCGGCGACGCTCTCGATCAGGTCGGCTTCGCGGATCGTGATCATGGGGGCCTCTGGCAGGTGGTCGCGCCGCTTTAGCGCCGCTTTGCGGAATCGTTAAGGGCCGCCGGGCTTTATCGGAGATGCCGCGCATGGCTGGCCTGGCCCATGGCACCGCGAGACTCGCGGCGTTCCGCGCGAACCCTGCTGTCCACCCCCTAAACCTACCTCCTCAAAGTTTTAGCCACTTGCGCCAGAACCGCCATCTTCCACAATGCCTGGTGTGCCGATGATCGGTGCACCACTATGGATTGTGGAGCTGTGATATGTTGCTGTACCGAGAGGAGCCTTTTCCGTCGCCTGATTATCGGGTGCGTCAAAGGTACATCATTGACAGTGAAACCGGCGAACAGGGGTGTTTTTGGGAGAAGGTGCTTCTTCCAGAGCGCCCCCCTCCTCGGGGCCTTGCAGAGCGCCCCGGACGTAAGCTCAGAACAGCTCAAATCCCACCGAAGGGTGTTGACGCGACTGTCACTTCCGATCATGTAAACACCATCCGCAGGGTGAGCGAGGCGACCGAACCACTATAGATTGTGGAGGAAGCTGTGGATAACGTGATACTGGCATAGGACAAAACCGTGGCGGATGACTCCGTCGCGGAGCATCCGTGCCGCTGAATCATGGCTTTCGCAACGTCACCCTTCGGAC
>NZ_JAQGLK010000120.1 GCF_028292925.1 Sphingomonas bacterium
GCGCTCGCCGCCATGTTCGTCGCCGCGCTGCTGGGCATCGCCTTCAGCGTCTATCCGGCGCGCCGCGCCGCCCTGCTGGATCCGATCGAGGCCCTCCGCCATGAATAAGATGCTCCGCCCCCTCGCCGGCGCCTTCCTGCTCGTGGCCGGCAGCGCGGCCGCCCACAATGGCGTGATTCACGAAGCGCCGCACGGCGGGATCCTTAAACCGGTCAAGAACGCCCATTTCGAAATCGTCCTGGCGCCCGCCGGCGGCGTCCGCATCTACGTGACCGATCCCGCCGGCGGCGCCCTGCCCGCCTCCGCGGCGAGCGAAATCAGCGTCGAGATCGATCGTCCCGGCAGAAAGACCGAATATGTCACGATGCTGCCGGATCGCACGGGAACGCTCTGGACCGGGGCCAGCCAGCCCATCCCCGATCCCAAGAGCGTGATCCGCGTCGGCAGTGTCGTCCGGGGCGCCTCCGCGCTGATCGAGGTGCCCCGCATCCAGTTTCCGGTCTACCGCAAGGCCGCGGCGAGACCCGCGAAGATCGCCGCCAAGGCAGGCGCGCCGGGCGCCAAGCATGACCACTAACTTCCGGATGGCGCTGAAGGCGCTGACCCAGAACAAGCTGCAGGCGATCCTGACGCTGCTGGGCATGAGCGTCGGGGTGGCGATGGTGGTGATCGTTTCCGGTCTCGGCCGGGGTGCGCAGTTGCGGATCGAATCGCAGATCGAGAGCGCCGGCCCGACCCGCATCACCATCCGCTCCGGCAACTTCGTTCCCGCCGCGGTCGACATGAACGGCGAGCAGGACAGTGGCGGCGGCGAACCCTCGGAAGGGTCGGTGGCCGACCGCGGGGACGGATCGGCAGCGCCTGATCTTTCGGCGGATGCCGCGGTAACCGACGCCCGCCGCCGCATCCAGGCGGTCAAGGCGACGAAGTTCAAGTCGCCGCCCACCCCGCTCACCCGCGCCGACATCGCCGTGCTGGCGACCGGCCTGGCCGGCGTGAAGTCGGTCGCCGCCGCGGCGCAGGGCAACACCATCATGGATGCGGGCGCGAACCTGCCGGTCACCACGCTGCGGCTGGCAGGCTTCGATGCGTCATGGCCGGAGATGACCGGCTGGAACCTGGTGGACGGCCGTCTGCCCAGCGACGGCGAACATGAATCCGGTGCCCCGGTGATGCTGGTGACCCGCGCCATCGCCCGGCGGCTCTGGCCGGACGCGGCATCGTCGGTCGGCGAGGAGGTGCCGATCGGCGGCCGGCAGGTGAAGGTCGTCGGCGTGATCGATGCCGCGGAGGCAGGCGGCGGAAGCGTCATCGTGCCGACGATCTACGTGCCAAACCGCCTCGCCCAGGCGCTGCTCCACCGCGACAGCTACGACACGATCGTGGTGCGGACGACTTCGATCGGCGTCACATCGCAAGTCGCCAAGACGATCCGGGACAGGATGCGGACGCTCCACCACCTGCCAGCGGACACGGTCGACGATTTTCGGGTGGAGACGCAGAGCAATTCGGCACTGCCGCCGATGGGGTCCGATCCTCGCCTGGCCCGCGCCGTCCACTCGAATTCCAAGGGGTTCGAGCAGGCATCGTGGGAGGAAATGGCCAAGAGCCTGCGCCAGGCCGGCCGCACCTTCACCCTCCTGCTGGCGGGCGCGGCGGCGGTATCGCTGCTGGTGGGCGGGATCGGGGTGATGAACATCATGCTCGTCTCGGTCGCCGCCCGCACGCGGGAGATCGGGCTGCGCATGGCGCTCGGCGCACGGGCGACCGACGTGATGTTCCAGTTCCTGGTCGAGGCGGTGACGCTGGCTGCGCTGGGCGGCCTCATCGGCCTCGTCCTCGGCGGGATCGGGCTCTACATCACCGAACACGGCCTCCACTGGGCGACGGCGGTGTCGCCCGGCATGCTTTTCCTCGCGCTCGCCATGGCCGGTATCACCGGCGTGGCGTTCGGCTTCGGCCCGGCGCGACGCGCGGCGCTGCTCGATCCCGTCATCGCATTGCGCTCCGAATGAGCGCGGCAATCGTCCTGTCCTGCCTCGTCTCTGACCCTGGGAGGGTTCCATGTTCGCGCTGATCCCCGTCAATACGCGGCTCGCGCTGCGCTCCCTCGGCCGCAACCGGATGCGCACCCTGCTGACCATGCTCGGCATGATCATCGGCGTTGCCGCGGTGCTGACCATGGTCGCGCTCGGCACCGGCGCACGCGCCTCGGTCGAGGGAGAGGTCGGTTCGGCCGGCACCAAACTCGTCTTCATCCATGCCGGCAACTACGTGCGCGGCGGGGAAAGCGTGGGCATCGCCGCCGGCCAGGGGGGTGCGAACACGCTGGTGCCCGCCGACCTGGAGGCGATCCGCGAGGAGATCTCCGGCATCAAGACGATAAGCCCGGTTCTTTCGACGCGGAGCAGCCTGGCCGTCGGCGCCGCCAAGGCGTTCGCCAAGGTGGAGGGCGTCTCCCCGGCGTTCGGCGACGCCTATTCGTGGAACGTGACGGCTGGCCGGACATTCGCCGAGGGCGCGGACGAGGCGGTGATCGGACAGGCGCTCGCGCTGCAGCTGTTCGGCGCCAACGGCAGCCCGATCGGCAAGACGATCACCGTGCGCGACGCCGCCTTCCAGATCGTCGGCGTGATCGCCGGCGAGTCGGAGGACCAGAAGGACTCGCTCTTCGTGCCCTGGCAAAAGCTTCAGACGCTGCTCGGCAAGTCGAACCTCGACGAGATCGTGATCGCCGCGGCGAAGGCCGGCGAGGCCTCCCGCATCGGCGAGGACGTGAAGAAACTGCTCAGGGCCCGTCACCGCATCGCCGCCGTCGGGGGCGGCAACGCATCCTACCTCAACGCCCAGGCCGGCGGCGGCGGCGCACCGGACGACTTCACCGTGCAGACCCAGGCCGCGCAGGCGCTCACCAAGGGTCTCTACACGCCCGCCGCCGCCTTCGCCCTGGCCAACCTGCCCAAGCTCGACGAAGTGAACCTGGAGGAGATGGCGGACACGCTGGATCGCGCAAGCGACACGATGACTGCCTTGCTCGCCAGCATCGCCGGGGTGTCGCTGATCGTCGGCGGCATCGGCATCATGAACATCATGCTGGTCTCCGTCACCGAACGTACGCGTGAGATCGGCCTGCGCGTGGCGACGGGTGCCCGATCGAGCGATGTCGCCATGCAGTTCCTGATCGAGGCGGTGACGCTATCCGTGATCGGTGGGCTGATCGGGCTGGTGCTCGGCCTGCTCTCCTCCAAGATCATCGGCTGGTCGCTGGCATGGCCGGTCAGCGTATCGTTCGGCGCGATGGCGATGGCGATGGGCATTTCGGCGGCCGTCGGTCTCGTCTTCGGCAGCTATCCGGCGCGGCGGGCCTCCTTGCTCGATCCGATCGACGCCCTGCGCACCGAATGATCGCGGTGGCGCAGCGGGGCGGCAGATGACCGCGGCGATGTTCAGTGCCCGCGGTGCCGCGCGGCGGGGCGTGGGCGGTAGATGGACGATCGCGGCGTTGCTGGTCGTGCTCCCGATCGCGATAATCGCGGCCCTGTCGTGGACGCTGCGCGCCCCCGCAGCCGATCGTCTCGATGAACGGGGCCGCACCTTCGTTGGGCTGGCGCTGCAAATGGGCCGCATCGATCCCGAGGAGGTGGATGGCTATTCCGGCCCGCCCGAATTGCGCCCCGCAGCCACCGATCCTGTGCCGTCGCTGGCTGCGCTGCGCCGCGATCTCGCCAGCCTGGCCACGCAGCTTGCCGAAGAGGATTCCACATCGCGGCGTGCCACGCGCCTTTCCGGGCGGATCGCCAACCTGATCGCGCTGATCGACGTCAAGAGCGCACCGCACCCCCTGCCCTTCGACGAGGAGGCACGGCGGCTATATGGGATCGATGCCGCGGCGGCGGACGGGCTGGCGAAGCGGCAGGCCATCGCCCGGCTGGAGACACTGCTGCCCGGCCCCGGATCGCTCGCCGTGCGCGTCGCCGCGTTCCGCGATCACTATGCCGTACCCGAGGCCGTCCGTGAGGCGATGTTCGCGCGGACGCTGGCCGAGTGCCGCCGCCGAACCCTCGCCCACTGGCCGATGCCCGCGGCGGAGCGGCTGGCGATCGTGTGGACGTCGGACGTCCAGTCCGCCTGGCACCGCTATGATGGCGGGTTCCGCAGCACGTTGCGCATCAATCCGCGCGCGGTCGGCTTCGTCGGCTCGATGATAGATCTCGCCTGCCATGAGGGCTATCCCGGCCACCACGCCCAGTTTGTCCTGCAGGATCAGGCGGCCGGGGCCGGCGGCCTGCCGATCGAGGAACGGGTCGTCCTGCTCCGATCGGCGGATTCGATGTTCCGTGAAGGCGCCGCCTCCTACGGTGTCGACCTTGCCTTTCCCGCCGCCGATCGGATCGCCTTCGAACGCGACGTGCTGTTCCCGCTCGCCGGCTTCCCGCCTGCCGAGGCGGCCAGGTTCGCGGAGGTGCGCGCCCTTATCGACGCGCTCTCCGCCGCCACCGTTCCGATCCTGCGCGACTATCGTGACGGCCGGATCGATGGAGAGGCCGCGGTGGCGGCACTCGACCGCGACGCACTCGTCTCCAGCCCGCGGCCGCTGCTCGGTTTCGTCGATGCGCTCGGCCCCTACGTACTCGGCTACACCGTTGCGCGGGACTGGGTGCGCACGTCGGTGGAGCGGCGCGCCGCCGGCGGCGATCGGTGGGCCCTGCTCGGCCGGGCGGTGACGCACGTCGCATTGCCGCCACCGGCATCCGTCTCGCCAGTCAAGCCATCGCGCACGGGGTTCTTGTCATGACATCCAAGCGATTCCTCCGCGCCGCCGCGCTCGCGCCGCTATGCCTGGGTGGGCTGATCCTTGCCGGCTGCACCGACGCCGCCGCCCCGGCCGCCGCCGCCAAGCAGGC
>NZ_JAQGLK010000170.1 GCF_028292925.1 Sphingomonas bacterium
TGCCTGCTGCCGGGCATCGGCGGTGAGCGCGCCGCGGCGGCCCGCGACGTTGACGAACTGCTTTGCGGCGATGTGGCCGAACCGGGCGGTGCTGCCGATCGACGCCTCGATCGGGATCGTGGCGGCCTCGCCCGCCAGATCGAGCCGGAGGAAGCCGCCATAATCGACCGATTTCTGGTCGATCACCTGGAAGATCGGGTGGAACAGCTGCTTGTCGTTCAGGAACAGGCCCGCGGTCAGCTTGCCCACGCCGAGATCGATCGTCGTACGGTTCTGCAGGCGAATGGAATCGATGTCCCGCTCCTGATCCTGCGCGACATTGCCGGGCAGGGACATCTTCGGGCTCGCCAGTGCCTGCGCGCGGGTCAGCGTTCCCGGCAGATCCTGATCGATGTGGTTGATGCCGACGTAAAAGCGGTTCTCGATGGCGTCGGTCAGGCGGAAGCCGGCATTGCCGTTGAAGCGGATCGCATCACGGCGGGCATGATCGCGGTCCCCATCAGAGCGGTCGGTGGTGAGCGCCAGAAAGGCATCGCCGCGTTCCGTCGCGAAGCCGGCCGCCGCCTTGCCCCGGATGGTGCCGAAGCTGCCGCCGTCGATCCGCACTTCCAGGGGCGGGGCATCGCGGCCGGTGGGCGTGACGGCGTTGATGGCCCCGCCCAGCGTCGATCCGCCGTAACGCAGCGCGTTGCCGCCGCGATAGACCTCGATCCGCTGGAACACTTGCGGATCGAATTCCTGGAAGTCGCCATTGTTGTCGGCCTGGTTGATCGGGATGCCATCCTGGAACAGCATCAGCCCGCGCATGTGGAACCCCCGGCTGATCCCCGATCCGCGGATCGAAAGCCGCACCTCCTGCCCGAAACGCGGCTGGGTATAGACGCCGGGCGAGAAGGCGAGCGCGTCGCGGAGCGACACCGCCACCCTGTTCGCAAACTCGTCGGCGGTGACGACATTGGCGCCGCCGGGCACGGTGGACGGCGGCCCCGCAATGGCCTCCTCCGTGGACTGCCCGACAACGAGGATGGTGGAGCGATCCTGATCGAGCCCGGCGGCAGCCGGTGCGGCAGAAATCAGGGCAAGCAAGGCAAACGATACGCCGGCAGGCGCACGCGTGAAATCGGGCATGACGATAACCTTCGAACCGCTCCGGGCTGGCCACGGAGCGCATGTGCAGGCCAACCCCCGGATGGAGGGGGTGGGCAGCGATCAGCGGTTCAAAAGGGGATCGGCGGCCCTCGAAGCGGTGGGCGCAGGTGCGGCGCGTGGAAAACCGGGCGTGGCCGGACCGGCCGGAGCGCGAGCGCGGCAACGAAGGCGAGCGCGGCGGCGAGCAGGATCGCATCCACCGCCCCAAGAGCCGAGGCAGTCAGCCCGGCGAAGGCGCACGGCAACTCGGGCTTGCCATGCCCCTTGGACGATCCGTGATCGCCCTTATGGCTCATGGCGGACATGCCCGACATCTCCGGCGGTGGCGCTACCGGTGCGAAGCCGGGACAGAGCGTCACCGCTATCCGCCCGCCATCCTCGACGAACATATAGCCGGTGGGCGTCAGCAGCTTCATCGCGAGTGCGAGCGCCAGGAACAGCACCGCGAATCGGCGGTTCGTTCGAAGAAGGCGGCGGACCAGCAGCACATCCGATCCGTAGAATGGGGATGCCGCCAAGTCACCGCCGAAACGCCGCTGGCGGGTGCCGCCCGGCGGCGGCTGAGGATAAACCCGGCCGGTCTGGTGCAACCATGCCCGCAACGGTTAAGGATGGCGGTCCGCCCGCCCCAAACATGTGGGGCCCCTGACTTTCGAGGATCCGGACACTGTAATTGCAGCTTCTAGCGATCGTCTTCCTGCCGTTCGTCGCCTCCATCCTGCTTGCATCGATGGGCGATCGCCCGCGGCGGGTGCACTTCGCCATCGCCGGAGGGGCAAGCGCGCTGGGGCTGGCGCTGCTGATCGGGCTGGCACCGGGCGTGCTGGCCGGCGTGCCGGTGGCGGCGGGCGGCGCCTGGGTGCCGGCGATCGGGCTCGATTTCAGCCTGTGGCTCGATCCGCTCGGGCTGCTGTTCGCCGGGTTGATCCTCGGCATCGGGCTGCTCGTCATCGTCTACGCGCAGGGTTATCTCGGCCCGGAGGAGCCGACCGGCCGTTTCCTGTCTTGCCTGATGCTATTTCAGGGGGCGATGATCGGCATCGCGATATCCGGCAACGTGCTGCTGATGCTGGTTTTCTGGGAACTCACCAGCCTCTCGTCGTTCCTCCTGATCGGGTTCTGGCGGGATCGGGCGGATGCGCGGCAGGGCGCGCGAATGGCGCTGGCGGTGACCGGCGGGGGCGGGATCGCGCTGATCGGCGGGCTGCTGCTGCTGGGGCAGGCGGCCGGGTCCTACGATCTGCCGACGATCCTGGAACGTGGCGCTGTCGTGCAGGCGTCCCCGCTATACCCCGCGATCCTCGTGCTGGTTCTGCTGGGCGCGTTCACCAAGTCAGCGCAATTTCCGTTCCACTTCTGGTTGCCGCAAGCCATGGCCGCGCCGACGCCGGTCAGCGCCTATCTCCATTCGGCGACGATGGTGAAGGCCGGGGTGTTCCTGCTGGCGCGGCTGTGGCCGGTACTGGCGGGCACCGATCTGTGGTTTCAGCTGGTCGCGACGACGGGGCTGGTGACGATGCTGTTCGGCGCGGCCGTCGCCCTGTTCCGCAATGATTTGAAGGCGATCCTCGCTTATTCGACGATCAGCCAGCTTGGCCTGATGGTGATGCTGCTCGGCTTCGGCACCGGCCCGGCGGCGGTGGCGGCGATCTTCCACGTCCTCAACCACGCAGCGTTCAAGGCCGCCCTGTTCATGAACGCAGGCACCGTGGATCACGAGACGGGTACGCGCGACATGCGCCGGCTGGGGGGGCTGGCCGCGGTCATGCCGATCACCGCGACGCTGGGCACGATCGCCGCCGCGGCGATGGCAGGGGTGCCGCCGCTCGGCGGGTTCGTCTCCAAGGAGATGATGCTCGAGCAGAGCGCGCGCGTCACGATCGCCGGCAATGCCTGGTTGATCGCGCTGCTCGCGACGATCGCTACCGCGCTCTCCGTGGCTTATTCGGTGCGTTATGCGGTTGGGGTGTATTTCGGACGGCCGCGGGAAAGTGGCGACGCCGCGCGTCCGCACGATCCCGGCGCGGCGATGATTGTTCCGGCGATGCTGCTGGTGATGGCCGCCATGATCCTGGGGCTGCTGCCGATGACGATCGCCGGGCCGATCGTTCGCGCCGCCGCGGATGCGGTGATCGGAGGACGGACGGGTGAACTCCATCTTGCGCTGTGGCATGGGCTCAACCCGGCGCTGACGATGAGCATCGGCGCATTCGCGCTCGGCGGGCTGCTGCTGTTCGTCCGCCAGTGGGTCGGGCCATCGCTGGAAGGCCGGACCGCGCCGGATGGCGGCCGGATGTTCAACGATGCCGTCGCGGGTATCGTCGCGGTCACCCGGCGCGCGTCGCTCGCGGTCCATGCCCCGTCGCTGCAACGTGCTCTGTTCGTACTGTTCGGCGTTGCTCTTGCCTTTGTTGTGGATGGCGCGCTGACCGCCGGGGGAGTCTTGACGGGCGACCGGCCGACGCTGCCCGCTTCGCCTTCCGCCATCGTGGCAGGAATCGCGTTGGTTGCGGCCACCAACGCCGTGGTCGTGGTGCAGCGGCATCGTTATCTGGCTTTGCTGTTCGTCGGCGTCATCGGGCTGGTCATGGCGCTGGCGTTCGTCCACCTCTCCGCGCCGGATCTCGCGCTGACCCAGATTGCGGTGGAGGTCGTCACGATCGTGCTGATGCTGTTGGCACTCCACCTGTTGCCGAAGGCGCCGCCCACGCTCTCGTCACGGCCGCGGCAGCTGCGCGACGGCTTGGTCGCGCTGGCGGCGGGGGCCGCGGCCGGGCTTGGCGCGTGGGCGGTGATGACGCGCGGGCCACGCAATCCCGTCTCTGCCTATCATTGGGCGAACAGCCTGTCGGGCGGCGGCGGCGCCAACGTCGTGAACGTCACGATCGTGGATTTTCGCGGCCTCGATACGCTGGGCGAGATCATCGTTCTCGGGATTGCCGGGCTGGTCATCTACGCGCTGCTGGAGACGGCGGCGCGCGGAGTATCCGGGCGGCGGCTGCGCGCGTGGCGAGGGGAGGCGGCCACCTCGCCCGAGCGGCACCCGATGATGTTCGTCATCGCCACGCGCCTGCTTCTGCCGCTCGCTTTGCTGGTCGGCATCCACATTTTCCTGCGCGGCCACAACCGGCCGGGCGGCGGCTTCGTCGCGGCCCTGCTGTTCGCGATCGCCATCCTCCTCCAGTACCTGGCCTCCGGGTTCGACTGGACGGATCGGCGGCGGCGGATCGGCGAACATGCGCTGATCGCCACCGGCGTGCTGATCGCGGTGGCTACCGGGCTGGGATCGCTGGCGTTCGGGGCGCCGTTCCTCACCAGCAGCTTCGGCCATTTCCACCTTCCGCTGATCGGCGATTTCGAACTGGCCACGGCGATGCTGTTCGATGGTGGCGTCGTCTGCGTCGTGGTCGGAGCGGTGATGCTTGCGCTCGAACAACTCGCCCACGTCGCCCAGCGCGCCGCCCGCTATGACCAGGCCGGCGACGCGGCGCCGTTGGCATGAGCCTGGAGTTCCTGGTCGCCGTGGCTATCGCGGTGCTGACCGCAGGCGGCGTGTACCTGTCGCTGCGCGGTCGTACCTTTCAGGTCGTCCTCGGGCTCACGCTCCTGTCCTATGCCGTCAATCTGTTCCTGTTCGCGGCCGGGCGGCTCACTGTCGATCGTCCGCCGCTCTACGCAGCAGGGGCGGCCTATGCCGATCCGCTGCCGCAGGCACTGGTGCTGACTGCGATCGTCATCACCTTCGGAATGACGGCGCTGGTGGTGACGCTGTCGCTGCGCAGCTTCCTTGAAAGCGGCTCCGATCAGGTCGACGGGATCGCCGATCCGCACGACGGCGAGGATCGGGGATGATTGCGATCGATCACCTCATCGTCGCACCCATCGTGATCCCGGCTTTGGCCGCGCCGCTGGCATTGCTGGCGAGGCGGCG
>NZ_JAQGLK010000208.1 GCF_028292925.1 Sphingomonas bacterium
CCGAACGCGGCACGTAGGCTTCCGGCTGGTAATAGTCGTAATAGCTGACGAAGAACTCGACGGCATTGTCGGGGAAGAAGCTCTTGAACTCGCCATAGAGCTGCGCGGCCAGGATCTTGTTCGGGGCGAGGATCAGCGCCGGGCGCTGCATCTCCTCGATCACCTTGGCCATCGTGAACGTCTTGCCCGATCCGGTGACGCCCAGCAGCACCTGATCCCGCTCGCCGGCCGCCGCGCTCTGCACCAGCTCGGCGATCGCGCTCGGCTGGTCACCCGACGGGCGATAATCGGAAACGACGCGGAAAGGACGCCCCCCTTCCGACTTTTCCGGGCGCGCGGGGCGGTGGGGTACGAACTCCTGGCCGGTCTCGGGCTCGGCAAGCGACGTGCGAATCTGGATTGTCATCGTACCTCGATATGGGAATGTCGCAGGTCCGCCGCAATCGTGCGGTGCGCCTGCCATCGGTGCCGAAGCGAATGGATCTGAATGCCTATCTCGCCCGTATCGGGGCTGCCGATCGTCCCGGCCCGACGGTGGAGGGGCTTGCCGCGGTGCAACGCGCCCATCGCCGCGCGATCCCGTTCGAGAATCTGGATATCCCGCTCGGCCGCGGCATCAGCCTCGATCCCGGCGCGATTGCCGCAAAGCTCGTCACGGCGCGGCGGGGCGGCTATTGCTTCGAACATAATGCGCTGTTCCTCAGCGCGCTGATTGAACTCGGCTTCGACGCCCGCCCCCTGCTCGCCCGCGTCTGGCTGGAGGCGGCAGGGGTGCCGCCGCGCACCCATACGCTTTCGCTGGTGCAGATAGACGGGGAAGGCTGGATCGCGGATGCCGGCTTCGGCGGGAGCGACGTGCCACCCATGTCGCTGAAAGACGGTAACGAGACGGTGATCGAGGGCGTTCGCCACGGCCTGCGCCGCGATCCCGATCACGGCTGGATGCTGGCCCGCAACGGCGAGAGGCAATACAGCTTCACGGAGGAGCGGGTCTATCCGTCGGATCTGACGGTGGCCAACCACTGGGTGGCGACAGCCCCCACCAGCCGCTTCAGCACGAAGCGCATCGCCAGCATCGTCGTCGATGGCGGGCTCGTCTCGCTTAGCGGCGCGCGCCTTTCCCACGCTGGCACCGCGTCGGATCTTGAGGACGCCGCGGCCTACCGCGCGGCGCTCGCCGATCGGTTCGGCATCGCGCTGTCGGAGGAGGAGGCCGCCCTGCTGTTCGCGGGCTGAGCCGCCGCCATCGCCGGCACGTCCCACCAGACGCCTGCTTCCATGGTGCGGAAGCGGCCGGGCGCGATGCCGGCCTGGGCGAGCGCGGCGGCCAGGTAGGTGCGCGGCTCGTCGATCTTCTCGGTCGTCAGCTGGAACGTGCCCCAGTGGATGCCCAGCGCATGGGCCGGGGCGATCCGGCGGAATACCGCAACCGCCTCCTGCGGGCCGATATGGTTCCCGCTCATCAGCTGGCGCGGGCGGAACGCCCCGACCGGGATCAGCGCCATCCGCACCGAGCCGTGGCTCGCCGCCTCGGCGGGCCAGGTCATGTCGCCCGGCCCGGTATCGCCGGCGAAGAACAGGTTTCCGCCCGGCAGCGTCACGGTGAAGCCGGACCAGAGTGCGCGATTGCGATCCTTGCCGAAGCGGGATCCCCAGTGGTGGACACGATCGACGATGACCTCGATCCCCGGCCGTATCGGCACGCGCCCGCCCCAGTCGCGCGCCGTTGCGGGCACGCCCCGCCCTGCCAGGATCGTGTCGTTGCCGAGGCTGGTGACGATCCGCGGCCGGTCGCGCGCCCACAGTCGCTCGATCGTCGGCAGGTCGAAATGGTCGTAATGGTTGTGGCTGAGCAGGATTAGATCGATCTTCGGCAGATCCTCCAGCCGCACGCCCGGCTCCCGCACCCGCTTCGGCCCGGCGAACGATACGGGCGACGCCCGCTCGGACCAGACCGGATCGGTGAGGATGTTCAGCCCCTGTGTCTGCACCAGCACCGTCGCGTGGCCGATCCACGTCACCCGCATCCCCTGCCCGGCGACGCGGGCGGGCGGGCGGGTCGGGCGCACCGGCACGCTTTCCGGCCAGGGCTGCTTGTCGCCGCCTGTCAGGAAACGGAACATCAGCGGCCCGCGCATATTCCGGCCGACTGCCTGATGCCCGGCCGTCCCATCGGGATTGAAGAAACGCTCCCCGTCGAAATGGTCGGACACGGGGCCGCGATAATAGATCCGGTCGAGGAACGGGGGCACGATATACGGCGCGAACAGGGCGATCACGATCAGGGCGAACAGCAGCCGGCCCGCCTTCCTGATCGCACCGCGCATCGTCATCTCGCCTCGCATTTCCTGAAGGTCCAAGGAACAAACCGGCCGCCCGGTCGATCCATCGCGCGCGTCAAAGGCCGAATGCGGCCTTCGGAACGTGGGTGATACGGCAGGCCAGATCGGCCTCGCCGGAGGCCACCACATAGTGATCGCCGCCGTCGGCGATCCCGCTCGTGAAGACCACGTCGTGCAGGTACATGCGATCCTCCAGCCCGGCGGTCAGCGCGGGGTTGGGCGCGATCAGCACGCCGTGATCGCTGCGCACCGGCCGCCACGGCTCGTCCTTGTCGAGGATCGACCAATAGGTGCGGTACGCGCCGACGTCGCCCTTCGGCATCACGCCGTGCCATAGCGACAGCCAGCCGTCCGCCGTCAGGATCGGCGGGGTGCTGCCCCCCATCCGAGAGGTCGACGCGGTAAAGGCATGCGGCCGCAGCCCCGGCATTTCGTGCGGTTTCCAGTGCAGCGCGTCGGGCGACGTCGCCAGGTTGATCGACGGGCCGGGGCGATATTCCGCCCCCGGCGGATAGGCGAACCAGGTGTCGCCCAGCGGCCGCGTCTGCGCCCAGTATTTGCCGCCGATCAGCCCCTCGAAGATCAGCATGTCCTTGTTCTGGTGGTCGAGGATGATGCCCTCCAGCGTCCACGTCTCCGCATCGTCGGATGTGTAGAGCGTGGTCGACAGCCGTTCCGGGCTGACCGAGCAGGTCGTCATCAGCCAGCGATCCTCCACCCGGCTGATCCGCGCATCCTCGACGCCATAGCATTGGTACGGCGCGTCGGGCGCGATCGCGCGATCATAGTGGACGGCGATCACCTCCACCCCATCCGCGCTCAGCTCCACCGGCAGCAGCCAGGATATCGAGGTGAGCGCCAGCACCCGCCATACCTCGTCGTCGATCCGGAAGACGCGCGGATCGTCGAACGTCACCTGATCCTCCGGCCAGGCGTCGATCGCATAATGGCCATGCTCCCACCGGATCGATCGGGCGTGGCCATCCTTCACCGGCTCGCGCAGCGCCTCGGCAACGCGCACCATCATCAGCAGATTGCCGTTCGGCAGGCGGGTCAGCCCCGGATTGAACGCGCCGAGCACATAGGTTTCGGCATCGATCCGCCCCGCCAGCGGCGAACGCGCGAGATCGACGTCGTCGGGGCCGAACACCAGCCTGTCCACCGCATAGTCGGTCATCGTCGGTCTCCTGCCTCGCGCCCCCGCCAGACGAGCGCGCCGCCGGAGAGTTCCGCGCTAGCGCCCGGCCAGCACCCGCGCGAGCAGCCGATCGATCGCGTCGCGGCATTCGGGTTCGTCCAGCGTCGGGGCGTGGCCGATATCCGGCAGCGTCAATTGCTCGAGCTTCGGCAGCCGCCGCGCCATCTCCGCCGCGGTGTCGGCGGAAAGCAGGTCGGACAGGCCACCGCGCACGAGCAGCGCCGGCACCTCGCGCAGCGAGGCGAGCGTCGGCCACATGTCGAACCCCGCCTCCCCGCCCGGCACGCGCAGCGGATCGCCGATCCGCATGTCGTAATCGGGCACGATCCGCCCGGCAGAGGTAATCCGGCACAGCCGCTTGGACATGCCGATCCAGTCGGCGATGGAATAATCCGGGTAGATCGTGCCATGCCCCTCGGCCAGCCCGCGGGCGGCGTGCAGCCAGGTCGGCCAGCTCCCGCCGCGCCCGACATAGGCGCGGATCCGGGCCAGCCCGGCGGACTCGATCGCCGGGCCGATATCGTTGATCAGCGCGCCGGCCAGCGGCTGCCGCGCGGTGGCGGAAAGCAGCATCGTCAGGATCCCGCCGAGCGAGGTGCCGAACGCGATCAGCGGCCCCGGTGCAAGCTCGTCGATCAGCGCCTCCAGATCCTGGACGTACACCAGCGGGGAATAGCTCATCGGGTCCTTGGCATAGGCGCTCTCGCCCCGGCCGCGCAGATCGACGCAGATCAGCCGCCACTGGCCGGCCAGCCGATCGGCGACTGCGGCGAAATCCCGCGCGTTGCGGGTCAGGCCGGGCAGGCAGAGGATCGCCGGGCGCTCGGCCGGACCCGGATAATCGCGATAGTGCAGGCGAAGGCCGTCCTTGGACCACCAATAGCCGTCCGCCCATGCTGCCATGCTTGCGTCTCCGGGATAAGGGCCTCCATATCGCGGCATGATCCCCAGCCCGCAACCGTCTCCCTACCGCCCCGAGACGACGATCCTGTCGCTTGGCGACGGCTTTTACGATGCGGTGCGCGCCGCGATCTTTCCCGATACCCGCATCCGCTTCCGCAACGATGCCTGGGCCGCCGCGGTCGGGCTGGGCGGCGTGGATGACGATGCCTGGGCGCGCCACTTCGGCCGGTTCGATCCCCTGCCCGGCAACCTCACCGAGCCACTGGCGATGCGCTATCACGGCCACCAGTTTCGCAGCTACAATTCGGATCTCGGCGATGGGCGCGGCTTTCTGTTCGCGCAGCTGCGGGATGGCGCCGGACGCCTTCTCGATCTCGGCACCAAGGGTTCCGGGCAGACGCCGTACAGCCGCTTCGCCGATGGCCGGCTCACGCTGAAGGGCGGCGTGCGGGAGGTACTGGCGACGGAAATGCTGGAGGCGCTGGGGGTCGACACCTCCAGGACCTTCTCGCTGATCGAAACCGGCGAGCAGCTGTACCGGGGCGACGAGCCATCGCCTGCCCGCTCCGCCGTCCTCGTCCGCCTCAGCCACGGCCATATCCGCATCGGCAGCTTCCAGCGGCTCGCCTGGTCGAAGGACGATGCCGGCCTCGAAAGGCTCGTCGCTTATTGCCTCGCCAACTTCTTCGGCGAGGCGCCGGGCGATGTTCCGGCCGCGCAGCTCCTCGGCCATGTCGTCGCCTGCACGGCGCGGCTGGCGGCAGGGTACATGGCGGCGGGGTTCGTTCACGGCGTGCTCAACACCGATAACATCAACGTCACGGGGGAAAGCTTCGATTACGGTCCGTGGCGCTTCACACCGCGCTGGCAACCGGGCTTCACCGCCGCCTATTTCGACCGGGACGGGCTGTACGCGTTCGGCCGGCAGGCCGAGGCGATCCACTGGAACCTCGTCCAGCTCGCTTCGTCGCTGCGGTCGATCGCGCCGACCGCACAGCTCACCGCCGCCATCGACAGCTTCGCCGCCGCGTATGAAGAGGCGTTCGCCGATGCCATGTTCCGCCGGCTGGGCATCGCCCGGCGCAGCGAGGAGGAGGATCTGGCGCTCCTCCAGTCGCTGGAGGTCGCGCTCAACCGGACGGACGTGGAGATCGACCGCTTCTTCTTCGACTGGCGGGGCGGCAGCCGCCGCGCCGCGTCCCCCGCGGACGCGATCTACGATGCCCCGGCCTTTGCGGATTTCACCGCGCAGGTCGCCGGTTTCGCGCCGGCCGCGCCGCTCGCCCATCCCTACTGGTCCGATCGGGATCCCTGCTCGATGCACATCGGCGAGGTCGAGGCGATCTGGGCCGCCATCGCCGGAGAGGACGACTGGCGCCCGTTCGATGCGAAGATCGCCGCCGTCCGCCGAATGGGCGACGCACATCGCGGCGACGCTAAGCCTTCGGCAACGACTTGACCGCTATTCACACGGCCCGCTGGACCAAGGCATGAAGGGCGACCCGGCATTTCCACCGAACTGATCTCCTGCGAGCCGGCCACCGGCGACATTCTCTGGCGCGGCATGACCGGCGATGCGGCCGAGGAGGTTGCCGAGGCGCGCGCCGCCTGGGCCGGCTGGGCCTCGCGCCCGGTCACCGTGCGGATCGAAACGATGCGCCGCTTCGCCAACACCGTGCGCGCCCGCGCCGCAGCCTTCGCGGATCTGATCGCGCGCGAGACCGGCAAGCCGCTGTGGGAGGCCCGCATCGAGATCGAGGCGGTGATCGGCAGGGTCGAGGCCTCGATCACCGCTTATACGCAGCGCACCGCCCAGCACAGCATGGAAGGCGCGATGGGCGCGCGCACCGCGATCCGCCACAAGCCGCACGGCGTGCTTGCGGTGCTTGGCCCCTTCAACTCGCCCGCCAGCCTGCCCAACGGGCACATCGTGCCCGCGCTGATCGCCGGCAATGCGGTGGTCTTCAAGCCATCCGAAAAGACCCCGGCGACCGGCGAGTTCCTGATCGACTGCTATCATGCCGCCGGGGTGCCGACGGGCGTGGTCCGCTTCCTGGCGGGCGGGCCGGCGGAGGGCGCCGCGCTGGCGCAGCATCCGGATGTCGATGGCCTGCTGTTCACCGGATCGCCGCGCGTCGGGCTGGCGCTGCACCGCGCTTATGCCGAAACGCCGAACAAGATCCTGGCGCTCGAACTCGGCGGCAACAATCCGCTGGTGGTGTGGGATGCGACCGATATCCACGCCGCCGCGGTCGTCACGGTGCAATCCGCCTTTCTGTCGGCCGGGCAACGCTGCACCGCCGCGCACCGGCTGATCGTCCGCGACGGCGCGCACGAGGCGCTCGTTGCCGAAATCTGCAAGCTTGCCGAGCGGCTGATCGTCGATGCGCCGCACGCCAACCCCGCTCCGTTCATGGGTCCGGTGATCGACAACGCCGCCGCGGATCGGGTGGAGGAAGCGTTTCTGGCCCTGCTGATGAAGGGCGGCCGGCCGATCAAGCATATCCATCGCCCCGTCGCCGATCGCCCGTTCCTCACGCCCGCGATCATCGACGTGACCGACGTTGCCGATCGCCGCGACGGGGAGATTTTCGGCCCGGTGCTGCAGATGATCCGGGTCGACGATTTCGAGGCCGCCATCGCAGAGGCCAACGCCACCCGCTACGGGCTGTGCGCATCGCTGATCGGCGGCGCCCCGGAACTCTACAACCGTTTCTGGGCCAGCGTGCGCGCGGGCATGGTCAACTGGAACCGGCTGATCGACGGGGCCGCCTCCAACGCTCCGTTCGGCGGTGTCGGCCTGTCCGGCAACCATCGCCCCGGCGCGCTCTATACTGCGGATCATTGCGCCTATCCGGTCGTCTCCTCCGAAGCGGTGCAGGCCCGCGCCGCGATCGGCATCGGCCTGCGCGATGTCTGAGGGCACCCGCCCCTGACAAGTTCTCCTAGCCGTTCCGCAAGCAAGCATCCGTTGCGCATCCGCGGTACAGACGCCATCTCCGCTTCCATGACATCGCTCCTCGATCCGGACGCCCGCGGACGCGTCATCCTGGTCGGCGCCGGCCCCGGCGATCCCGGCCTGCTCACGCTGCGCGCGGTGGAGGCGCTGCGTGCGGCGGATGTCGTCGTGCATGACGGGCTGATCGATCCGCGCGTGCTGGATTACGCGCCCGATGCCCAGCGCATCTCCGTCGCCAAGACCCGCGCCCGCCACACATTGCCGCAGGAGGCGATCAACGCACTGATCATCGCCCACGTCCGCGCCGGATCGATCGTCGTGCGGCTGAAGGGCGGCGATCCGTTCGTGTTCGGCCGCGGCGGCGAGGAGGTCGAGGCGGTGCGCGCCGCAGGGCTGCCGGTGGAGGTGGTGCCCGGCGTGTCGGCCGCACTCGGCTGCGCAGCGGATGCGATGCTGCCGCTCACCCACCGCGACTGGTCGAGCGCGGTCAGCTTCGTCGCCGGCCAGTGCAAGGGCCTCTCCGAACAGAACTGGTCCGGGCTCGCCGGCAAGGGCCGCACGCTCGTCATCTACATGGGCGTATCCTGCGCCCGGTTGATCGCCGACAAGCTGATGGCGGACGGCGTGGCGCCCGAAATGCCGGTCGCCGTGCTGGAGCGCGGCACGCTGGAGGGCAGCCGCGCGCTGCGGACCCTGCTTGCCGATCTCGGCGGAATGGTGGAACGGGAAGCGATCATCAGCCCGGCGATCATCGTCGTCGGGGAAGTAGTGCTGCTGTCGGACGCGCAGAACCGGATGGCGGCGCTGGCACGGCAGGCGGAGAATATTGCGTGAAACTGGTCACTGGCAACGATCTGGCGAGCGGCGACGTGGTCTGGTGGACGGGCGGCGACTGGTCGCGCCATGTCGCCGAGGCGGTCGACGTGGGCGGCCACGGCGAGGCGATCGCCGCTCAGGAGGAGGCCGCGCGCCGCGTCAACACCCCTTATGTGATCGATGCGACGGCCACGCCGAACGGCCCCCGCCCGGCGCACATCAAGGATCGCATCCGTGCCAACGGGCCGTCCGTGCGGCCGGATTTCGCCCTCGCCGCGGTGGATCCGGCAGCCGGGAGCTGGACGATATGACCGCCGCCATCGCGCTTGTGCCCAATCCGATCGGGATCGCCTGATGTATCGCTACGACGAATATGACCAATCCATCGTCGACGCCCGCGTCGAGGAGTTTCGCGATCAGGTCGCGCGCCGCCTGTCGGGCGAGCTGAGCGAGGACCAGTTCAAGCCGCTGCGGCTGATGAACGGGCTCTACCTGCAGCTGCACGCCTACATGCTGCGCGTGGCGGTGCCCTATGGCACGATGGATTCCCGCCAGATGCGCATGCTGGCGCACGTCGCGCGCAAATATGATCGCGGCTACGGCCACTTCACCACCCGGCAGAACATCCAGTACAACTGGATCAAGCTGGATCAGGCCCCCGACATCCTGGCCGAACTGGCCACGGTGGAGATGCATGCCATCCAGACCAGCGGCAACTGCATCCGCAACATCTCGTCCGATCAGTTCGCCGGCGCCGCCGCCGACGAGGTCGCCGATCCGCGGCCTTATGCGGAGCTGCTGCGGCAGTGGAGCACGTTCCATCCGGAATTCAGCTACCTGCCGCGCAAGTTCAAGATCGCGGTGATCGGCGCGAGCGAGGATCGGGCCGCGGTCCAGCTCCACGACATCGGGCTCCAGGTCCGCCGCAACGATGCGGGGGAGATCGGCTTTCGCGTCTATGTCGGTGGCGGAATGGGCCGCACGCCGATGGTCGCCCCGGTGATCCGCGATTTCGTCGCGGCCGGCGATCTGCTCAGCTATGTCGAGGCGTGCCTGCGCGTCTACAATCGCTACGGCCGCCGCGACAACATGTACAAGGCGCGGATCAAGATCCTGGTGCACGAGATCGGCGCCGAAGAATATCGCCGTCAGGCGGAGGAGGAGTTCCTCCACGTCAAGACGCTCGGCATCGATCCGCCGGCGGGCGAGTTCGATCGCATCGCCGCCTTCTTCGCGCGCCCGCCGTTCGAGACCGGGCTGAGCGACGTGATCGATCGCAGCGATCCCGACTTCGCCGTTTGGGTGGATCAGAATGTCCGCGCCCACAAGGCGCCCGGCTACGCCATCGTCACGATCAGCCTGAAGCCGGTCGGCGGGATTCCCGGCGATGCGACGGCCGATCAGATGGATCTGATGGCCGATCTGGCGGAACGCCACAGCTTCGACGAGCTGCGCGTGACGCACGCCCAGAACATCGTCCTGCCGCACGTCCGCAAGGCCGATCTGTATGCGATGTGGCAGCAGCTCGATGCGGCCGGTCTGGCCTCGGCGAACCTCGATCTCATCAGCGATATCATCGCCTGCCCCGGGCTCGATTATTGCAGCCTCGCGAATGCCCGCTCGATCCCGGTCGCGCAGAAGATCGCGCAGCGTTTCGCCTCGCCCGAACGGCAGCGCGATCTGGGCGAACTCAAGCTCAAGATCTCCGGCTGCATCAACGCCTGCGGCCATCACCATGCCGGCCACATCGGCATCCTGGGCGTCGACCGGAAGGGCGAGGAGAATTACCAGCTGCTGTTCGGCGGATCGGGCGCGGAAGATGCCAGCCTCGCCAAGATCGTCGGCCCCGGCTTCAGCGAGGATGGCGTCGTCGACGCGATCGAGAAGGCGACCGACCTGTATCTGCAGCTTCGCGGCGACGGCGAACGGTTCCTCGACACCTATCGCCGGGTCGGCATCACCCCGTTCAAGGAGGCGATCTATGGTTGATCCTGCCAGCGGCGGCGGCAACGATGCCGGCGCCACGCTCCGCTTCCGCGACGACGAGCCCCATGAGGAGCCGGCGGTCACGCTCGATTCCTTCGTTGGCCAGACCAACGCCACCGCGGTGCGGCTGGAGTCGGACGAGGATGCGCGCGCCCTCCTGCCCCAGCTCGGCCAGCTCGCGCTGATCGAGATCGGCTTTCCCAAGTTCCGCGACGGCCGCGGCTATTCGGCGGCGCGGATCCTGCGCGAGGCAGGCTACGAAGGCGAGCTGCGCGCGGCAGGGGACGTGCTGGTCGATCAGATCCCGCTGATGCGCCGCTGCGGGTTCGACTCGTTCGCGCCGGAGACGGCGATCGATCAGGCGGTGCTGGATCGTGCGCTCAGCCGCTACGACAATGTCTACCAGAAGGCGGCGGACGCGCGCTCGCCGGTATGGGCGAAGCGTCATGGCTGAAGCCGCGCGCCGCATCGACGTGCTCGACGTCCGGCCCGCTTTCACCGCGGCCGACGCCGCGGCGCTGGAGCAGAGGTTCGCCGGGGTGGATGCGGCGACGATGCTGCGCACGGTATTGGCCGAGGGGCTGGCCGGGCGCGTCGCCGTCGTTTCGTCGTTTGGGGCGGAGTCGGCGGTGCTGCTGGATCTGGTCGCGCGCGCCGATCCGGCGACCCCGGTGATCTTCGTCGACACGCTCAAGATGTTCCCCGAAACGCTCGCCTACCGCGATGCGCTGGTCGAACGGCTGGGCCTCACCAACCTCCTCGTGGCAAAGCCCGATCCGGCGGTGCTGGCAGCACGCGACGCGACCGAATTGCGCTGGTCCTACGATCCCGACGGCTGCTGCGAGATCCGCAAGACGGCGCCGCTGGCGCACGCGCTCGAGGGCTTCGATGCGTGGATCTCCGGCCGCAAGGCGTTCCAGGCATCGACGCGCGCTGCCCTGCCGCGGTTCGAGATCAAGGATGGCCGGCTCAAGATCAACCCGATCGCCGACTGGAACAAGGCGGATCTCGATGCCTGGTTCGCCGGGCAGGATCTGCCGCGCCACCCGCTCGAGTCGCAGGGCTTTCCATCGATCGGCTGCGCGCCATGCACCAGCGCGGTCGCCCCGGGCGAGGATCCCCGCGCCGGCCGCTGGCGCGGCTGGAACAAGGTGGAATGCGGCATCCACACAGGCGATGGCGGCGCGGAAGGCGACGGCGACGTGAGCCTGCTCCCGGCCTTTTAGGCTGGCAGCCGCTTCGCGCCCTCACTTTCGGTAAATCCTTTGTTAGCTTGCCCGATCTAAGACGGTGATCGTGGTCGCAAGCTTCAGACTTCTGCGTCGGGCGAAGGGCACCAAGGCCCGCGTTGGCAAACGCTTCCTCGGCTTTCGCGCAGCCGCTGCGCGGATGCTCGGGCGCCCCGCTGCGGCCTTGGACGTGGCCCCGGATCCTCAGCCGCCGGACAGTTCGGCTCCGCCGCCGGCGCCACGGATCGTCGACCGGCCCGGTGCGCGGTCCTTCCTGGCCATCGCCGAGATCGACCGCTTTGCCGGGTTGAAGCGTACCATCGGCTACTCGCTGGCCAACACATTGCTGCAGGAACTGTGCGAGCGGGTTCGCAGCTGCCTGCCGGATGCCGAAGTCGGCCGCGCCGGGCGCTCCTCGATCGAATTCGTGTTCCAGGCGCGCTCCATCAACGAGGCACGCATCCGGCTGATGGCCGCCTCGGCGGCACTGTCGCGCGCGGTGGAGGTCGAGGGATCGCAGCTCAACCTGTCCTTCACGATCGGCGTGGCCGATTCGGGCGGCGGGCCGATCACGGACGAACTTGTCGCGCTGGCCGAGGCCGCCCTTGCCGATGCGCAGGAACAGCACCTCAAGATCGCCTTCGCCGACGCATCGACGACCAAGGCGACGCTCGGCCGGCTCGCCCTGATGCGCGATCTGGCGCAGGCGATCGCCAACAATTCGCTGCACATCCACTATCAGCCCAAGCTTGTCGCCCGCACCGGCGTGATCGATGGCGCGGAGGCTCTGGTCCGCTGGAACCATCCCGAACACGGCCCGATCGCGCCCGATCTGTTCGTCCGCATCGCCGAGGAGACGGGCTACATACGCGGCCTCACCGAATGGGTGATGCAACGGGTCATTGCCGATGCCCGCACGCTGCAGGCACGCGGCCATGCCTTGTCGATGCACGTAAACGTGTCCGCACTGCTGCTGCCGGATCCGGATTTCGCGGCCTGGGCGCTTGCCTGCGTGCCTGCCACCGAGCTGAAGATCGGGTTCGAGATCACCGAGACCGCGGTAATCGGCGATCCGCGGCGTGCGCTGGCCAACCTGTCGATGTTCGCGGATGCCGGAATCCGGCTGGCGATCGACGATTACGGATCGGGCTTCTCCTCGCTCGCCTACCTTCAGCAGTTGCCGGTGCACGAGATCAAGCTCGACAAGATGTTCGTCTCCGGCCTCACCAGCCGCCACCGCGATCCGCTGCTCGTCCGCTCCAGCATCGATCTGGCGCATGCGCTGGAGATGGAAGTGACGGCCGAGGGGATCGAGACCCCGGAGGCGCTGGCGCTGCTCCAGGTGATGGGCTGCGATCGTATCCAGGGCTTCCTGATCGCGCGGCCGATGCCGTTCGACGAATTGCTGGAGTTTCTCGATCGCGACGATCAGCGGCGCGATCTGAAGCCGGTCATCCCGCTCGCCCAGCAACTGCAACGCCGGATCGCCGCCCGGCGGGGCTGACTGGCAGGTTCGGTTCAGAACGGACGGGTCGCCGGTCCCGAGAACTGGCCGGGGGGCTGGCCGGACGATATGCGCGCTCCCCCGAACTTGGTATAGTTAGCGGGATCGAAAGGTTTTTCCGGTAGAAAGATCGGAACTACGGGGAACGGTGATGCGATTGGTCGGCCGGCATGTTGGGGGGCTTCTGCTGATCGCCGCGCCGGTTGCCGCATCGTCGTCGGTCGGCGCCCCGCCACTCGCTTTCGTCGCCGCCACCCCATCCACCCCGATCGTGATTCTTTCGCTGCTGCTCACCGGCGCGGCGGTGTCGATCGTCGCCCTGCTGGTGCGGCTGGCGCGGGTCCGGCGGGAGTGTGATCGGCTCGTCAGTGCCGATGCCGCCATGCAGCGCGCGCTTCTCTCCCGCGGCGAGTTCCTGGCGACCACCAGTCACGAGATACGCACCCCGTTGAACGGCATCCTGGGCATGACGCAGGTGCTGCTCGCCGACTCTCTGCTCGACAAGACGGTGCGCGACAGGATCGGCGTCGTCCACGGCGCCGGGGAGACGATGAAGGCGCTGGTCGACGACATACTCGATATCGCCAAGATCGAGGCCGGGGGCCTGACGATCGAGCGCGTTCCGCTCGATATTCGGCAGTTGATCGACGATGCCCAGCGGCTCTGGCACGTCGAGACCGAGCGCAAGGGGCTGCGGCTCGATGTGGATCTGAGCGATTGCCCGACGAGGATCGAGGGCGATCCCGTCCGGCTGCGGCAGATCATCGCCAACCTCATGTCGAACGCGATCAAGTTCACGGACAGCGGCTCCGTCGCGCTCTCCGCCCGCGCCGAGGGCATGCCCGGCAGCGAGAGGCTGGTGATCCGGGTGGCCGATACCGGCATCGGCGTGCCGACGCCGCAGCAGGATCTGATCTTCGAAAAGTATCGCCAGGCGGATGGCAGCATCACGCGCCGCTTCGGCGGCACCGGCCTTGGCCTCGCCATCTGCCGCAGCCTCGCCAAAGCCATGGGCGGCGTGATCGCCATCGATAGCGTTCCGGGCCAGGGATCGACCTTCACGGTCTCGCTGCCCTTGATCCGCGCCGCCGCCCCGGCCGGTGCGGTGGAGCCGCGAGAGGCGCCCGCCGGCGCGACCCGCCTTTCCGAGGCGCGGCTGCTCGTCGTCGAGCCGAACCCGCTCACCCGCCGGGTCATCGTCAAGATGCTGGAGGGGGCTGCGGAGGCGGTTGAAACCGCAGCCTCGCCGGCCGAGGCGGAGGAGCGGCTCGCGCGCGGCGGCATCGATCATGTCGTCGCCGAGTTCGATTGTATCGGCGTGAACGATCCCGGTTGTCAGGAGAAGGTGAATTGCGTCTGCGATCTCGCCTCCGCATCCGGATCTCGCATGACGTTGCTGTTCGCGCCGGGCCGCGAGGCGGCAGTGGCAGCGTTCGCCGCAAAGCGGCCGGGCATCCACATGCTTGCCAAGCCGATTGCCGCGCCCGCGCTGGTCGCGGAGCTGCGCCGGCTCTATTCGGAAGAGGGTGCGTCGCATTCCAGGCCGGCAAGGCCTCTTCGCGCCCTGATCGCATCGGTCGGGAAGTGAACCGGCCGGCGCGCCATCCCGAGCGCGACCGCACCGGGACGTCCGCGGGCAGAGGTGGAGTGCTGTGATAAAGGTCCTTTTCATCGAAGACGATGCGATGAACCGCCGCGTCGTCCGTGACATGCTGAGCGTCGTCGGCGCCGAGATGGCGGAGGCGCCGGAGGCAGCGACCGGGCTGGCGATGATCGGTGAGGGCGATTACGATGTGATCCTGATGGATCTGCGCATGGCCGGCATGGATGGCCTGACCGCGATCCGCCACCTGCGCGCGCGCACCGATGCGAAACGATCGCTGCCTATCATCGTCGTCACAGCCGATACCGCGGTCAATCTGCGCGCCACATGCCTGGCCGCCGGCGCCGACGAAGTGATCCTGAAGCCGGTCGCGATGAACGTGCTGTTCGACGCGATCAGCCAGATCATCACCCGGTCCGATACCGCGATCCTCGACTGATCGACACGGCGGTCACGCCGCGGGCGGAACCTACCCCGGCCACCGCCCCTCGAACCCGAACGCCGATACCGGGTTGCGCCCGCTTGGATGCTCGCGATCGCGCAACTTGTCGGGCAGCGTGGATTTGTCCGCCGGCCGGCCGACGGCGATCATCATCTCGATCCGGTAACGCTCGGGGATGGCAAGCTCGGTGCGCGCACGATCGAGATCGAATCCGATCATGCCGTGCGCCTGCAGCCCCAGGCGGGTCGCCTGCAATGCCAGTTGCGCCCAGGCCGCCCCGGCATCGGCCGAGTGGCTGTGCGACGGCTTCGCCTCCTCCGCACCGGGCGGGTGCATCAGCATGTCGGAAGCCAGCACGAAGAGCGCCCCGGCCCGGCTGACCCACCCGGCATTGTTGGGGGTCAGCAGACCCAGCAGGCTGTTCCAGGCCGGCGCGCCTTGCCGCGCATAGACGAACCGCCACGGCTGCATGTTGTAGGAAGACGGCGCCCACCGCGCCGCCTCCAGCATGGTGTGAAGCTGTTCAGGAGCCATATCGCTGCCGTCGAACGCTCTGGGCGACCACCTCGCG